>NJEE01000005.1 GCA_002255045.1 Candidatus Bathyarchaeota archaeon ex4484_205 | reverse complement strand
TGGAGATTGATGAGAATTTGGAGATTGATGTAGGCGAATTGAGGAAAAAATATGAGAAAATAAGACAAATTAGAAAACGACTGAGACTGGCTTATAAAAAATTTATTGACCTGAAGATAGGTGGGGAAGAGGAAATAATAGAGCTAGAAGAGAAAGAGGAAAAACTATGTAAGGAATACCGGGAGAATATTACTCACCAGAAGATTTCTGAAGCAATATCATCAGAGATTGAGGAGAGAGATTTCGTTATAATGGATTTGAATGATAACCAAGATTTTCCAAACGTAAGGGGAATTGCGAGAACAAAATTGGAGGAAAATTATTTAGAGTTAGCGGAGACCATAAAAAGATATGAATGAGAGGAGAATACTTTACTTTGAAAAAGCAGGATCGCAAAACACTCAAGAGACACTCAAGAGGGCGAAGGAGAGAGCCTTAGAACTCAGGATAAAGACAATAGTAGTAGCCTCTACAACTGGAGAAACAGGCCTAAAGGCTCTTGAGGAATTCAAAAATACAGATATGAGGATAATAGTAGTTGGGCATGCCGGAGGAGCTGAATATACGGAGGAAGCAAAAAGGAAAATTGGAGAGAAGGGTGGGACCCTACTTTTCGCACCTCATACGCTAAGCTGGGGGGTGGGAGATGCCCTCAGAGGAAAGTATCAAGGATTTGATGTGAATAGAGCAGTAGCTGAGGCTTTCAGGAGGTTCTGTGAGGGAATGAAGGTGTGCATAGAGATTGCGATGATGGTGACAGATGCTGGTTTAGTGAAACCTGGCGAGGAGATCGTCAGTATAGCAGGTACTGGCAGAGGAGCAGATACCGCAATAGTATTGAAGACTGCATATACAAGGAAATTTCTAGATCTGAAGGTGCGAGAAATAATCGTGATGCCGCGTGAGTAGAAGAGAAATGCTGGGGAAACTAAATATTAATGAAGAAGTAAGGTTATTTGGGAAGGAGGGTAGGAGGAGATGAAGATAGCAGTTTTAACTGGAGGAGGGGATTGTGCAGGACTCAATGCAGTTATAAGAGCAGTTGTTAAGAGGGCTGAAGATGGGGGAGATACTGTGATAGGAATTAGAAGAGGATGGGCAGGGCTTTTGGACTTGGACACCGTAGAGCTACACTACGATGAGATAGATGAAACAATAAGAATGGGCGGTACAATCTTAAAGACCTCAAGGAAAAATCCCTACAAAATAAAAGATGGACCCGAGAAAGTGGCTGAGAATCTACATAAAATGGGAGTGGATGGGCTTATTGCAATAGGAGGAGATGACACCTTAGGAGTTGCAAATAAACTGTGGAAGGATAAAGGGATAAAAGTAGTAGGGGTCCCGAAGACTATAGACAATGATCTCAGTGGCACAGATGTAACTTTTGGGTTCTATTCAGCAGTAGAGGAGGCAATGCGAATGATAGATAACATCTACTCTACAGGAAAATCCCATGATAGGGTAATGGTAGTTGAGGTGATGGGAAGACATGCGGGATGGATTGCATTAGTAGCAGGAATAGCCAGTGGCGCACATTTAATTCTTACACCAGAGAAACCCTTCAAAATAGGGGATGTAATAGAGTTTGTTAAAAAGCGACATGGAAGCGGAAAAACTCCCACAGTTATAGTCATAGCGGAGGGCACTCCTATTGAGGGCAAGGTTATAGCAGAGGGAGCAAAGGTCGATGAGTTTGGACATGTGAGAATGAGAGGGGTAGGAAAATATTTAGCAGAAAGAATAGAGGAAGCAACAGAATTCGAGGTGAGAGATGTAGTATTGGGACATGTGATAAGGGGAGGATCACCTAATGCCTTTGACAGATTTCTCTGCACAAGATTGGGTGTGGCAGCAGTAGATTGCCTGAGAAGTGGAAAATATGGGGTTATGGTGGCTTTACGAGGGATGGACATTGTACCAATACCACTAGAAGAAGCTGTTGGCAAACTAAAGACTGTGCCAGAGGAACTTTTGGAATTGACAGAGATATTTAAGGGATAGCAACCTACTCTGGCTCGATGGTTTCAGAGGGTTTGTGTCCGAAATCGTACACTACACAAGAGACCTCTGAAAAACGAAGAAGTTTAGATGTTATGCTATCTACCACAGTAAAGGGAAGAGGCATATTTTTTGCGGTCATGGCATTAGAACTGATAACTGCTCGGATACCTGCGACATACCTTCTTCCATTTTTTTCATTTTTCCTCTCTAATTCTAGAAGGACACGTGAGATATTGAAATGTGGAACAGAAGTTACAGCTCGGAAAATTTCACAGAGGCAATCGTAAGAGGGAAGGATTGAATCCCTCAGTTTGATAACAAGGGGGAAGGTGTAGGTACGATTATCCCCTTTGACACCAGTCATTCTACCCTCCAAGAGGTACATATCCTCCAAAGTGAGGTTATACTTCACCAAGATTGTCTTTAAAATGCCAGATATTGTCTCATAGAGATTATCGGGCAAGGAGAGAGAACTGTCTCTCATTATGAATCCAAACGCTTGCCAAGGAACGTGATACCCGAACTCATTTATATAAATAGGAATACCATATGTCTTGGTGGTATATCCTAGGACCTCCTCCTCAACGATTTCATTTACTTTACGCTCTAATTCAATATTTTCAATCGTAACTTCGCCTACAATCCTCACCAAAAGACCCGGACCGGGGAAGGGCATCCTGAAAACCAAGGAAGGAGGCAATGACAAATAAGCTGCAAGTGGCCTTTCCTCATTTTTGAATAAGCCAGCAACTGGTTCCACTAACCCTTTGAGGTGAGGGCTAGACATAAATTCCTTTGGAGGAGAGACATTATGCTGGCTCTTTATATATGAAGAAGAACCTTCAGAAACACGTTCTCTCTTCATGCTTTCAATTATATCAGGCCAAATGGTACCTTGAGAGATATACTCACATCCTATCTCTTGAGAGAACTTATTTAGAACTTTGAAATAGACGTTCGAGAAAGCTAGACGTTTTTCCTCAGCATCAGTCTTCCCAACAACGGCATTGTAAAAAAGCTTTGAGGCATTTACGTAAATTAAATTTGGAATTCTGTCTTCAAACTCGCCTACCACTTCCTTAGATTCTCCTTTTCTCATAAATCCATGATCTATGTGGATGGCCCAGAGACGGTCTTTCACCGCCCTTCGGAGGAGCTCTGCAGTCACAGAGCTGTCTATTCCCCCTGATAAAGCAAGCAGAACTGACTTATCCTTCACGATAGTTTGTATAAATTTTATCGCATTTCTGACAAAATCTCTGGGAGCCAAAACTGGTGAAGGTGGGAACAGTAATCTATATTCAACCACTGTAGGAACATTTTTCGGCGGCTTAATTTCATCAACTCTTCCCAAGGTAAAAGGCTTTAGATGAGCTATTTTCCTCTCATGAGATGAAGTAATTACCTGTCTAAGCAAATTATATGCCTGCGAATATTTCTTTTCAGGTTCTTCCACATTTCTAAGTCCGCAGACATGAAAAAGAAAATTGTAGAAAATCCGGCGTCCATACTGTGTCTCCTCCACTTCAGGATGAAACTGAACCGAATAAACTAGCTTTTCCTCGCATTCCATGGCTTCTACTTTACAATAAGGAGATGAAGCAGTAACACGGAATCCTGGGGGAGCCACATCTACTTCGTCGAAGTGACTCACCCAAACAGACAAGGTCTTAGGTATGCCTTGAAAAAGTATTGAGGAGGAGAGAGTAACTTGTGACTCACCGTATTCGCCACGTATACTGTGCGAAACATCACCTCCATAAGCCAGTGCAATGGCTTGATGACCTAAACAAATGCCCAACAGAGGACATACTCCTTCAGCAGATCTTATGATGGAGACGAGTCTAGCGAACTCTTCACTATCTTTGTCGACAGAGAAGGAAAGGGGGCCACCTCCTACTATTATTCCACGATAACTCCCACTCTTAATTTCGGACATATCGACCTCCGTGGCAGGCATACCTTTTACATTAGAGGGAGAGCCACCCAAGAGATCTCTCACACTACACCAAATGTTATAATTAAGTTGGCCACCTCTGGTGAATACAACTAAGATAGGACTTTCCATATCACTGAGTAAGCAACAGCAATAAGGTAATATATGAATTATGAGGAGCGTAAATGCGTAGAAGTATAGCCAAAAATTTAAAATGATGAGAGAAGATAAGATATAAAGGCGGCGGTCGTCTAGAGTAACAATATACGGATAATCTGGCGAGGACCCGAGCCTGCCACGCTCGCAACCCGGGTTCAAATCCCGGCCGCCGCACCATCACATCTATTTTAGTCTTGGAGATTCCAAAAGAGGAGGAGTAAAATCATCGTTAGCAGGAGAAGAAAAATGATGCCGCGGGCCGGATTTGAACCGGCGACAACCCGGTCTTCAGCCGGGCGCTCTCCAAAGCCCGTAAAGACAGGCTGAGCTACCGCGGCACCTAACTTCAAGATATTTATCGAACTCTTTATAAAATTTTGTGAGGGGAATAAAGGGAATGAAAAATCTGAAAGTTCCAGAGGAAGAATATAAGCTGAAGAGCTTAATAAGAAAAGGTTACAAAAGAAGAAAATGTAAGAAGTGTGGATGTTTCTTTTGGAGTATCGATGAAAGAGAAGATTGTGGTGAATCTCCTTGTGCGAGTTATAAATTTTTAGAGGGGGGGATGGGGAGCTACACCCCTGAACTAAAGGTTATCCGCGAGGGGTTTCTGACTTTTTTTGAGAAGAGAGGACATAAGAGGATTGATCCTTATCCAGTGGTGGCTAGATGGAGGGGTGATCTATATCTCACGGATGCTTCAATAGTTTGTTTTCAACCATATTATACAGAGGGAATTCTTGAACCTCAGGCAAACCCCTTGACAATTAGCCAACCCAGTATTAGATTAGTTGATATCGATCGGGTTGGCTCCACGATGGGGAGACACCTTACAATTTTTGAGATGGCAGCACATCACGCATTCAATTATCCGGGTAAGGAGATATACTGGAAGGAAGAGGTTATTGAACTTTGCCAAGATTTTCATACCAATGTTTTGCGTTTGAAGGATGAGGAGATAATTTACAAGGAGAGCTGGTGGTCAGGAGGGGGAAATGCTGGACCATCTTTTGAGGTGATTGTAGGAGGGCTGGAGGTTGCCACATTGGTTTTCATGCAATATAAGACTGATGGAGAACTGATGAAACTTCCTATTAGGACTGTGGATACAGGATATGGAATGGAGAGATATCTATGGCTCTTGAATGGAGGAAGCAACATTTTCGAACCATTATATGGAGAGCCTTATAGGCTATTGATGAGATTAGGAAAATGGTCACCTATAGATGAAAAAATTCTGCGCGAATATACTATGAAAATAAGCGAGGGGGTTTCAGAGAGAGAAGCTATAGAAAAAATTTCGGAGAAGTTCTCAATAGATAGAAATAACCTTGAGAAAGCTTTAGAACAGCGTATAAGCATATATAGACTTTTAGATCACTCCAAGACACTAATTTTTATACTGTCAGAGGGAGTTGTACCTTCAAATGTAGGGGTCGGATACCTAGGGAGATTAGTTTTTAGGAAAATGTATAGAGCTGGCCTAAAACTACAAATGAATGTAGAGGATCTAATTAAGCTCATAGATTCTCAGATTGATTTCTGGGGAGAAAGTTTCCCTCATCTTCGTGAAATGAGAGATGAAATAATTGAGCTTACTACATATGAGGCAAATAAATATGAGGAAACTTTAAGTAGGGGAATACGAAGGCTACATAAAATCCTCTCTAGGAGAACAATGAATTTTGAGAGTTTAGTTGAACTCTACGACTCACATGGAGTGCCTCCTGATATAGTGTCGGAGGAGGCGGAGAAAATAGGCGTAAAGGTTAAGATACCAGAGAATTTTTACAGTCTTATAGCAGAGAAACATCGAGGGGAAGAGAGAAAGAAAACAGTTAAAAAGAGAGAGTTATCTATTACTAACCTTCCAGAAACAAAAAAACTATATTATGAAGACCCAGATAGAGAAGAGTGCTCTGCAAAGGTACTTTGGATTGAAGATAATAGAATTGTTTTAGATAAGACTATTTTTTACCCTGAAGGAGGCGGGCAACCAGCAGATATTGGCAGAATAATACATCCAGAAGGGGAGTCAAAAATATTTCATGTAGAGAGAGTTGGAAAAGTGATAGTACATTATTTTGAGGGGAAAAGGCCCAAAATAGGAGAGTATGTAAGATGCATAGTTGACATGAAGAGAAGAAATATCTTAAGAAGGAACCATACAGCCACTCACATAATTAATGGCTCTGCAAGAACAGTGCTAGGTAAACATGTCTGGCAAGCGGGAGCACAGAAAGGAGTTAAGGAGAGTAGGCTTGATATTACCCACCATAAGATGCTTACAGAAGAAGAAATAAAGGAAATTGAAAAGAGGGCTAACAGAATAGTGACTCAGAACATTCCTGTGGAGATAAAATGGATGCCAAGGGATGTGGCTGAGAAGAAATATGGATTTAGACTTTATCAGGGGGGAGTAGTTCCTGGAAAGGAAATTAGAGTAGTAAAAATTGGAGAATGGGAAGTGGAGGCTTGTGGAGGGCTTCATGTAAATAGGACGGGAGATATAGGGCTCATTAAAATAGTAAGAGTTGAAAGAATTCAGGACGGAGTGGTAAGGATAATTTTCAGGGTGGGAGAAAGTGCTTTAGAATATATACAAAATATCTTGGAAGAGATGAAGGAGATCACAAAGATGCTGAGAACTAATGAAGAGAAAATGGTAGAAAGAGTGAAGGGAATACTTGTGAAAATGGAGAAACTTCAAGAGCAGATTGAAGTGTACAAAGCAAGGGAGATGAAGAACATTAAAAGAAAAATCGAGGAAAATGCCGAGAATATAGGAGATATAACTGTATATTATGGAATTGTAGACAAATTAGAGATAGAAGATTGCATAAAAATTCTAGAGGGTCTTCTCAATAAAAACAGCAAATCAATAGTAATAATATTTTCAATTTCACAGAAGAGAACGGAGTACATAATAGGAGTGGGGAGTGAAATAGAGGCAGATGCTAGAAAGATAGGAGGAGAAATCTCAAAAATTGTTGGAGGAAGATCTGGTGGGAGAAATTACTTTGCCAGAGGAGGATTAGGAGAAGTACTAGATAGGAAGCTCCTGGAGCATGAAGTCAGAGAAAAGGTGCTCTCCATTTTGAGAAATAAATTTATCTCTCATAAATAGTGTTTTGAAAGCAAGAGGGAATGGAATTAACTGTGGAGAAAATAAAGGCTATCGAGGAGAAATGGCAGGAAAGATGGGAAAAGGCAAGACTATATGAGTCAGATCCTGACGAGAGAAAGAAGTGTTTTGTAACATTCCCATTTCCATATATGTCCGGTTCGCTACATGTTGGAGCAGGATACACCGCCGGAAGGCTGGATACCTATGCAAGATTCATGCGGATGAGAGGATATAATGTCCTATATCCCTTTGCCTGGCATTGGACTGGGGTTACAATAGCGGGAATAGCAGAGCGCATAAAGAGGGGAGATGAAAAAACAATTCAGGTGCTTCGTAGAAAGGAGAATATAGATGATGAGACATTAGAGAAGTTCAAGGATCCAGTCTTTATTGCCAAATTCTTTATGGAGAGAGCTAAAGAAGCCGTGAAAAGATATGGCTTAGGCATCGACTGGAGACGGGAGTTCCATACAACTAGTTACAATGAGGGATTTAGTAAGTTTGTCCAATGGCAATATTTCAAGCTGAAGGAAAGAGGATACATAAGACTTGGAACACACCCAGTAGTATGGTGTCCAAGTTGTAAAAGTCCCACAGGAGACCATGACAGGTTAGCAGGAGAAAATGTGTCCCCTGAGGAGTTCACACTTATAAAATTCAAGCTAACAGATGACGAAATATATCTTCCCGCCGGAACCTTCAGACCTGAGACGATATTCGGCGTCACAAATATCTGGATCAATCCAGAGGTCGAATATGTAATAGCGGAAGTAGATGAGGAGAAATGGATAGTAAGTAGAGAGGCAGCACTTAAACTTCAGGACCAGCTTCATAAGGTGAAGATTCTAGATAGGGTCAAGGGGAGCGAAGTAATAGGTAAGTATGTCAAAGATGGTATTACGGGCAGAGAGAGTATAATTTTACCAGCCACATTTGTAGATCCAAAGATAGCAACAGGCATAGTGTATAGCGTGCCTGCGCATGCACCTTTAGATTGGCTAGCTTTACGGGATCTAAGGGATAACGAGGAGTATTTGAGAAAGTTTGGGTTAAACAAAGAAGTTATTAAGAAAATAGAGCCGATCTCTATCATAAAATGTGAAGGGTATGGAGAGTTTCCTGCTATAGAAATAGTCAATAAGATGAAGATAGCGAGTCAGGAAGATAAAAGGGCTGAGGAGGCTACACAGATAATATACAAGGAGGAGTTTCATACTGGCATTATGAAGAGAAATTGTGGAAAGTATTCTGGCAAGCCAGTAAATATAGCTAAGGAGGATATTATCAAGGAGATGGAGGAAAGAAAGTTAGCAATAAAAATGCTGGATCTCCCACAACCGGTAATATGTAGGTGTGGAACAAGATGCCACGTTAAAATTATGGAAAATCAATACTTGTTAAAATATTCAGATAAAGATTGGAAAGAGAAAGCACATAAAGCATTATCTAGAATGAAGATATTTCCAGAGGAGGCAAGAGATCTCTTCAGGAGTTATATAGACAATTATAGGGATTGGGCCTTTACCAGAACCTTTGGCCTAGGAACATCATTACCTTGGGCACCACAATTTCTGATAGAGACACTAAGCGACTCAACCATTTACATGGCTTATTACACAATAAGTAAATTTGTAAATGAAGGGAAGATTGAGCCAAGTCAACTTGAGCCAGAGGTTCTTGATTACATACTTTTGGGAGAGGGAAATGTGAAAGAGATCTCTAGAGACAAGAGAATAGAGAGGAATCTTTTAGATGAGATGCGTAATGAATTTGAGTATTGGTATCCTGTGGATGTGAGGATATCTGGAAAGGACCTGATAGCCAATCATCTTACCTTTTACATCTTTCACCATACAGCGATATTTCCGGAAAGACATTGGCCTCGAGGAATAAGCGTAAATGGCTTCGTACAAATAGAGGGAGAGGCAATGCATAAGTCCAAAGGAATTTATGTGACCTTAATGGAGGCAATCGAGAAATTCGGAGCTGACACAACGAGGTTAACACTCCTCTTGGCTGCAGATGGGATGGATGACCCTAACTGGAGGGATGAGAATGCCCGTGAGACTTTAACTGCTCTAAGTAATGTAGTGGAACAAATCCTGAGGATCTGGGAAGAAAAGAAAGTTGATAAAAAGAGGATGATAGACAAATGGTTAGATTCGGAGACAAAGAGAATTATAAAATCGATAACAGATTCTCTGGAAGGATTTGAGATTAGAAAGGCGGCTACGGAGGCTCTTTTCGGATTTAGGAAGGCTTTCAAACACTATCAAAGGAGGGTGAAAACAATGAATAAAGAAATTGTGGAAAAAAGTGTGGAAAGGTGGATTAAGGCACTCTCACCCTTCGTGCCTCATCTAGCTGAAGAGCTTTGGAAGAGAACGGGACATAGAGAATTCGTAGCCACAGCAAAGTGGCCACTAGAGGAGATGAAGGACAGTGACATTAAAATCCTAGAGGAAGAAGAGTATCTGCAACAAGTTGTAGAAGACTGCAAAGAGATATTGAAACTATTGAGAGGAGGAAGGAAGGTAATAATATATACAGCTTCTGAGTGGAAGTGGAAGGTGTATCTTGAACTTCTAGAAGGGAAAGAGATAGGGGAGATTCTTAGCGAGATAAAGCCGGAGCAAAAGGATGAGGTAGGTAAATTCGCATCCCATATGAAGAGAAAGATAATGAGAAGCAAGGAGGGATTGAGGAGAAGAAGAATGAGAACAGGGATCTTAGATGAATATGCAATACTTACAGATAACGGAGAGTACATTGAGGAAGAGCTTCAAATACCAGTCGAGATATATCGTGAGGAGGATCCAGAAAGGTATGATCCACAAGACAAAGCAAGGGAGGCAGAACCCTATAGACCAACAATATTTGTGGAACAGAAAGAAGGCGCCCAAAGATAAAAATATCCTTGAGGAAAGTAAAAATGAGGGGGCCCGTCGCCTAGACGGATAGGGCGTCGACATAGACGTAAGCCTTCTAAGCCGAAGGTCGTGGGTTCGAATCCCACCGGGCCCGCCACTTCAAATTTCAGTAGAGCAAGGAAAGGTGTCGAAGTTTTATTAGAACATAATGGAGGAACTCTTAAAAGCTCAATGTTGCTAGTAGAGAGGAGGTGAAGAATGGACTATATTGCCTTCCTAATATCAGCCTTAGCATTTGCACTCTACATTACGTGCCCTAGGATGACAGCAATGATAGCGACACAGGCTTAAACTCACTGGAATCAACCCTCTTCTGACCATCGCAGTAGGATCATTACTTGGTATTCCTATGTTTATTATGCTGTATTATATTCTACAGCGATTTGGAGTAGCAGCAGCAGTGCTGGCAGCGGCATTATTAGATATAGGAGCTGCTTTTTGATGGGGGGTTATCAACATAAGAAGTGGAATTGAACTTATGATAATTACCATCTTCGTATATATGGGTATTAAAGTAGCTCCACTAGTTGCTAACTTACTAGTTCCTGTGTAAGAAATATTTATTGATTCCATTCTTTCCCGATGATCAGAGTCTCGGTCTTAGTGACGCCTTCAACCTCTCTTATCATATCGATAATATTATTCAATTCAGCTATAGATGGAACATTTCTTATAAGAAAAACATAGTCATAGAGAGAGCCCCAAGTTTCGTATATAGCTTTAACATAGTTACATTTTTTGTGAATAGTTGAAAAATCGTCTAAGATGGAGTCCTCGGAAGAAGAGGCTAGCGTAGATACCAGTACTATAGAATCGAAATGCTCTTGAGAATGCCATGAAATTGGGAATCCACCCTCTTCCAACACTTCTGAGATAACTCTTCTTTCCAAATTTTTAGCTGATGCACCATGGAGGAAATAAATTTGCTTTATTGCGTCTCTTAAAGTTATTATTAGTTCTTCGGGAATCTTAGAAACATCTATACCCATCTGTTTCAGATAGGCTCTTACACCCTCTTTTCCACACAGCGGGCCTAATACAAATTTGGTTATTCGATTTACCAATGAGGCAGAAAAGGGTTGATAGGTTAAGGGATCTTTGGAAGCAGCTTTCTGATGTGTACCTGCAGTGTGAGTGAAGACGTTTGCTCCTGACACCGGCCAGTGAGGAGAGATAGGAACGCCGCTATACCTCGAGACCCTAAGGGATAATTCATAGAGGCTGGGCAGATCATAGTTTACATCTTCATAGATTATTGTCTGATACTTCACTTTGAGTGCGGTAGCCAGCTGGAGTGTGTCTGTTATGCCTGCACGTTCACCCAGTCCATTAATAGAGGAGTGAAGTATATCAGCACCCGAAAACCAGGCACTGAGGGTATTAGAGAGAGCTAAGCCGAGGTCGTTATGAAAATGAGCTTCTAGCATTACATTTCTGAAGCGAGCATCATCTAGAATTCTTCGAACCATTTTATATAACTCACCGATTTGGACATAGTCTGCTATTCCGCGTGTGTCAGGTATGCTTATCGAATCGGCTCCAGCCTCTGCGGCCAGTAGAATAACTTTAGTGAGGAAGTTTAAGTCAGTACTGGTAGCGTCCTCTGCAGTATACCTCACCTTGAAACCCATATCTTTTGCATATTCTATCGCCTTTGGAACTTGTTTAAGGACAAATTTCTCAGGAGAGGCATACTTTGAGAACTTCGTTATCAGATGTTTGTGAGATGTGGCAAGATATAAGGCAACCCAATCTACATCTTCCGGAGCATGATCTATATCTCTTTCAAGGGCACGGCAGTGCACAACTTTAGAGGCGTTTGTTGAAAGTTCTGCTAACTTATTGCATATTTCTTGTTCTTCCTTACTTGCGTAAGGAGAGCCTATTTCAATGTAGTCTATGTTTGCAGAATCTAAAGAGATCAAAATATCCTTCCTTTCTTCGAACTGGAACATCACATTTGGAGTTTGCATACCTTCCCGTAAAGTAGTATCTAAAATTGATGGTCTCTGAAGATGGCTCTGCAATTTGCTAAACCCTCTCTTATGAGATATTTTAAAAGGTTGTCTTTTTAGTATAAGAAAATTACATATATACAATAAAATGGAGAAATATTGTGTTGGTAAAACCAGCAAGATATGCGGATATCAAGAGACGTATGGCGGCAGTTTCATTACTCACTTTAATTAAGGAGGAGAAAACATATAGAGAACTTTCTGAAATATTGGATCTTCCGATTAATGTAATACATAGGTACGTTAAGAGACAGGTTCTTCCAACAACTAAGAGAGCTAGACAAATAATTCGTAAGCTTTCTCCCTATCTAAGAATCGAGGAGTACGTAAAGAATTTGGTTTCTATTGATGAGAATGGATATATTGATAACTCTCGATTAGTGAGCAATATAAATCTTCTTCGGTTGGCAACATATAAAATTATAGAAAAATATGAGGGAATGCGCATAACGAAAATAGTTGCATCTGCAGTAGATGGAGTCCCCTTTGGGACATTATTGGCCAACGAGATGGAGAGAGGGTTAGTTATAGCGAAAACAGAGAAGGAGGCAGGGGTCCATGATTTCTATGAGGAGAGCTACATATTGGGAAATAGTGCAGTAGTAAAGACGTTATATGTACCCAGAGGATCCATCCGCAAGGGAGATAGCATCGTGATTGTGGATGACATTATGCGAGAGGGGTTAGCGCAACTTGCACTTGTAAGACTTGTTAAAAAAGCGAAGGCGAGTGTAAGAGGAATAGCAGTACTCTTGACGATTGGAAGTAAGTGGAGAAGAACTTTAGGTAAGGAAGAGGTGGAAGTTTATTCTATTGCGCACCTTGAGTGAGATAAGATAAAGATAAAAATTGAGCCTTCTTCCTAAATTGGATGGACAAAGAAAATGATCGGTCGAATAGAGAATGGAGAGATAAAAATAGAGGGGGATATGGATGAGTTAGTAGAGAAGGGATATGGCATAAAAGAAGGAAACTATCTTAAATTGAAGAATTATGAGGCACTTTATCTATTATTTAATGGAAAAATTGAGATATTTGACGATAAAGGAAATAAAATAGAAAAAATTGAGGATTTTATATCAAAATTTTTGAAAGAAGATCCTCTTCTCATGATAAAATATCTGATTTATCGAGATATAAGAAGCAAAGGATATGTAATAAGAGAGGGATACAGGTTTGGAAACGACTTCAGAGTATATGAAAGAGGAAAATATGATAAAAAACCAGCTAAATATATCATATATGGAATATTTGAAGGTCAAGTATTCAATTTCGGAGATCTAACAGAACTATTGAGACACACACAGGCACTAAGAAAAACACTTATCCTTGCCGTGGTTGACAGAAGAACTGAGGTAGTTTACTATACAGTAAGCAAGTTGATGGTATAATGAGGGCATATATAGAGATTCTTCGTATTCCGAACCTTCTTCTTATGGGAATTGGGGTTATATTTGGGGGCTTTATTGCACTTAAAACTTATATGTTTTCTCAGGATTTAGGGCTGGCAGCATTAAGTGCCGCTCTTCTAACAGCTGCGGCAAATGTCATGAATGATATTAGAGATTTAGAGATAGATAAGATAAATAGGCCTGAAAGACCAATACCCTCAGGGAGAATCTCTGTTAGAGTAGCATGGACATTATATGCAATACTTCTTTCTGTGGGAATATTATTAAGTGGTGTAGTGAGTATAGAATGTTTCATCATAGCGATATTAGCAGCAATTCTAAGTTACATTTACAATAGATGGTTTAAGAGGACGGGAATATGGGGAAACATGATAGTTTCAAGTTTGGTTTCTTTACCATTTATTTATGGAGCTACAGCGGTTGGGAGAGGGGGAAATTTATTTATATGGTCACTCAGCACAGCAGCATTCTTTGCAACATTAGGGAGAGAAATACTAAAGGGAATTGCAGATATAAAGGGGGACAGAGCAAAGGGAATACGGACTGTAGCTGTCAGGTATGGAAGAAAAGTAGCTGGCTTATTGGTTCTCGTATTCTTTGTAATAGCAGTCATGGATAGTTGGCTGCCGATTGTATATGAACCAATTGGAATAAAATATGTTTCATTTATAATAATTACAGATATAGGTTTTTTAATCTCTGGATTGAGGATATTTCTAAAACCAGACCCATTGAGGGCACTGAGGGAGAAAAAGGTGGTCTTGTTATGGATGTTAACTGCTATGTTAGCTTATGTTAGTGAGGTGAACATACATTGAAAGGGAAAATCAAACTAAGACCATTAAAAGGATTTAGAGATCTGGCGGGAGGATATGTAAAAATAAGACAAAGATTCATTGAGGAAGCAAGAAAAATATCTGAGATCTATGGGTTTGAGGAAGTAGTGACTCCTACTGTAGAACCTTACGAGCTATATGCAGCAAAATCAGGGGAGGAAATAGTACACCGAATGTATGAATTTAAAGATCTAGGCGGGAGGCACGTAGTTCTTAGACCAGAAGTAACAGCATCCATCGCACGTCTAGTGGCAGAGAAATACAGAGGGAGACCACTTCCAATAAAGTTATTCTATGTAGCGAATGTATTTCGATTTGATGAACCACAGAGGGGGCGATATAGAGAGTTCACGCAGATCGGATATGAGATAGTTGGTTCAAGGTACCCGGAAGCTGATGTCGAGATATTGGACATCTCAAGGAGGCTTTTTGAGAAATTTAATCTAAAGTATGAGTTTAAGATGGGACATGAAGGAGTTTTAAGGGGCCTCCTTAGAAAAGGGGGGTGTAATGAAAGTACAATAAATAAAATTTTGGGATATCTAGATAGACGAGAGTATGGAAAAGCTAGGAGACTTATGGAGAAGAACATAAGAGAGGAAGTCAGCAGTGTTGTATGGAAACTCCTAAATTTGAGAGGCTACGATTGGAGAGAAATATTGGAGAGTTCAGAGAAATTAATTTCATTTTCTGAAGACGCAGAAAAGGCAATTGAGAACCTTAGAGAGATAGTTGAAATGGCCTATTCTTCAGGCTTTAGGGAAGGAACCATTTATTTAGATCTGGGATTTGCACGAGGGCTGGAGTATTATACGGGAATGATCTTTGAAGTCTATCTTGAGGGATTAAACATTGCAGTGGATGGAGGTGGAAGATATGATGAGCTCTGTGAGATATTTGGATATGATGTCCCTGCAGTAGGATGTGCTGTAGGAGTTGATAGGGTTATGTTGAAACTGGAGGAAGCCCTCAAACTTGAAGAGCCCAAAGAGGTAATGGTCATAGCTGTTGGGGAGAAAAACGTCAAGAAAGCTATTGAGATTTCTAAGATATTTCGAGATAGAGGAATAAGAACCCTTATAGATCTCATGAGAAGACGTGTTCGTGCAGGCATGACGTATGCTCTCAAGAGAGGAGTTAGATATATTGTCTATGTAGGAGATAAAGAGATATTGGGTAATTATATTACAATTAGAGATACAAAAACGAGAAAAGAGGGAAAAATTCAAATTGACAAATTGGAGAAATGGCTAAAAGAGACTGAGATGTCCTAAATATTTTTCTTGAAGGACTGCACAAAAATGGGGGCGACACTCACTTTAGAGAGTTCGCTTGGAATTGTGTCAGAAGCAAAAATCTCATCGGCACCAGCTTCATATATCAGTTGAATAGCATGAGGAGAGGGAAGTAGATGGGAGACACCTACATATATCTTACCAGCTTCTCGACGTCTAAGGATTCTTACAGCGTTAGCCATAGTCTTACCAGTACTTATTATATCATCTATTAGGACAACGTCTCTCTCCTTAACCTCAAACTCTCTCTCAAAGGTTGTTATCTCACCAGTATATCTGTCTCTGAATTTACCAAGAAAGTTATACTCAAGACTAAGGTTAGAGGCAGCATATTTCACACGTTCTATAGCATCTTCTTCATCGTCCGGCGCTATTATTATAGGATCATTTATCCCATGTTTTAATGCATAGTTAACGAGTTCAAGAGAAGCGAAGAGTGTATAGGCAGAGGCCTTATAGAAGGATAAAATTTTCTTATTATGGATATCAATGGTATAAAAGGAAGTTATGTCGAATTGTTGGATAATATCAGCTAACATTCGTGAGGTTACTGCCTCTCCAGAAAGATATCGCTCATCTTGTCTGCTATATGCTAAATAGGGTATAAAGAGATGGATATTATTTGCACCTAGATCTCGTGCTGTATGAAGGATTACAAGAAGCTCAAAGATGTGGGACTCCTGAGGAGGATATAGGCTCTGAATAACGATTATATCCTCATCTGAAATGTCTTCCTCAAATTTGAAATAGAATTCACCATCTGGAAATCGTTTATATTTGATACGTGCAATTGGAGCATTCAGGAGACGGCTTATATTCACAGATAATGCAGGCGAACTTGGGCCAGATACTATTTTCATTTTCTCTTAGATGATACCCGAGATTTGAAATATAAATGTTCAATAAACTAGAAAGAGGAAAAATAAAACCTGAAATTATTGCAAACATAAGTATAACTACATATAAAATTTCCAGAAATATCAGCCTAAAGTTTGCTCTGACAGAATTTCAGCCAATTCTCTTCAACACCAATATTCAAACAACACCTCAACAGATGGTGCGAGGGGTGGGATTCGAACCCACGAACCCCTACGGGACGGGATATCTTTTAAGATCTTAAGTCCCGCGCATACAAGGCTCTAGCCTCTTTGTCCTGGCTCGGCAACCCTCGCACCAAACCTACATTTCCAATTTTATCTCTACAGAATATATAAATCTCTATGTAGCTAAAATTTGTAGGTGGGCCCGTAGCCCAGTCTGGATAGGGCGGCAGACAATAAACAAGGCTGAACCTCCTAATAACTTTGAAGATAGCTGTAGGTCGTGGGTTCGAATCCCACCGGGCCCGCTACCTTCAGCGTCCAGATATGCAGATTTAGATAAATCCCTTTTAATCTTTTATTTTAACAACAAAACTTTATATCATTTTGATAGGGTACCCCGCTAAAAATGATGAATCACTCTCCAAACTAAACCAGTAAATAAAAGACCATAAATTATTGATGATACTGTTAAACCTACTGCTTTTTAAAATTCGAATTCTTTGATGAGCATTCCTAAAGCAATTATGCATGGAATTCTAATGGCGGATACCATACCAAATGTATATATTTGAATTGGGGTTAACTAGCGATCGGTGAGAGGGGTTTCAGTATAACGGTGGTAAGGCCTGTTAGGTTTAGAATACCATAAGCCATTCCTCCAAGTGCTAACAAGAGCATAACTATGTATACAAAATCTTTCATCCTAATCCAGCTTTTAGCAAGAACATTTTTAATCTAGGGCCTTCTGTAAGGAGGCAGTTCTAAAAGCAAAGATTTATTTTCTATATGAATAATTTTTAATTCCAAAAAGCCCAGATTAAACCAGCAATTAATAGGATAACAAAAACAGAAAAAGCTAGCTTTATATCTCCATAAAAATCCAACTATCCCCATTATTATTGCAATTTTTGAGGAACAAGGTACGAAAGCAAATAATGAGGTAGTATGAAATTGCTCTTTTTAGATGACAAGACTCTAGTAGCCCTAATTGCCGCGGTGTAATTCTTTAACTTCAAGAAGATTAATAGTTTGGGTGCAAAGACAAAGCAAAGATGAAAACAATCTTTACATGTAAAATCTCAGGAAAAGGGAAATTTAAGCCGATATTTAAACGTAAGCCAGATTGCCAAACCTTAAAGTATAATTAACATCAGTCTTTAAAGGTAAGTTTTATTAGAATATTCTAAAAATATTAGACAGATCTCACGATGAGCTACGATCTCTCGGGAAGAGCTGAGGATTATCTGAGAAGTATTTACGAAATTGTTGAGCGTAAAGGGTTTGCACGAGTCAGAGATATTGCTCATGAGTTAAATGTTAGGCCGTCCAGTGTTGTGGAGATGTTGAAAAAGCTTCAGGAAATGAAACTTGTGATTTACGAGAAGTACGGAGGTGTCCGATTAACTGATAAGGGAAAAGAGCTAGCTGAAGTTATTGAAAGAAGACATGAAACCTTCAGAAGATTTCTTGAGTTGATTCTTGTTCCGAAGGATGTGGCGCTTAGAGATGCCCATATTCTCGAGCATAGGCTTCACCCAAAGACAATATTACAGTTCATTAGGTTTGTTGAGTTTACAACAAACTATGCGGATCACCCGCGTTTCGTTAGGAGATGGCTAGAGGAATTCAAAAAGTATTGTGAGAAAAAGGAAAAGGAGATTATCTAGGAATTTTAAGAGCGAACGTGAAAGAAAAAAATGCAATGAATGTAATTAATATCAGGTAATAGCCATAGAGATAAATCGTGGAGTATACCTGTAGCGAATAAGCCTCACCTTAGAATTACCGATATAGTCTTACTTGTTCTGGCTTTGACTTCGACCAATGCTATGAAGAAGATTAACTTTCTTTTCCTGTCATTGCCTACAAGTGTGTGTTCATATCAGCTTTCAATCTTTCAGTTGCTATAATGACTGCCCAGACTGCACCGGGCATCCCCATTAAGAATGCTATGAGCAACCCAGTTTCCATGGGAGCAACATCCATAAACATACCGTATATAAATGGCATCACGCCAACTATTAAACTGGTTATTCCTATTCTGTACGAAAAAACTCTCCCCCGGAACTCTGGTGGAATCAACTGCACAATCACTGTGTAAACGGTTGGCGGGAAAATGCCCATGAGCATCGCCCTGAGTGCAAGCGCAATGGCAGAATGGATAGCCGACGGACCTACTGCAAAGAGCGCAAAGAAAATGCCTTCACCGAGACAGAGTATACCTAAGAGTAGGCACTGTCTATGAAAGTTTAGCCGATGTAAAATCCATCGTGACAGCACAAGCGCACCGATCGCGGCACTAATTCCATATAGAAAATATAATACACCTAACCCTGAACTACCTAAACCGTACACGTCCAACGCAAAAAATGTCATCGCCAAACCAGTGCCACCAGCACCAAAACAATACATAACATCCAGTAGGATTACTCCAAGCAATAATCGTTCTCTCCAAACCAGTCTCCCACCTTCAATAAAATCATACAAGACGGAATGGGGTCTGCGCTTGTAATTAAGAGTTTGGGTGGGTGTCCGAATCCAGAAAAGGCACAACGCCGAAAGGGCGGAGGAAAGGCTATTGAAAATGAAGGCTGACTCCCAACCATAGTTTTCGATAATCAAACCTCCAAAAAGGCTTCCAAATGCCATTAAAATGAAAAAAATTGAGATATCTAACGCATTTGCAAGTGAGTACTGCTTCTTTGTGACAAGATCTGGCATCCATGCGTCATGTGCCGCAACGGAAAACGTTCCTACGATGGTGAGTAAAATAATGATTGGATAGGCCAACCAAACGAGCTCAACACTAGTTATCAAAAGAAAGCCAAGGACAATGCTTGCGGTGCTCAGGATGGAAACGATCATAATCTTTCTTCGGTCATGTCGATCAGCAATGACACCTGCATAGGGACTGGCTATCACAAGTGGCAGCGTACTAAAGCCGAAGGATGCGCCAAGAGCGAGCCCGGAACCAGTTAATTGATAAAGCATTACCGAAACGGCGATTGAGCGGAAAAAGTTTCCTGTTAGGTAGATGATTCTGCTGAGCCAAAAAATGCGAAAGTTTCGATTCTTTTGTAGTAGCGTAAAATAACCCTCTGAACTTGGCTTAATGTTATTTCTCATTCAATCTCCTCCTGACTTTTCCAAGATTGTTCCCTCCAATCTACCATTTTAGGATAACCTAAATTTTTGAGGAGGTTAGGCTTATTTGAAACTTATTCTAAAATTCTAAAAGTAGACATTATAACAAGAGCTGGATGGGAAAAGCATAAAGTCTAACTATCACGCCTTTATCTTTTATACGTCAGCTTCTTTCCTCTCGTAGTATCCACTGCCTTTGTCAGTAGTGTCGGAGAGAATGAGCAAAAGTGGAGCAATGGTATCCCGCTACGTTGGAAGACTCCATTGGGTTTCGTCTTCTATAGCAGACTTCAGGGCAGCCTTCATGAAAGACATGATCTCAACGGCATCCACTCGGCGCTCGGAGCCTTAGGGCTCGATGTCGGATGTGAGGTCGTCTCTTCGCCGATCACGGAACCCGGAGCCGTCGCTCCGATTCCTCTTTCAGAACTGCATACCCATCTTCGCCGATGCAGATCCAGAGACCTTCAACATGGACCCGAAGTCTCTGAAGGAGTGGATAACCGAGAAGACGAAGACTGTGATCGTCGGACATATAGCTGGGCAGCCGTGTGACATGGGCCCCATAATATATCACACAAGGACATATGAATTTCTGGACAGCCGTTGAAATTCTAGGGGGATTATAGCTCTCGTAGGCATATTGACCGCGATAAGCAGCCTCTTCAAGAAACGTGAACTTTCTTTCACTTTTCAGGTGTAATGTCCTAACTCAAGCAAAGCCTGCGAACAGCATCCTTAATGAATTCTGTTTTGCTGCGGTAGCCAAGCCCACCAGCAATTTTCTAAATCTCTTCATCTAAGTCCTTCGGAAGCTTATAAACAACATATTCAGACTTCTTATCTTCAGTCATACAACTTATGCTTCAAACTTTCACTTCTATTTCAAAAAATATCACCAAAAGATTGGAGAACTGAGCAGATGTTATATGGTAGCCCGGGGGAGATTCGAAGTCGAGGTGTTCTCCCGTCGGTGGGTCTCCTCCAGCGGCCAAAGCCATATGGTCTTTATTGAACACCATGCTAGGCCGCTACACTACCGGGCTACTAAAATAACTCTATTCTTCCATTTTAAATATAAATTTGTAGTTAAAGATGGTGTGGTTGCCCTTCTTCTAATACTCTTTCAGGTATCTTCTCTTTCCATTTTCTAAGAAATGTTATATCTTTCTCCTTCTCTCTCAGATCATCGGGCAACATTATAGGGATCTCATCGTCAATAGGATACCATCGCATACATTTCTCACATATTAAAATCCCATATACCACTTCATCCCAACTTTCATCTCCGTATTGCTTCTTTCTCTCCTTGAAAATAATCAATTTTAGAGGATGATGTTTATCCATTGGACAGGCGAGGATATTAAGTAAATCTTTTTTCATCTCTTAGTTTGCATTTCTTATTCCTATTATAAAAACTTAGCTACTCATGAGCCTTATCTTAATGAAGTAGCGGAACCGACGAGATAAAACCGTGTGTTATTCCCACCATATGTCTAACCTTCTTTAAGTTTGTGAATATGCTCCTATCTAAAAGCTTCTCAGCTCTTGAGTTCATCCTTTCACATGTAGGGAATATGTGTCACTAATGATAGAAGATGAAGTTAGAAAGAACCTATAGATGTGTCCTGATGCTATCAAGTTTGTAATTTTTTTATATTTATCCTGCCTCAGTTTCATCATTGAACTTTCTCTCTTTTGGTAGTTTTTATGACGAAGTATCCAAGTGGAAGGGAAATTAGGGCTAGCCAAATTTCTGGTCTTAATATCCCTGGCCCCGCGGTGCCTGAAGTTAACCACTCCCACGTCCATTCCTCACCTTCCCATGTAGCTATTAGTGTACTGAACCCATCTGCGCATACTATGAGAAAATAGAGTAGACCAAACACTATAGAGAGAAACGTAGCAACCAATAGGAAGCCTAAGGATTCAATTTCCCCCCTCCAGAGAAGTATCCCACCTAAATAGGCGGCACCGATCACTAAAGCCGAAAAACCGCCAAACAAGTCAACTGGAAGGTTTAGAATAGCGATTGCAGCCTCAGGTTGGAGCAGATGCCATAATCCAGCTATAAACTCGGCTGCACCGATTATTAGGTAAATACTTCCTAAGATAATGGCGTAACCCGCCAAAGCTCGACTGCTTCTTCTACTTACTTTCATAATTTTCACCTTACCCTAACGATCCTCCAATTACAACTATTAAGGAAGCTAAAAGATAGGCCAGAATAAATTCGTAAACGACCGTGAAAATGGTCCATTTCCAAGAGTTTGTTTCTCTGTATATTATTCCAATTGTTGCAAGACATGGTATATAAATTAGTGTAAACACCATGAAGGCCAAACCCGTAACTGGAGTGAAAACTTGTCGCAGTTCTTCTGCTCCACCTAAACCTAACACCCCAAAAGTATCAACAACAACTTCCTTCGCAACAAAACCGAAGAATAGGGCGATTGCAGCTCTCCAGTCAAAGCCTAATGGACGGAAAATAGGCTCTATAATATGGCCAAACGCCCCAATGTAGGAGGCTTCTATACAAGGTTCAGAGCCAGCATGAACTGACTCCCAAGGATAGGCTGAAAGAAACCAAATCACAACAGTAGCTAACAAAATTATCGTTCCAGCCTTCTTTAGAAATATGACTCCCCTCTCCCACATATGCGTCAATATGCTTCTTAGGGTTGGCATAGCATACATTGGGAGTTCAAGGATAAAGACTGAAGGTTTACCCCTAAAATATGGAATTGCTTTCCTGAAAAGTAATGCCATAAGAACTGCTAAGCCTATTCCAAGAAGGTACATTGAATAAACTCCTGCAGCAGCATATCCGCCTAATACGGCTCCACCTATGAAAACATACACAGGCAATCTGGCACTACATGAAATTAACGGATTAACAAGAATTGTTAGTATCCTATCTTCCTCCTTATCTATGGTTCTAGTCGCCATAATTCCAGGGATATTGCACCCAAATCCCAACAGCATGGGAATGAATGATTTCCCATGAAGCCCAAGCTTATACATCGCTCTGTCGACGACAAAGGCTGCTCTTGCAAGATATCCGCTGTCTTCAAGAATTGAAAGCCCGAAGAACAAGAGGAATATTGGTGGTATAAATACGAGAACTGCGCCGAGGCCGCCTAGGAGGCCTTCCGCTACAAAAGAGGCCAATTGTTCATTTGGAATATATGTGCTAGATATTTCACTGAGTTTGCTAAAAGCTATGTCTATCAAGTCAGATAGTGGAGCTGAAACATCGAATGTGAAGCGGAAAAGCAACCACCAAAGGGCCAAAAATATGGGGATCCCCAAATATTTATTCAGAAGAGCCTTATCAATCAAATCCGAGCGGGTTAATGGTTTTTCTCCCTTCAAAACTCTAGGTAATATTTCGCTTATAACTTCGTATCTTTTTTCAGCCAGCTTAACTTCAGCTTCCTCTCCAAGAAGCTTCTTTAGTCTTCCGCTCATTTCCTCACCTCTAATAGATTAATTATTTCACGTACATGTGGGCTCTTTTCAACAATTTTTAAAACTTCTTCATCTGCTTCAAGCAATTTAATTGCAAGCCATCTAGCCGGATAAATCTTGGTTAAATTCCTGTCCCTTCTCAATATTCTCTCAATTTTAGCAATGAGCTCATCGAATTCCTTTCCATAGCTGATTTCGATTATTCGCCTTTTATCTTTCTCCTTAGCAGCTTTAATAACTACCTCTTTGAGTTCTTCCATTCCCTCCTTGGTCGTCGCGACTGTTGGAACTACTGGAACTCCTAATAGCCTTGAAAGTTCGTCTACATTAATTTCGTATCCTAAATCCTTTGCAATATCAAACTTATTTAGCGCAATTACAATGTTCGCTTCCAATTCGAGAAGCTGTAAGGTTAGGTACAGGTTTCTCTCAAGGTTTGAGGCATCTACAATGTCTATCACTACATCTGGCCTTTCTTTAACTATGTAGTCTCTGGCGATTAGCTCATCTATCGAGTTCGCGGTTAGGCTGTATGTCCCGGGCAAATCCACAATCTCCATTTCAACACCCTTGAACATACATCTTCCAACTTTCTTCTCAACTGTTTTCCCAGGCCAGTTTCCAATATGAGCTTTTCCACCTGTTAGATTATTGAAAACTAGGCTTTTCCCCACATTCGGATTACCTATAAGAGCAACTCTAAACATGATTGTTTCACTCCATGTTTACAATTATTTTCATCGTAACTCCTCTTCCGAGAGCCATTCTTGTCCCCTTAATGTCAACCAACACTGGACCTGGAGAATTTGAAGAAATGACTCTAACCTTTGTCCCAGGAATGAAGCCTAACTCATAAAGTCGCCTTACGAGACCTCTTCCACCTATAACTTCAACTACTTCCGCTTGCTTGTTTTCTGAAAGAAAAGCCAACGGGACTTTCAAACTCATGGCTTCACCTCTACGTAAACATTTTCACATTCCGTCTTCCTTAGACTGAGATTGTAACCCTTCACTAAAAACTCCAACGGATCTCCAAGAGGCGATTTTCTCACCATTTCAATCTCTGTTCCTCTTATCACCCCCATGTCTAATAATCTTCTTCTTAAAGCTCTACTACCTTGAACCTTTACTATTGTCGCCTTCTCTCCGGGCTTCAATTCGCTTAGTTTTTTCTGCAACATTTTTTCTTCGGTTTGTTGCAATTTTTTAGACCACCCTAATATATTATTACAATTAGAAGCATATAGAAATTACTCTAAAAATATTAAAAACTCTCTAAAGATGTTAAAAATTTTAGGATATGAAATAATTAAGTTTTATCATCTCCTTTTTAATATTTTACAAAACGTTGAAGAGCAAGAAAACTCAATTTTCTTTAAAGGTTATTATATAGGAGCAGCTCGGGGTGCTGTCGAAAGTAGAGTTCAGTAATATAGTAAAATCGCTTTTAGTGTAGATGAAAAGTAAGCAGAATTGGTGAGCTTCTTGCAGAGAAAACTTGGGATAACCATGGAGAAGCTGAGAATCTTATGGTAGAATCAACTCTTGGCCATGAAAGATGAAGACATATTTTACCAGCGAGTTGAGGCATAACGTTGAAGGAAGATATCTCAATAGTATACGAATAGACAATGGACTGAACAGGACTATACCTAGGAAACTTACGAAATTTCAGTATGTATAAGTGTTGGAAACATCCAAAAAAGTTATGAAAAATATAAAATTGGAGATTAGCCGTTAAAGCCTTGTAGAATTGTTGAACTGATTCATAAAAATCTCATACTTTTCTTGTAAGATTTATAGCTATTTCTGCCATATCTGCACCGTATTCTGCCACTCTTCGGATGCTTTCTAAGATTAGTCTTAAACCAATAACTGTGGTAATATGTAGCTTAGTTTCTAAGATTAATTTTATCGCTGTTTCTTCTAGTTTAATTACTTGGGTAGTTCTTTGTATGGCTTGATTCGCTTTCTTGACACTGAGTTGATAGAGAGCCTTCATGGCGTTCTGACAGATGTCCGTTGAGATAACACTCATCTGTATGATTAGGGCGATAATGTTGTCCGGAATACTTTGATATTCCATGGTCGGTATAGTCTTCGCTATTCTTGTAGCATGGTCTGCTATTCTTTCAATGCTTTTGGCAACCAGCCTATAACCTAAGCAATCTCTTAGGCTTGACAAGCCTATTTCTTCTACTATAAATCTCTTTTCAGTTGCCATTTTCAGTTGTCTAACCACAAAGAAATATAGACGGTCTACTTCGTCGTCCCTTTGCACCACATCACGTGCAAGAAAAACATCTCTTTCTTTTAAGGCCGTTATTGCATCTTCATGCATCGACAAAGCCATTATATGCATTCGGTTTAATGCATCCTTGACTGGAAAATCGACATGTCCGATCAGACAACGAGCCGTCATGTGATTAGTTGATTCATCTATTATCTCTACGCCTACTAGTTTGCGCCTCATCACATCCTTTAGGTGAATTCGATAGTCAGTAGCTTTTTTCCCAAGACTTAAATGTATTATATCGTAACCGACTAAGTAGCAAGCTATGAATTCTCTTGCTACATCTTCCGGATTCTCTGCCAAAGAGACATCTATGAGGATCTCTGAGAGCCCCTCCTTTTTCCTCCCTTCTTCTGGAACTATTAACAGAGACATGTCACGCTGGGGGATCAATTGCACGTAGTCTCCTGGTTCTATGCCTACGGCTTTTGCCCAGTTCTTGGGCAGCGAGACTACATATGTTGAACCTCCTGTTAATTGAACCTTTCTTAATTGCGGAGAATTCTTCATGGAATTCACCAATGATTATCTATATAGATCTCTATATTTATTTTATGTCTACTGAAATTATTTCGATAAACTATATAGTTGTTTTCATAGTAGTATTTGTTGGTGATAATGTATGAGAGTGATTGTAAGAACTTTGGCTTTGAGTGCTTCAATGCTAATAGCTGGACTACTAATCGGAATGTTTGTTCTAACCCCAATACTCCTGACAAACCAAGAGACAACCCAGCAACCTTTTCCTCAAGACAGCGCGTGGAGAAATCAGGCTATAAGAGTGGTAGGATCAACTACGGTTCTTCCAATAGCTAACGCATGCGCAATCAGGTTTATGGAAGTATACAATACAACTAGCATTACAGTTGAGGGGGGCGGGAGTGGTCGAGGGTACAGCGAACTCATCGATGACTTATGCGACATCGCAACCGCCTCGAGAAAACCCAAGCAGAGCGAGTTAGATGCAGCAACGCAGAAAGGAGTAATGTTAGTTCTTCATGAAATAGCCATAGATGGAATAGCTATAATTGTAAATCCAAGCGTGACTGAAGGCTTAAACGAACCATTGAATCTAACTCTGGAAGAAGTTGGAAAAATTTTCGCTGGAGTTTACTCTAAATGGAGCGAAGTTAGAGAAGGGCTTCCAGATAAGGATATCATGGTGTTTGTGCGGGAGCATGGTTCCGGAACGAGGGCAACATTTGAAGAGTTTTGCATGGAGCCTTTTGGTTTTGAAGTGAAAACCGGGGCCGCAGAGGTTTCTAGTAACCCTGCGATGAGACTGAGTATAGAGCAAACACCTTACTCAATAGGATATATAGGCCTAG
>NJEE01000027.1 GCA_002255045.1 Candidatus Bathyarchaeota archaeon ex4484_205 | reverse complement strand
TAAAACTTCTTGAGAATTCACCACTCAATGAGAAAAGAAGGAAAGCCAACTTACCAATAGGGAACATCTTTCTCGCACGAAGTCCGGGTGTTATGACGAAGCTTGTGAGCTTTGAAGATAAATGGGGTATGAAGGCTGGTGCTGTCGCTGCAGGTCAACTTTATCGTGGAGTGGCTCTAATGCTTGGGATGGATCTCTTTGATGCTCCTGGTGCAACAGGTCTTCCTAATACTGATATAGGCTCCAAACTTAAGGTCGCTCTCTCCAAAATAGATAGATATGATTTTATGTTTGTTCATATAAAGGCGACAGATGTGTTCTCTCACAAAAAAGACCCATTAGGAAAAAAGGAGTTTATAGAGAAATTTGACTCAGCTCTCTCAATTATAAAAGAGGATTTTGTTAAGAGCAATGTACTAGTTATAACAGGAGATCACTCAACTCCCTGTAATAGAGGTATGCATTCAGGTGACCCGGTTCCATTCCTTTTAGCAGGTCCCTTAACAAGAATCGATGGAATCACTCATTTCGATGAGTTGAATGCTAGAAAAGGTCTGCTGGGCTTCATAAGGGGGGAAGATGTCATGCCTCTCATTCTAGATGCTACTGAGAGGACAATCGAATATGGAACCCGTCCGTCACCGAGAAAAGTTAACTACATTCCAAGGGATCTGACCCCTCTAAAGATCAGTGAGTATTCTCGTTGAATATAATCTCTCCATACACCCCATCATACCCAGGATTCAGTTTAACCCTGTCCTCCCTCACAGCTTCAATCATTTTCGCCAACCTCACACCTACATTTTTCCTCAATTCATTTATATCCACATCTAAAAGAACTGCATATTCCGAACAATACTTTCTCACTATAGAAGTATAGATATCCCACACTCTCCTAGCTGAAAGACTAGATATTCCCTCACTCTTCGCTATCAACTCTGTTAAGGGTATCAAATGATAATATTTCGGTCTATCTTTGGGTCTATAGTGATCTGGTCTATCCGCCAACTCCTCAACTCTTCTTAGCACTCCCTTCGTGAGAGGTCTTCCACAGCGGGGACAAATATATTCTAAAGCCTTCTCCTCCTCCGGTGAGAAGCTGAGTCCACACTCCCTATGTCCAGAAAAATGATATTTTCCATACTCTGGATATGTCTCAATTGTAAACAGTATTTTTCCTCCCCTTATGCTTCTCACAATCTCCCTGTAGCTGAGGTCTTCAAGTTCGAAGACATTCGCCTCCCTTCCCAGTCTCCATGGCCATGGAGAGTGTGCATCAGAATTAGAGACCAATGTGAATCTATCTAATTTTGATACACGCCAGTTCATAGGTGGATCTGAAGACAAACCCGTCTCCAGAGCGTATACCTTATTAACATACTTTCCATAACACTCTCTCATACTATCATATCCGTGTACTCCAAAGATACTGTAGTGTGGTGTCCAAGCATGTGCTGGGAAGATCTCACACCACTCATCAATCTCCTTAGCCAGCTCCACAAGTTCCTGAGATGTCAGGTTAACAACAGGTCTCCCATCCAAACTTAGGTCTCCAAACTTCGAGAGTTCTCCATTGAATTGTTCTACATACTCCATATCTGGCTCTAGTATAACATGATGGATGCGACATAACCTATCTCCCTCTCTATAAATTGTGGAGATCTCAACACTTAAAACAAAAAAGATTTTCCCCTCTTTCAACTGGTAAATTCCATCATATACCTCGATGAGATTCTCCTTTATCTCGTCAAGCCACTTAGGATGCGTGGTGTCACCGGTGCCAACTACGTCCAATCCCTTCAAAGACGCCATCCTATCAATAGTCTTCAACACCATATTCTCACTAGTCGCTCTACTGAACTTGGAATGGATATGTAGATCTACAAACAACCTGCTCAAATCATATTCTTATCTAGAGAAAGACGTCTTCCTGAAAATTAATTTTACCAAAAACCTACCGGCCCTCTGGGCCCAGACTATCGGGTTGTCCCCCATCCATCTTCCCTCCTTATCTGCCGGACAGATAGGGTTACCCCGATGTCTCGTATGTAGAGCATTGGCCTCGGGTAATCCTCATCTCCAGGTTTCGAGCCCAGTCCCCGGAGATGAGGCCGGCAGGGCATCACTCTACATACTCAACCCAGATTAGGTTAAACATTGCATTCAACCTAATCTGGAGCCTGGCTTTCCCTCGCCGGTAGGCATTATATTATACTCCTATATTCTTATTTTATAATGATGTTGTGAAAACATAGTTGAATTCTCGAATTTTGGGACTTAATTTAACTTTTCTACCTCTCTCCCCCCTCTATTTTATCAAATTTATGTAAAAAATTTAATAGTTTTTTCAAAAAAATTTATATAAATATAATAAGTTGAACATCTTGAGCTCAGTCCCCGGAGATGAGGCCGGCAGGCCTCTATTTTCCTATGTTGTTGACAAGTTAGTCTATTTTATTTGTCTTTTTTTACCTTTACAGCCAGCGTTAGATACCCTGTGTGTCCAATCATCACGGTCTCTGGTCGTGTCATGCCTTCCTTCACCCTTATGCTTCTCTCAATGATCTCCACTGTATCCACTATTAGGATGTCTCTATCCTCAGCTTTATTTACTATTCTCTCAACCTGATTGATGGTGGGAGTGAAGAATACTATTCTTGCAGAATCCTTTAGCGAGTTTTCAAGAGTTGAGAAGGTAAGCCATGGTTCAGGTACATCAACTAAAGCTGCATCAAATGATTCCTCCTCAATAGGCTCATATATACTTCCCAACTTGAGTGTAACGTATTTGTGGAGTCCACATCTTCTCAGGTTCTCCTCCGCTATCTCTAAGGATCTTTTATTCACATCATATGTTACCACTCTACCGCTCGGTTTCACTATATTTGCGAGGAAAGCTGTTGCGGCACCGCTTCCAGTTCCTCCCTCTAAGATTCTTGAACCTGATGAGATGCCCAGCCACACAATGGCATAAGAGAGGTCTTTATGATACATTATCTGCGTTCTCCTAGAGAATTTTTTATAGTAATCTAAAAGAGTTGGTTTAAGAATGTAGGCTATATATCCCTTATTAGATACTATCCTATTTCCAAATCTTTTTCCAATTACCTCCCCTAAATCAAAGTATCCCTTATGTGTATGGAGTTTCCCTCTCTCTGCCCTTGTAAGTATCTTTCTTTTTTTATCTATGAAAATGAGGATATCGTCTCCCTCTTTTATCCTGGCTTCCTTCGACATTATCTTCCCTTAAAGTATATCTCCACAGCTTTATTTTTAATCGCTTCAGCCATCTCCATTGTAGATGCCTCACCCCCTAAATCATATGTGACATGTAGACCCTCGCCTATAACCTCCCAAGTGGCTCTGAATATTGCCTCTCCCTTGTCCTCCTCTCCCAAGTATTTGAGCATCCAAGCACCTGCAAGTATAGTTGCAGTTGGATTAACCTTGTTCAACCCCTTATATTTGGGTGCTGATCCATGTGCTGGCTCAAACATAGCATACGAGTCCCCTATATTCGCTGAGTACACGCATCCTATACTTGCAATAAGTGCTGATGCCTCTTCACTTATTATATCCATATAGAGATTTGGGCCCAAAATTATGTGAGTATTGAACCTCTGTGGGTTCTTAATTAACTGTTGTGCGAAATTATCGACAAAAAGTTCATTCAACTCCACATCTCTAAACTCCTTCTTCACTCTTCTCGCCGATTCCAGAAATAATCCGTCTGTCTCCTTACATATGTTTGCCTTGTGTATGAGCGTTACAGTCCCCCACCCCTTCTCTCGTGCAAGATTAAAGGCAAACCTAGCTATTCTCTCTGATGCTCTTCTCGTTATCACCCTCAACCCCACAGCCGTATCCCCTATTCTGTTCTCAGCACCTACATAGAGCCCCTCCGTACCTTCTCTGACACATATGAAGTCCACATCACCTAGAGGTCTCTTGGTTCCTTCAATGGTTTTTATCGGCCTTACATTCGCATAAAGGTCGAAGTACCTCCTTATCGTGACTGCCACACTCTTCGGCGTCCCAGGCCCAGGAAGGGTTGTGGTTGGCCCTTTAAAACATGCATCTACACTCTTGAGTACTTCCCATGTTTCAGGTGGTATAAAGGTATCTCCGCCATGTTTCTGCCACCACTCTAATCCTGCCTCACAGGGGATTAACTCTATCTCTGGTTCCAGCGCATTTATAACTCTGAGCATTGCATCTACCAACTCGGGTCCAGTGCCGTCTCCTCGTATTACTGCCGCCTTCCTACTCATGAAGTTTGGGAGACGGATGAAAATTTAAAAATATAAAGGTTCTAGAAAAGATAGACCTCTACAGTTTCTCCCTCTTCAACTAAATCCCGATTTTCTGGAATTACAATAAATCCGTCTGCCCTAGACATGCTGGTGATGGCCCCACTTTCCTTGAAAACAGGATATACCTTTCCATCCCTTAAAGAAACCGTGAGGAAGGTCCTCCTACCCAAACTTGGTACATATCTTTCACCCATTACTGCCTTTATCTTGAGATCTCTCGAGGGAGGAAGTCTAGCTACTCTCCTGAGGATAGGCCTCAGTATCAAGTATGCATTACTCAGACAGGAGGTTGGATATCCTGGCATAGCTAAAACGATCTTATTCTCTATGAGAGCGGCTAGTGTTGGTTTACCCGGCTTCACTTGGATACCATGGAAAAGAATTTCTCCCATTCTCTCAAGCACATTTCTAAGCAGATCCCTACTCCCCACAGAGCTACCTCCACTTAATACAACCATATCGGCTTCCAATCCTCTCCTGATAGCCTCTTCCAATCTTTCCTCATTATCTTCTACAATTCCCAACCTAATAGGTATCCCACCATTGAGCTCTATTACAGACGAAAGAGTGTAACTATTTATATCGTATATCTCTCCAGGTCTCAGTTCCTCTCCAGGTCTCCTTATCTCATATCCAGTAGATATAACTGCAACCCTAGGCTTCCTATATACAATAATCTCTTTCCTTCCTATTGCTGCCAAAACTCCGATTGAAGAAGGTTTTAACTCACTCCCTATAGTAAGTATCTTCTCCCCTCTTTTTATATCGGTTCCTCTTTCCGAGACATTTCCCCCGGGATATATTGGCCTGAAAACCTTAACCTTATCTCCCTCCCTCTTCGTGTATTCAACCATAACTACAGCATCTGCACCCATAGGAATAGGTGCTCCAGTTGATATCTCAACACATTCATCTTCCTCTATCTTGCCCTTCCAGATTCCTCCCGTCTCCACCTTCCCAATTACCTTCAATATACATGGGTTCTCCCGACTTGCCTTATATGTGTCCTCTGCACGGACAGCATATCCATCCATCGCTGCCCTACTGAAAGGTGGAACATCAATAGGAGATTCTACATCCTCTGCAAGCACCCTTCCCAAAGCTTCCTCCAATCTAATTCTCTCTGTTTCTATAACCGGTCTCACTCTCTCCATGATCTTCCTTAATGCAGCATCAAGGTTAAGAAGCTCTGTAAAGGGTTTCATCTCCTGACCTCCTCTACAACATGGCACAATACCGGAATAAGAATCTTGGTTGCTGTCTCAATCGCGTGAGGAGAGCCAGGAAGTGCCACCAGAACAACTCTCCTATATATCCCCATATAAGCCCTACTTAGCATCCCGAAGGGACCTATCTCTCTCATACTGTAACTTCTGAAAGCCTCTCCAAATCCATTAACCTCCTTCTCACAGACCTCAGCTAAGGTGTCTACAGTGAGGTCCCTCCTCCCCACCCCTGTCCCTCCACAGAAAACCCCCACCTCCACCCCCCTCTCAACAGCATCCTCTATACTTCTCCTTATCTCCTCTCTCATATTTCCTATTATACCTCCATACATAACCTCATGACCCGCTGATCTCAAGATCTCCGTGATCAATTTTCCACTTCTATCTGTCTTCAAAGTCCTAGTATCACTCACTACAGTAACCGAGATCCTAAGTCTTCTCCATCTCCCTCTATGCGTCATCATTCACCTCCCTTCCTCTTCTCCACAACTTCTATGCTCTCAATTCTTATCTCGGGATACTGGCCTTTCTCATCCTTCTCAAATTCCTTTATCATATCCCATACAGTCAATAATGCGATTGAGACACCTACTAATGCATCCATCTCCACACCAGTTTTGTAATTAGCTTTCACTTCACACTCACAAGTTATGTGATCCTTCTCAACTCCAAATCTTACTTTCACACTCTCTAAGGGTATTTGATGGCAGAGAGGTATTAATTCCCAAGTCTTCTTTGCAGCAGATATCCCTGCGATCTCCGCAACTTTAAAGGGATCCCCTTTTGAGACTCTTCTATCAATTATCCTTCTTATACTCTCTTTCTTTAATTTGAGTATTCCCCGAGCAATTGCGGAACGAGAAATAGGTTTTTTACTCCCTATATCTACCATTCTATACATTTGCCACCACCCAATATGGTCTTCTCAATTCATTCGTCCTCAAAATTGCATCTCTAATTTCAGCTTTCTCAAAACCCTCCTTCAATAATATCTCGTCACTTCTCATGAGACATGGTTTGAAGGCACCATAAGAGGTAAGTCTCAACGTCTCACATCCCATACAGAAACTACCATTATGTATAGGTTTAACAATGTCTATCTCGAATCTCTTTCCTTCCTCTTTTACAAACTTCGTCTTACCTCTTTTCGTCTTCATCTTTCTAAATCCCTCCTCTTCCAATTTCTTCATGAAGGGCTCAAGATCGTAATGATAAGTTCTTAGGGGGTTGTTGATATTCGGCGTCATCTGAAGCTCAATTACTTGAAGAATGACACCGCTCTTTCCACTAAATTCTACAAGACTCCATAATTCATTATCATTCACCTCCTTCATTACTGTAACATTTAGTTTTACTGGATCGAATAGATGGGCTGCGAGTTCCACACCATGTAATACCTCTTCCAGTTTATCTACTCCGGTTATGTTCCTAAACTTATCTCTCCTCAAGGTATGTAGACTGATATTTATTCTGTTTAATCCAGCATTTGCCAGCTCTTTGGCATAGTGAGCAAGAAGTGAACCATTTGTAGTTAATGATATATCTTCAAAATATTTTGAGGCTAAAGAAACTAAGTCGACAATGTCTTCTCTCAATAAGGGTTCTCCTCCCGTAAATTTCACTCTCGTAATTCCAAGTTCTTTGCAAACTTGGAATATGTCCCTGTACTCTCTAAGAGTTAATTCCCTATTCATCCCTATCCTCTCTCCCTCCATATGGCAGAAGAAACATCTGAAGTTACATCTATTTGTCACACTTACACGAAGCCTACTCAGCACCCTACCATATCTATCGACTACCTGCACTTCCTACAGAATAGGTCCTCAACCTAATTATTAAATATGTTAATTGATTTCTAATATGGCATCCCAAATGCCTCTCTATGGATGGTTCGGTAGAGCTGTAGAGATAGACGTTGAAAATAGGAAATTTGAATATTATGAAGTCGATGAAGACGTACTTCTTAAGTATTTGGGTGGTAGGGGTTATGGTGCCTATTACCTCTATCATAATATGAGAAGAGGAATAGATCCGTTCGATCCTGAAAATATCATAGTGCTTGCCTCTGGCCCTCTTACAAATACTCCTGTGCCAACTTCTGGAAGGTTCTCTGCCTCCACTAAATCCCCGCTCACAGGAGGCCTCATAGATTCCAATTGTGGAGGACATTTTGCTCCATTCTTCAAAGGTTCCAGGATCGATTTTGCAATAATAAAGGGTATGGCAGAAACTCCAACCTATCTTCTGATTGATGAAGCGAAAGTTGAGTTCAGAGACGCCTCTCAGCTTTGGGGGAAGGATGTTCATGAGACTTATGTCGCTCTAAAAAACAAGCATGGCCGATGTGGTGTCTCTTGCATAGGTCCTGCAGGAGAAAACTTGGTTAGATTCGCCTCGGTAATCGTAGATGGCCACAGAGCCCATGGAAGAGGGGGCTTAGGTGCAGTCTTCGGATCCAAGAAGATAAAGGCTGTTGTAGCCATAGGGAATACGCGTCCAGCCGTAAAAGACCAACATAAGACACTTATAATTGTGAAGGATATGTTGAAGCTTATAGATGCCAATCCCATTACTGGAAAGGCCCTATCACTCCTCGGCACTCTCTCTACATTTAATATTATGTATCGATATGGTGTACTCTCCACTCGAAACTTCAAAGATCCCCTTGTAGAAGGTTTTGAGGAGCTATCTGCAGAGAAATATCACAAACTATACTTCCATAGGAAATTCGCCTGTCATAATTGTCCTGTAGGATGTGGAAGGGTTTCCAAAATTGATGGGAGGATAATGATGGGCCCAGAGTTTGAATCCCAATTTGCTATAGGTTTCAACTTAGGAATATACGACTACAGAGATATTGTAGAAATACATAACTTATGTAACCAACTCGGTTTGGACACCATTTCTATGGGAGTAACCCTATCCTGCGCTATTGAGCTCTCTCAAGAAGGTTTAATCAAAGAGAGTTTAAGATGGGGAGATCCACAGCTTGTAAAGAGGCTCATCTATGAGACATCACAGAGAGCCGGATTTGGTGAATTACTGGCGGAAGGAAGTCTAAAGCTTGCGAAGAGTGTCGGACATGAGGAGTATGCGATGCAAGTGAAGGGTATGGAGTTACCTGCCTATGATCCCCGGGCCTCTCAGGGTATGGGTCTTGCATATGCAACAAGTAATAGAGGTGCTTGTCACCTCCGTGCCTACTTAATTGGCGTTGAAATTCTAGGGATACCCAAGAGAGTTGATAGAACTCTCTCCGCCTTTAAGGCTGGACTCTGTGTAATTCAGCAGAATTTGTATGCGGCTGTTGACAGTCTAATACTTTGTAGGTTTATAGGCTATGCTACTCATGAGGAACACTATTCGAGGGTTTTGGAGGCAGTAACCGGCCGATCTTTCTCTTCGGAAGATATAATGGAGATCGGTGAACGGATTTATAATGTAGAACGTTTGTTTAATGTACGCGAAGGCATAGACGGGCGATATGACACCCTTCCCAAAAGAATGTTAGAGGAACCTATATCAGGAGGTCCTTCTCAAGGTTATATCACAAAGTTATATGATATGCTCCAAGAATACTATGAGCTTAGAGGATGGGACTCGAATGGTGTTCCAAGGAGGGAGAAAATTGAAGAGCTCAAAATATGAGGAAATATGGCGTGAAATAAGCCGTATAGGGAAAAAACTCTATGATAAGGGTTATATGGTTTCACATGCTGGAAACATCAGCATCAGAGCCGGCAATAAGATCTTCATTAAAAGACGTGGAGTGTCCGCTGGTGACATAGGGCCAGATGACGTCGTAGAGGTCCCTCTATATGGTGATGACAGTAATATCCTAATAGCCTCCTCTGAGACTTATGTGCATAGAGAGATATACAAGGCTACATCTGCGCTTGCAATTATTCATGCTCATCCTCCATTTAGTGTCATCTACTCTCTCACGCATGATGAACTTGTTCCTTATGATGTTGAAGCTGAATATTTCCTCCACAAAGTCCCAATAATATCTGTAGAGAGAGCCACAGGTTCTAAGGCTCTAGAGGATGCCTTAAAAAAGACATTAAGAAACTATAAAGCTTGCATTGTGAGGGGTCATGGAACCTTCGCCATCTCACATATCCTTGAAGAAGCTTTCCATATAACATGTATGGTGGAACATGCTGCTTTTGTAAACTACTTTGTAGATCTCTCCGGCCTCAAATCTAAAAGACTCATAAAGGAGTTGAAGGAGTGGTGACCTCCCTCCTCCTTACTGTTATACCATAGAAATATAGGAATAGAGCTGCTACACCACCTGAGGAAAAATACATTAATAAAGCCTGTAAATTAACCTCTAATTCAAAAAGTAATAGATATGTTACAAGACATCCAGAGAGAAGCATTATGAAAACTTCCTTCCTTATCTTCTCTCCCCTAAGGAAGATGAGGTGAAATATCACTAAAAGAGGAGACAGAATTCCAATGTTCTCTAGTTCGAAAAAAGTCCATGGGAGGAGTAGTGCCTCCACTATTAAAATATGGGTCACACACGCCGTTAATGTGGCTGCAAAGGATTTTCCCAGATATAACTTCCCATCTCTCTCTTCACCCATCTACACTCACCTTCAGTACAACGTATCCCCTTCCCTCCTCCACTATCTCAATTTTGCTAATATAACCTTTCACAGTCTCCCCCTCCATCTCCAGTCTTACAGGCACCTTCTCCTTCACCATGTTTTCCAACTCATCCTTTAGTTTCTCCCTCGGTATCTCCCACTCCTCATTCCATTTTACACATTTACCTCCTCTCGTTTTGTCAAGACGTACATTGAACTCAAATCTGCTTCTCATAATATTCTTCCCCCGGCTGGAAGCTTCTCCATTAGTTCATTCAAATCTATCTCATATCCCCATTGCGTTAAAATCTTATGAATTCTCTTTGCCAACTCGCTCTTCCTAAACCCCTCAGGAACAATCTCAACATACCTCCCACAATGTACATGAACCGCCCTTTCAGGTCCAACCATCACCTTCTCTTCACCATTCATCAAAAAAACTCCTACAGCAAGTTTGAGAGGTACTCCTTTAAAGTAATTTCTCTTGCCTCTCACCATAAATGCTCCTCTGGACAGATATTCCCCTGAAGGAGGAGTCTTAGATAACTGTCTTCTCTCCACCCAGTAAACATCTAAACTCGCATATCCTAATTTCCAAGCCTTAGTAGTGAAGGAGGCTGCCTCTATAGCTGCCTCCATAAAGGTGTTTTCAGGGACTTCTGAAACACTTCTCTTGATTACTACGAAGGGTGCTCCCGGAACATCTGAATGGAAAACTGGTTCATCCTCTCTTGAATATTTCCTTATTATCACCTCATTTGTCGTTGCATCTTTGCCGCCGATTACAAGTATGCCGTCACTTGATATAAACCATCTAAACTTCTCAAACCATTCTCTTTTCTTCTTTACCCTCGGCTTCTTGACCTTGATCTCTTCTCTCCTTTTCATCAATTTCTCTAACTCTCTTCTGATTTCCCCTCTTCGTTCCTCAATTCTACGGATATCTCTCTCTAAGTCTTTGGCTTCATCAAAAAGCGATGAGACGATGGAGGCTGTTTTTTCATCTCGGCGAAGTTCTATGCCCACTCCCTTATATTCTATTCTGACTCTATCGTTCTTTACCTCCACTATATTATACTTTTCTGACACTCCACTCCTTAGGATTCTATCAGCCTCGTATAGATCTGCCATAAGCCTATGTCCTAATTCTCGGAGTACCCTTGCCCTTTCTCTCAATATTTCCAATCTTCTCTCTAAGCTATCTATTATCCTCTTTTTCTCCATAGCCAGCTTAGCTACCTCTTCCTCTCTCTTCCTTTTTTCAGCTAATAACTTAATTGTAATGAAGTATTCGTCTACAGCTTCATTGAAGGTGGCATACTTCCTCTTTGCTAATTTTTCGTAATAAAGTAACTCGAGGGGTGTGACATCAACTGGTTTATTTCCATTATAATATATGGTGGGTGACCTGGAATTGACTGCCTCCATGTAAATTTCCCTTACTACCTTCATAAGATCTTTTTCAATCCCTTTTATATCCCTGTCCTTATCCATCCTCATTCTCATGGCAACCTCCTCCATATATGGTGTGAAATATCCTACACTCTTCAAGAACTCCTTAACGGTTCTCTCACTCCACATCCTGGCATCTATTTTCAGAGGATGGATGATGTTGGAGGGTGGGGGTATATACCTTTCTCCCTCCTTCACAGTTCTATCCCTCATTTTGCGTCTCTTAAGTACTGCAGTTATCTCCCCATCACTCTCCAAGATTATATTGTATCTGGGAAGATGCTCAACAATTAACCTACTCCCTCCATCAATCTCTATCTCCAGTATTCTGTCGAATTCCACTTGTGCTAACTTTCTTATTCTCCTATTCCCTATTCTCCTCCTCAGCGTCTTTGCGAACTCCGTAAGCTGAGACGGCATCCTATATTCATATTTCGTCAATACGGTGTGGCTTTCAGGATGTATCACGAGAAAGCGATTCTCCTCTCCTAACCTTATCTTTAAAAATAATGTCTCATCATCCTTCTTATGATAGACATTGAGTATCCTACAATCCTTCAACTGTTCCCCCAGCTCCCTCTGACATCATCTATGCCTTTATAGTGGCTCTCTCCATATATATTCTTCTTGCTTATCTCATAAAATACTGGTATCAGGTTAAGGAGACAAGGGAGAAAGGCTATTTTCTGATAGGTGCAGACGGTTTCTTCCTGGCATGGCTCGTTCTCTGGGGTTTGACCTATACCTTTATTTCATCCCCCTCTCTCTGAGGTAATCAATCCAGGCATCTAGAAACCCTATAATATCTTCAGGGGCTATTTGTCTATGAATTTTCTTCGTCTCCTCGAAATTCTTAAGCACTTTATTTAGTTCCTCCTCTTCTAACCTATTTATAAAAAACCTTCTATCTTTTCTCTCCAATGCCTTCAACATCCCTCTGAGAGCTGTGAGATATCCCTTATCATATTTCCTCAATTTCTCCCAATCTATCTTTCCCAACCTCTCTCTGGCTTTAACTAAATCCTTCTCCATGAGAAGTCTCAAAATCTCTCTTTTTTCATTCAACCTTAAACCCCTCCATAAATCTCCTTAATTTTCTACTTTTCCTGATTATAGATAAAACTTGATGTCTCCTTACTTCCCTCCATTCTAAACCATTTATCTTAAGAAACTTTTTAACTCCACTATTAAACTTCTCAGCCACCAATATTCCCCTTACTTTTCCACCATCTCTCCTTATGGGAGAAACATATCTTAGAAGCTGTCTGGCTGCCTCCATATTTCCCACCTTCTTAAGCTCAACTAGAGTCTTCATCCCGTTCTCATCCTCACCTACCAGATCAACTCTTCCACCCTCAACCTCCATTTCATCCCGTATTATTCTAAAGTTCTCCTCAATTAGCTCCGGATGTGCTAAAATGGCCTTTTTGAGATCTTCCTCATCAAAATACATATAGAACTCTCCACTATCCCTAACCTTACCGGTATAAAGCGTATCTATACTCCTTATGTAGATCCTCAAAACTTCTTTTGGTCTTCTTCTTACAACCACAATTTTGAGGTATCCATCCTCAGAGCTTATGTGAATCACCGTCGGTGGAGGCTGCCAATTTACAGCCTCCACACCCACCGGCCTATGAATCACCACGCTTCCATCTCCCTTCATTAATACAATTCTCCTCCCCCACATTAATTTAGATGAAGCTCTCCCCTCATACTCAACCCTACAATCACAAATCATCAAAATTAAATGATGGCTACGAATGGCATCCATAATTGAGTGATAAGCATCTTCTAGCCTTATTATTTCCAGTTCTCCCTCAGTGAAAGAAGCTTCATACCTCTATTAAGCTATTTTCAGATACTTCTGTACATGAACGTATATAAGTTTCCCCCGTCCAATAACTCATTTGGCAAATGATACATTCTTCGTCAAAGAAAGGTGAATATTTCATACTCAGGGTAGGGCCAGCCATGAAAATGGATGTAGGTAGAGGCATCGCTAGGATAGATCCTATCATAGCCCAAAAAATGGGCATAACCTCCGGCGATGTGGTTGAAATAGTTGGAAAGAAGAGAACCTTCGCTATATGTTGGGGTGCCCACCCTGAGGATGCTGGGAAGGGATTAATTAGAATTGATGGTCAAATCAGACAGAATGCTGGTGTAGGTATGGATGATAAAGTAAAGGTTAGAAAGGTTTCCTCTCGATACGCCAAATCTGTGGTTCTTGCCCCTACAGAACCCCTGAGAATACAGGGAGTTGAGGAATACTTAAAGAACAGACTTAAGCATCGTGCTGTAGCGAAGGGCGATCTTATTCCAGTGAATTTTATTACTGGAAAAACTGTCAACTTCGTTGTTACCTCCTTCCAGCCTCTAGCAGAGGCTGTGATCATTAATGAAGATACGAATGTTAAGGTAAGTGCAAAAGTATATGCTGAATCGAAGACCATTCCCTATGTAACATATGATGATATTGGAGGTCTAGATAATGCAATCCAGAAGATACGCGAGATGGTTGAGCTTCCCTTAAAACATCCCGAGCTCTTCGAAAGGCTTGGTGTTGAGGCCCCTAAGGGTGTTCTTCTCCATGGTCCCCCCGGATGTGGAAAGACGTTGCTCGCAAAAGCTGTGGCAAACGAGACAAATGTCCACTTCATATCTATAAGTGGTCCTGAGATTATGAGTAAGTACTATGGTGAGAGTGAACAGAGGCTACGGCGGTTGTTTGAAGAGGCCGAGGAGAACGCACCGAGCATCATATTCATAGACGAACTCGACTCTATTGCCCCTAAGAGAGGTGAAGTTACCGGAGAGGTCGAGAAACGTGTTGTTGCACAGCTTCTCGCCCTTATGGATGGCCTTCAGAGTAGAGGTAAAGTCGTAGTGATAGGTGCCACCAACAGAGTTAATGCAATAGACCCCGCCTTGAGAAGACCCGGCCGGTTTGATAGAGAAATAGAGATCGGTGTTCCGAATAGGGATGATAGATATGAGATTCTACGGATACATACGAGAGGTGTTCCTCTCGAGGAGGATGTGGATCTGAAGAAGCTCGCCGAATTGACCCACGGATTTGTAGGCGCTGATCTTGAGGCACTAGTAAAGGAGGCTGCAATGAAGGCGCTTCGGAGAATACTCCCAGAGATAGATATCGACGCTGAGGTGATTCCTGCCGAGGTTTTAGAGAAACTTGTTGTATCGATGGATGACTTTATGAATGCACTTAAGGAGATTGAACCATCCGCCCTCAGAGAGGTAATGGTTGAGTCACCAAATGTATATTGGTCTGATGTGGGCGGTCTAGAGGATGTGAAGAAAGAGCTAATAGTCTCCATTGAGTGGCCGCTGAAATATCCTGAGTTCTTTGCGAAAATTGGGATAAGACAACCTAAAGGCATACTCTTATACGGTCCTCCTGGAACTGGAAAGACGTTAGTTGCAAAGGCTTTAGCTACAGAGTCGGAGGCCAACTTCATTGTAGTGAATGGGCCTGAGGTCTTCTCGAAATGGGTCGGAGAATCTGAGAAATATATACGGGAGGTCTTCAGAAAAGCCAGACAGACAGCACCATGCATAATATTCTTCGATGAGATAGATGCTATTGCTCCTATACGTGGACAGGGATATGGGGACTCAGGCGTCACAGAGAGAGTTCTCAGCCAACTCCTTACAGAGATGGATGGCCTCAAGGAGCTCAGAGGTGTCGTTGTGATTGGTGCCACTAATAGACCAGATATCTTAGATCCTGCTCTCCTTCGTCCTGGGAGATTTGACAAAATGGTTGCTCTAACATGGCCTGATTATGAAACTAGGAAAGAGATCTTCAGAATCCATCTACGTAACAAGCCTCTTGCTCCCGATGTAAATATTGATGAACTGGCCTCTCGCACAGATGGGTTTACGGGTGCAGATATAGCACAGGTGTGCAATGAAGCTGGGATGCTGGCCTTAAGAGGGCTCATGGCGAAATACAGTGATCCCAAAGAGGCTGCGAAACATGATGATGAACTAATTATAGAAATGAGACATCTACTCCAAGCCATGCAGAAAGTCCGAGTACCTACACCTGAAGAGAGAAAACGCTATGAGGCGATTATGATGAAGTTCATGAATCAGATGAAATACCAGCCAGTAGGACTATATCAGATAGTAACCTAAAGATAACAATTAAACAATACTAGTTCATCTTATTATTCTTATGTGCGCAAGCGCTAGAATTAGACCGCCTGAAACTGCGGAAATAGGTATATTCGGTGGAACCGGGAACTATGATCCTAACATCTTTGAGGATGCGAAGTGGATTAAAATCTACACTCCCTATGGTCCTCCATCAGATCTTGTTCTTGTCGGCTGGGTAAAGGGACGTAAAGTGGCTTTCATTCCACGCCATGGAAGAAACCATACCATACCGCCCTTTAAAGTGAATTACCGTGCAAATGTGTGGGCTATGAAGTCATTGGGAGTAAAGAGAATAATAAGTCCAGCCGCAGTAGGGAGTTTACAGCCTGAGTTTATTAAGCCATATCAGTTTGTAGTCTGCGACCAATTTTTTGACAGGACTTCAAATAGGCGGAGTATGTCCTTCTATGAGGGTGGTGTCACGGGTCATGTTCCCTTTGCAGATCCTGTGTGTCCAGAGTTGCGTAGATTGGTTTTGGATACTGCGAGAGAGGTTCTTCCAGACGTGGTTGTCCACCCAACTCCGGAAGAAGAGGAGAAGAAGACGTCCTTCACATATGTGTGTATAGAGGGCCCAAGGTTTTCCACGCGGGCAGAATCGCTATTTTACAAGAAGATGGGTTTCTCCGTTGTTGGTATGACTGCCATATCTGAAGCCTATCTAGCCAGGGAAGCAGAAATATGTTTCATAAACATTTCTTTGGTTACCGATACTGATGTGTATGGCTTGATGCCGGTGACTGCAGAGCGGGTTGCACGAAGCATGAGGGAAAATGTAAAGAATGTGAATAAACTCATCTATGAGTTAATTCCAAGAATACCAGAGGAAAGAAGTTGTTCCTGCGGAACTGTACTCGACTATTCCCTATACTAATCTACTCCTAATACCTTTAGCTAAAAGTACAGAAAGAAATGTGGCAAATGATCTTTCAATTACTGTAAATGGTAAGGCAAGCGTAAATATTTCAGGTGGAAGTGGTATTATATAGGTGAAATAAAGACACATGTATCCATGTTCTGAAATGGTTGAAACATAAGCCACTATATAGTCCTCCAACTTGCGTATTTTGTTCCTCAGGAAGAGTAGTCCTACTCCCAGTAGGTAAAGTGAGGTAACGAAAGGCTGTTTAAAGTTCCTTATATAAAAGAGAATTGTCACTGAAGAGAGGTAGAGAGAGGCGAGAAGAAGATCCATGAGTCTTTCCCTTTTTGATATGCTTCCAACCAGCGTCCCAGCCACAGGCTTAAATATGATGAATGGAAGATGAGGTGACTGAGTAGGGAGGTACCCTGAGAGCACTCCCCCCAGAAATCCAGAAAGTACTGCAACTTTAGGTTCTGTCAGAAGTACTATAAGAGGTGTGACGATTATATTTAATGTAATTGAGCCAGACGAACCAAGAATGACGTTCAAAGGAATTAGAGATGCTACGGCATATACTGCTCCCAGCAGAGGAATTAACATAAATTCCCTTGTTTTCAAGGCATTCGATAAGAATATATATCACCTGTTTATAAATCTCCCACGCAATTGATTTCACTCATCTTCTTGCCGATAGTGTCCTCCATAACGGGAATTCTCCTAGTCTTATTTCTAATACTCGATTTAAAGAAAAAGCATTTTGGCTCAGATAAGATAAGACATTTCTCCGAGATAATTCATAAAGGTGCTAAAAAATTCCTATTTGAGGAATATCGAGTTATGAGTGTTGTAGCTGTACTTCTTGCTATCTTCATTGGATTTTCACTCGGCTATCATGTTATTCTTACTTTCTTAGCTGGCTGTTTTCTCTCCGCCTTAGCAGGGTATTTGGGGACAAGTATTGCCACTAGAGTTAATGGAAAGGTAACTTATGCCGCTACAAGAGGAATCAAAGGTGCTTTGGATATCGCTTTCTCAGGAGGTGCAGTAATGGGTATCATCTCCACATCTCTTGGAGTCCTAGGGCTCTTTATAGTACTTTACATGGCGGTGATATCTGGTTTCAGAGGTCTTGAGCTGATTACATGTCTAACTGGCTATTCTCTGGGGGATAGTCTGGTTGCTATCTTTGCTCGTATAGGTGGAGGAATCTACACGAAATCTGCTGATGTAGGTGCTGATATGGTGGGTAAGGTTGAGAAAGGCATCCCAGAGGATGATCCACGAAATCCCGGGGTAATTGCAGACAATGTGGGTGACAATGTGGGTGACATCAATGGAATGGGCTCAGATGTCTACCAAGCGTTTGTTGATACCATAGTCTCTGCTCTTGTCCTTTCCCTCGCACTCCATATGTATGAACCAGATAATCTCATACATCCCTCCTCAATTTTCCCTCTTCTTGTTGCTTCTATCGGTGTGCTATCCTCCGTTTTAGGGATCTTACTCACAAAGTTATACCTTTACATATCTTTATCTCCCACTCCAAGGGGATTGATGTTCATCTCAATAATCTCCACCACACTGTGTGGTATTCTCGGTACCACCATTATCTCCTATCAAATCTACGGTGATATTACATACCTTATACCTATAGTCACAGGGCTCATCACAGGTGTCTTAATAAGTATAGCAACTGACTACTATACTGGTAGAAGCCCTGTTCGATTGATAGCTTTAGCCGGCCACTCAGGTACATCCACACTTATAATAACTGGTCTAGCTGTAGGCTTTGAGAGTACAGTAATACCCATGCTGATTCTCGTCTCCGATATTACAATCTCCTATTGGTTAGGCGGTCTATATGGTGTAACCCTATCAGGCGTAGGTTTCCTCACCACACTAGGGATAGTACTATCCCTGAACGCCTTTGGACCCATAGCTGATAACGCCGGAGGGATTGCAGAGTTCTCCGGTACAAAGGAAGCTAGAAAGGTAACTGATGCCTTAGATTCCGCAGGAAATACCTTCGCCGCAATCGGAAGGGCTTTTGCAGTAAGCGTGACCGCTGTGGCAGCAATCTCTCTTTTAACTGCTTATAGTAGCGTAATTCACGTTCAATGTCTGGACCTTAAGAAATTAAACATTCTCAGTGGAATGTTCCTAGGGGGTCTCATGCCTCCACTTCTCAGTTCTATGGCGCTAAAGGCCGTAGGTAAGGCTGCGATGAAAATAGTGGGGGAAATAAGGGATCAATTTCATAGGATTCCAGAACTCTTCAAGGGAGAAATTGAACCAGATTACGATGCCTGCATAGAAATAGCGGAAAAGGAGGCATTAAAGGGCATGATACTTCCCAGCCTCCTAGCTCTCATTTCTCCATTCATTATTGCCTTCCTACTTGGATTAGAAGCGTTAGCTGGATTCATAGCAGGTTCCATAGTGGTTGGCATAATTTTCGCCCTCTTCATGTCAGCGACAGGGAGCAGCTGGGATAATGCCAAAAAACTTATTGAAAGCGGTTTCCTCGGCGGAAAAGGAACAGATCCACATAAGGCGAGTGTCATCGCAGACACCGTAGGCGACCCCCTCAAGGATGCGGCTGGCCCTACATTAAACATCTTAATAGAGTTGATTGCTGCAGTCTCCCTAACCTTCGTACCTCTCTTCCTCTCCCTATAAAGTAGTTCAGCTCCACAATTTCCAGATCTCGTCTCTTACAGGTCTCCCCACTCTTCTCTCTCCCTCTTTTGAGACGAGTATTCTCTCATCAGGATTTTTCACAATTTCTCCTATCTCTCTCACAACCTTCCCCGTTTCTCTAAGTCTCTCTATAAGTATATCAACTTCCTTCTCTGGAGTGGATATCAATAGTGTTCCACTACTCAACAATTTCAAAGGATCTACATTAACTTCTTTACATATTCTTATAGTGGAATCCCTCAACGGTATTTCATCTCTATAAATCCTGAACCCAACATTGGATGCGTCACACATTTCATGAATTCCTCCCAGCAATCCCCCCTCGGTAGGGTCATGCATAGCATTAACTAGACCAGATTTGGCTGCAATTATAGCTGGTTCGACTATCGATATCTCCTTTATGTACCTCTGCGCTTCCTTTATACTCTTCTCATTCAAGTATCTCAACCTATCTTGGAAATCCCTTGCAATTATCCCTGTACCCTCCATTCCTACATATCCAACCACTAGAATTCTGTCTCCTGGCTTAGCGCCACTACTCGAGATATATCGGTCTGAAACTAGAGGCCCAATGAAGGTTCCACACACTATAATTCTTGTGACTGTATCCGTGTACTCAGTATGTCCTCCCACGATAGAGGCACCTATACTCTCTGCAGCCTCATGCATCTCCCTACACACTTTCTCTAACTCATCTCTGTCCGTAGAGGGTGGCATAAGTATAATAGGCAGGTACCAAGCAGGCTCTCCCCCAGCTACAGCTACATCGTTCGCTGCTACATGGACAGCTATCCATCCGAGATATTCAATTGCTCCCGTAACAGGATCGGAGGATGCTATGATAATCTTATCTTCAACCTTCAGGGCTGCATTATCTATTCCTACCCCTGCACCCTGAAGCACATCATCCCTCCTTTTTCCCAACCATCTGAATACAATATTCTCAAGTATCTCCGTCTCCACCTTCCCGAGCTTCAAGATTCGACATCCTAAAACTTTAACACATCAAATTAAAGTTAATTATTACAGGGTTAATGTCCTCAGTAGATTGGGCTCTCCAGGCATATTCCTCTCTCTCTGAGCTCGGAATTAGATTCCTCAAATGCCTAGAGCGGAATCTCTCCCTTTATGAGTATGTTCCTCTTAAGGTCTTATCCAAATCTCTTAACGTAAAGCTGGAGAAAGTTAACAAGGTCGCTGAGTCCATGAGGAAACAGAGGCTGATCGTCTTTTCTGCTTCTCCCTATAAGGGATATACTCTTACTTCTGCTGGTTTGGATCTATTAGCAATCAAGATGCTAGCTGAGCGTGATATCATAATCCGTGTGGGTGGAGTAATAGGAATGGGAAAGGAGTCTGATGTGTATCTCGGTGTTACTCCAAGGGGAAATTATGTAGCTCTAAAGTTTCATAGATTAGGGAGAACAAGTTTCCGCAAGACACGTCGTCTAAGAAGTTATGGTTTGGTCTCAGGAGGATGGTTGAAGCAGTGTATAAGTGCTGCAAGGAGGGAGTTTAAAGCACTGGAGATGCTTTATGGTAAAATGAATGTTCCTCAACCAATTGATAGAGAGTACCATGTGATGGTGATGTCACCAATATCCGGCTGTATGTTATATCGATATCGAGGTCTCCTTACTCGTAGACATTTTGAGGAGGTTGTAGAAGGTATGAAAATTTCTTTTTGCAATGGTGTTATACACTCTGATTTGAGTGAATATAACTTGATTGTTGATGATGATTCCCACATACTCTTCTTCGATTTTCCTCAATGGGTCCCTCCCACCCATCCCAACGCTGACCTATATCTCAAGCGTGACGTCCGCAACATGATAAAATTCTTCAGAGAGCGTGACGTATCTATCCCTAGTCTTGAGGACGTGCTGAAGGTGATTAGAGGTGCGTAATTCCTATCTTATTGTAGGGCTAGATCCTGGGACCACAACAGGATTGGCTGTTCTAGACATAAACGGTAAACTTCTTCTCCTAAGAAGCTATAGACAAATTAGATTAAGTAAGCTTCGAAGCATAATAAACTCGCTAGGGACTCCACTTATCATTTCAAGCGATAGATCCTCTCCTCCTCAATCTGTCATCAAATTCGCCCAAGTTATGAAGGCGGAGTTATACTATCCGAAGAGTGAACCCTCGGTGAGTATCAAGGACCGTATCGTCTCTCATTATATAAGTGATAAGGGTGTAAAAATTTATGATGATCATCAGAGAGATGCACTCTACTCAGCTGTAAAGGCATATCAACATTACAGAGAATCCTTCATCGAAACCGAAGAAACTGTAGATAAGCTTCTCAAGAAATTTAGGAAGGAGATTATTGATGAAATTAAAGCAAGAGTAGTACGAGGTGAGCCGCCTGCATCAGCTTTCAACAGTGTACTCAAGGGAAGGAGGGAGACAGCAACCAAGGATATGCTTGAAGTCTTCAGAAAAGCTGTAGCTTCCGCAAAACGCTCGAGAGAAAGATGTGAACAACAACTTAAAGAGGCACTGGAGGAGATTAAGTTACTTAAAAGAAAGCTTGCTGAAAGGCCACATGACAAAATAATTATCCAGAGAGGATCTGAACTCTCTGAAAAGGAACGTGGGACTATTCGAAAGCTAAAACTCGAGGTTGAGAAACTGAGAAATGAGCTCTCACTGATGGAGGGGAAACCGCCAGAGGGTTATTTGGCTCTGAAACCCCTAGGTAAGCTAACATCATCGACCCTCTCTCTAGCTATAAAAGATGAGTATATAACCAAAGGTTGCGTCATATACGCCTCTAAAGTGGAGGGGTCCCCAGAGAGATTGGCTGAAATCCTTGAGAAGCATGGAGTGAGTGCGCTAGTGTTAGATAAAGTTGATGGCCCTATTCGTCTTTCGTTCGAGAAATATGGTATTGCCGTCCTTTTATCCGATGAACTCGAGTTGGAGTGGCGTAGAGGCATCCCTCTAGTCCAGTCTCGTCTATTTAGAAAGCTGATGAAAAAGGAGGAGAGACAGATACTTGAAGTATACAAAGAGATGCTTAGGGAAATTGCTGAGGAAGTATCCGAGTACTAAATTATGTTTGGTTCGATCTGAATGTAGAGTATATTGTTCCCTCTTATGAACACCTTTCCAAGTGAAGCTGCCGGTTTACCATTGTTATACTCTACTGCGTTTTCAACTATCAAATTCATCTGCATATCTGCCTTCGTCAGAAAACCCTTGTATCCCAAATTATTCTTAAGGTGGATATACACCTCTCTATTTACGCATCGAGACAACACAGTTAAGGGTCTCTGTTTCAGTATCTCCAAACTAAAACTCTTTTCTTAACATGGTTTTAAAAGTCTTCCCATTTCTAGTGGCAGAGAAATTGGATTCAA
>NJEE01000026.1 GCA_002255045.1 Candidatus Bathyarchaeota archaeon ex4484_205 | reverse complement strand
TAAAAACAGAAAGTATGGTGGTCTTACCGTCGGTATCTCGTAGTTTTTCTATTGCCACAGCTACATGTAGCCACCCCCCTGACCCTCCAGTCAAGTGAATGTCCTCTACTTGAATCCCCTGATTCTGTAGCTCATTCCATATTTTTGGTAATACAGGAATCCCCATCAGATTCTTATGTTCCTGCCCCCCAGGTAAAAGAACCTGAAACAAGGGGTTCTCTACGCCTCTTATTTCCTCTATTTCAAACAGAGGCTGTCTCCTTTTTCTGTCACGTAATTGCAAAATGTCTGTCATCCATTCATCATCATATCTATCTATCTTTATGTATCCTTTCAGCACTATCTCCCCGCTCACTGGAATCATAATATCACTATCTTTTATTACGGGGACAGGTCTTCCCATTAATCCTCCAGCTATTTCTAACTCACTTACTCCATAGGATGGCCTCATCGCTGCACTAATCTGTAATATCGGTTCCCATCCTATTCCAATGATCACAGGCATATCCTTCCCTTTTTTCTGATATTTACGATAAATTTGATGTAGATGTCTGCCTTCAACTATTCGTATAACTCCAAACTCCTCTTTCAACAATATTCTGTGGAACGAGAAGTTCTGGAATCCAGTATCGGGATCTTTCGCAGTAACTATGCTTGTTGTTAGATAGGGGCCTGCATCTTCCTTGTAATATTTCGGGACTGGTAGCTGGGAAATATGTAATTTACGTGGATAGTATTCGTTAAGAGAACCTTCCAAAACTTCGGGTTTTATACGTACATCCTCAGAAAGTTTCTCAATTAACTGTCTTTTGCCAGATAGTTTAAACAGTTTTAGAATATTTCTAAAACTGAAGATGTTTCCGACTATTTTTATCCATTTCTTTCCTCTTGCTAATAAAATTTTATCCATTCTTTCACTTTCTCTTAAAAGCATTGGTATCTCATCAATTTTAGAGAAATTTGCCTCATACACCTCGTTCTTATTCTGCATATCCATATATTTGCTCAATGCACCCTCTTTCATTCAACATTTCATCCTTCCTATCTCTTAATAAAGTATTTCAGGATAGAAACCCATCTCATCTTCCTATACTCCAAAAGTTCTTTAGTATCATTGCAACTTTTCTCTTCTGATTAATAATTATCATATTTTCCTTCAGCCATTTGGGCAGGTATTTGAAGCATCTTCCATTTCTATATCTTTCGTCTAAAAAGAAGATTGCTGCCTTTTCTCGAGGAGATCGTACCGCCCTACCTGCTGCCTGAGACGCCTTTCTTATTGCAGGAAGTATATATCCCAGATCTTTTCCTCTTCCTGGATATTTTCTTTCTAAAAATTTCACCCTTTCATCCAGTTTTACAGAAGGTGATGCAAAGGGTATTCCCACTACTATCGCTGTTCTCATTTCTCCTGCTGGAAAATCTACCCCCTCAGCCACCCTTCCTCCAATCACTGTTACCAAAACACTACCCTCCTTATCCCCCTTCTCCTTAAACCTTTTGATGGTGGTCTCGCTTAACCAGAAATTAGTTTGTGTATCCCAGAAGACTTTCCTATCAATGTAATCCTCCAATCCCTCATCTCTTAATCTCTCAAGAACATCATAACTAGCAGGAAATACACCAACATTTCCAGGCGTGTGCTCCACGATCTTGCTTATATACTCTATGATTCGTCTGAACATTTTTTCATCTCTCAATTCGAATCTTGTAGTTACTCCCTCTATTATCACTTTTAACAATCTTTCAGGTGTATATGGAGAAGGTACAACTACTCCCTCACTGTTTCCTTTCAGTCCAAGAATCTCATTAAAGGCCTCTATAGGTTCTAAAGTTCCTGATGTGAACACAGCGTTTTTTATATTGTGAAGCACATGACGCATAAAGGGTGAAGGATCTAGTGGAAGGAGCTCCAAATACTTTATTCCATTTTCTTCAAAATGCAGACATACTTCCCAGGGCCTCAAATGTAACACTCTCTCCAAAAATCTTCCAACTTTGTATACGTGTGAGACTGCACGTTTCTGTTCATCAAATTTAAGTATTTTTATTCTCTCCCCGAGGTATATTATATTTTGAACAATCAAGGGGAGTGTTTTGTACCTAAATTGTATAGTCCTAAGAATTTTTGGAATTTCAAGAACTCCTTCCTCTTTTTCCGTATATTGACAAATTTCTTCAGTGATGTAAGAGAGTATTCTACTCATGCCCACATATCCATATTTTTCAGCCTCGATTCGTGCTAATTCAAAGGTTCCTCTCCTAATTTTAATTCCAGCATTATCCATTATAATTTCTGGGAGGTTATGGGAATTATGGACGAGAATTCCTCCTCCATAGAAACAATGAGTTGGTGAGACATTCAAATCATAAACATCCTCATCCTTCTTGCACTCTCTTACTATTTTACTTATTCTCTCAATTTTTCTTTTTCCTTTTTCTAATATTACGGAGATCTGTTCCCCTTTCTTTAGAAATTTTGGATATTTCCATCCATTTCTAGTCCATATTAAAGTATTCTCTGTTACCCTTACTGTACATTTGTCAGTACAAATTTTATAAATACTTCCACTATATCTCTTCCTCCACACGCCTCGAATAGAAGCACTGCCCCTCCCTCCCCTCGTTTCAATATGGAAATCACCTTTAACCATGGTGTACTTTCCCTTCTCAGACATTTTTTCCACGAATTTACCTATCTCTACAAATCTCTCGTTTATTTTCACAAGTGTATCTCCTGTAACACATTCATCAAAAATGATGACACTATTTCGGCTAACTGGCAACATTCTCCTAAGAAAAGGATTGATAACATGTAGGTAATTTGCTACAACTACATTCTTCTCATATAATACCTTCCTCATAAGATAATACGGACATATTTCATTATCCTTGGAAATTTTCATTAAGTCCCTCGGGTATATTACTCCCATTAATTCTTCCTGCTTATCTACACTATAGTTCGAAAAATATTCACATCTCCCGGTCTTTCTAAGATATTCACATAATGTATTAAAGGTGTCATAATCTTCTGCTAAATTTCGTAATTTCTTAAGTGGGCACATTTTATTCTTTCCAACCAATAGAATTCCATCTACGCCTCTTTTTTCAGCTATTTTTTGGAGTTCGTCCAGGACATGTGTCCCCTGCATTATTGTCCGAGTTAAATAAATTATGTTCCCCACCTTTTCAACAAGAGGTAATGTTGCTGAAAGTATTGCAGCCGTTTTGCCGAGCCCATTCACCGCCTGAATAACTATATTTCTACCCTCTCTGAGGGTATTGTAAATTTTTTCTGCATATACATCCTGAAATTTTCTAATTTCCCTATATGGGAAATACGTCCTCCACATCTATAATACTTTGTTCTTAAACTATTTTATCCTCCCATGAGACTCTCCATTCATTAAATTCACTATCAATTATTATATTTCCGAGTACCATTCCCTCAATTTTCTCTTTCTTGATATAATTTACTGAGAGAGTTATACTCCCCTCATTCATCTCTATAATTCTGCCTACCCCTATACATTTACCCTCACCATATAATCCGCATAGTATACCCCTCAGCTTGTCTCTCTCAAATACCTTCCTCACTTTTTCATACTTTATTTCTCTCTCTATTTCTGCCAACTCTATCTTCAAATCCTTTATTTCTATAGTATCCAACACAGCTGAGGAGAATGCCTTCCAATATTTTCTTATTCTCCTTTTCCTCCTTTCCTCCATTCCTCTCCTTTTTATGTATTTAGGTCTATTAACTTCGATTACTCTCCCAATTTCTTTGAAATCACTATTCAAACGTTCAGATAAAAAGGATATTATGAACTGTGGATTCAACTGTCTAGCCAACTTGATTTTGTGTTCAAGTCCTCCATTTCTTATCCAGCCATCACTATTTATAATCACAGGGGCTTCTTCTTTCCCACACTTATTCAGAAAGGTTATTAATCTTATATTTCGTCTGTAAACCTTTCTTGGTGTAATGTCCCCCACAAACTCCATGAAAGACGGGAAATATCCCTCCAAATCTATTACCCCCCTTTCGAGAAAAATCCCTGAAATGGTTGTAGGCACCCAGATCTCTGGTTGACCTATATCTCCCTCTAAGAAAAAGATTCTTTCTTTTTTCTCCAATAGTTTGTTTATCAGGTAAATTGCTAGTGTGGATTTTCCACTATCTGCCTTCCCAATAATTAAGGCGGATTCTCCTCTTCTAAGTTCAGAGACTCTTTCACATGTTTTTACCCAGTTTGAGGGAATTACCTCATCCTCTGTGAGAAAAAATCTCCCTGAAGTTATTCTCAAGGTGCTCGAAACATGTGGTATAATAGCTACTCTCTTATCCTTCCTCACTATAACATTCTCCCCCCTTTTCAAAATCTTTCCATAAATTTCTATTTCTCCTGTTAGTACTTCTAATTTAGATGGGCCGTCCAAAAGCACATTTTCTCCTTTCTGTATGGAAATTTCTTTTCTCCTCATTACCTTCTAAGATTTACATCTTTACCTGTATCAAAAATAATTTATCAAAGGAGGAATTAGATAAAGAAATGTGAAGAGGGAGAAATTAAAGTTTGGTATTCCTCTTTTTGATTACATATTGGAAGGAGGTTTGTCTTCTTCCTCCTTTACAGTTATTTATGGATACCCTTACAATGGATTTTTTTATCTTCCTAAAATGCTAATTAAATCTGCTCTTTCAAAGGAGGAAAGAAAGGTTTTTCTAGTTTCTTCCTTTTCTCCGTCTCATCTTTCATTGTCCTCTATACTTCAATCTAGAGGAAGCGAGGACAATTTCTATTTCCTACATTCCTCTCCCCTCAGTTCTTTATCAAAGGACATCGAATTCATAGAATTTCATGTGAAGAAAGAATCACTAATATTGATAGTTATTCCGAAATCCATCTATTATGTCTCTCTGATTCTTAAAAGGAAGCCAACTTCATTCATAGATTTCTCTCATATGAACAGAATTTTTGCCTTTTTGAAATATTTCGCCTTAAAATACGATACCTACTCAGTATTTATAATGTATATCGATCCCCTCCTTGACGAGACTGATATTCCCCTTTCTATGCTGCCCGTGATGTGGGCTGATAATGTGATAAAGCTTGAGAAGTCTCCCGGCGGAAAAATTTACATTAAAGCCATGAAAGGTTGTCGTAGGATGGGTCTGTCTCTCTCGTTGGGTGTGAGTACCAATGAATAACCTAGATGCCCTTATTCATATTGCCAAGTTGATTTACCTGTTTCTACCAGCCTATGTAGCAAATGCTAGTGCAGTTATTTTTGGTGGTGGGAAACCTTTAGATGGTGGTCGTTTATTCTTGGATAATAATCCTCTATTTGGGCCCAATAAGACTATAAAGGGTTTCATAGCCGGTATAGTTGTCGGCTCTATCGTAGGGTCAGTTCAACTGCATCCCTTACTCGGCTTTCTTCTAAGTTTTGGTGCTCTCATGGGTGATCTCGCTGGTTCCTTCATCAAACGTAGATTTTCTCTGAAACCTGGTGCTCCATTTCCTCCAGTTGATCAGCTCGACTTCCTATGGGTCTCCATAATCTTTTCTTATCCTATTCTCCCATTTCCGCTATCTCTGTGGGACTTCCTAATAATAAATATCATCACATTTCTACTTCACATATCCTCCAACCTTTTTGCATATAAGCTAGGCTTGAAGAAAAATCCCTGGTAATCTTCTATATCCCAAAAATTCGTCCATACAAATAGGGAACCTTCCAATATCCTATCATGAAAATCAACAAGCTTCCAATGATTGCTAGCGAAAAACCGATAAAGAAGTCTCTGGTCATTCTTGATGGATTATCTATAAATCTTCTGCTTCTCACCATAATGAATAACCCTGTCAATGCAATGAGATACATGAATCCTACAAAAAATCCCTCTAAGGTGAGTTGTGAAAGTGTATCTCCTCTATAGATGAAGGTGACACCTAGTCCCCCAGCCCCCCTTATAAAGATTCCCGGTCTATATACCAGAAGATATATTCCTCCTCCTAATAGAAAACAAGAAGCTAATACTACGAAATATGCAAGGTACTTATTTAGCATTCCTCTCAAGTTGTGAAATATGGAGATGCTCCCTCTGTCCCTTCTCATTCTACTTCCTCTATTTCTCCCTCCTTTTAAATAATTTTATCTCCCATTCTTTAAACCTTTTATAGATATTCCTGATTTATTTTATTATCCTAAATATGCCTCTACGTATACTCTGTGCAAAATGTGGCTCTGTGTTGTATGAAGGAGATGATTTGAAGTCCCCTTTAGAGGTAATACAGGAGCATAATTTCCGATGTTCCTATTGCGGTGTTTCACTATCGTTCTCACCAGAAAAGTTTGACGAATCTTCAGTTGAAATCATAATATTTTGAATATTATCTTACTTCTATTGTATTCTTATCTCTATAGTTTTTCCATTTACCTTGTATTTTCTCCACTCATTTCCCTCTTTTTCAGTTACAAATTTTACTTCTCTTGCTCTCACAAGTTTCTTTAACTCCACCCTATACCTCTCTAATCTCCTTAACTCTTTCTCTATTCCATAAATCTCCACCATACTAAGTATATATGTGGGTTCATATCCTCTCTCTTTACGGAGTGCTTGGATCCTCCTAGCGATATCTCTGACCAGTCCCTCGTAAATGAGTTCCTCATCCCTTGCTACAAATAAGTAAATCTTATATTTATCCCCCTCAACGATTTCTACATTCTCTTCCTCTATCTTCTGATTGAGTAGTACCTCTTTGACATTGGTAAGTCTCTTTATGACCTCTAATGTAGGCATTATATTCATATCTGTCTCTATATTCACCCACTTCAAAGGCCACCTTCTTTTAATTCCTGCATTCTGCCTCGCTGCGAGGATACTCTCAATTATTTTGAAAGTTTGTTCCATCACCTTCTCCAGCTCTGTGTTCATCCATATCTCCTCCACCTCCGGCCAGTTGTCGAAATTAATACTCTCAGGTAGCTCTCTATCAAATATCCTATGAATTTTTTGATGAATTGCCTCTATGAGGAAGGGAGCTACAGGATTCAGCAATCTATTAAGTGTTCTTAGAACTTTCCATAGTACTGTATAAATTATCTTCCTCCTCTCTGTTGCCTTCTCTGTTTCCTCCCATAGATCCCTTCTTATAATTGGTATATACTTTCTGCTCAAATCTTCTATTATAAATTTCTCCATTTCACGCAATGCAACATGATATCTGGCCTTCTCAAAACTCTCCGTCACAATCTTTACTACTCCCTGTAACCTCGATAATATCCAAAGATCCTCCACCCTCAATGAGGAACGTTTGATATTCTCTATCTTCAATGGAGTATAGTTGTCATATCCGGCATTCTGCAGAAAGAGCTTATTGAGATTAAATAATGTATTTAAAACCTGGTAAGGTCTTTTCCACATCTCCTCTATATCGAAGTTCATGTTCTCGATTGGAGCTGTCTTCCAAAGTAGATAAAATCTATACAAATCTGCTGAATGATTGTCTACTACCTCTTCTGTAAGTACTACATTCCCTAAACTCTTCGCCATCTTTCTTCCCTTTCTATCCAACACTAATCCGTAGAAGAGAAATGCTTTGTAGGGTGGCTCTGCCTTTCCCGTTAGTATTACATGTAAGAGGAGTAAGGTATTCGCCCATCCTCTTGTTTGATCTATTCCCTCCACCAGAAACTCTACTGGTACGTACCTCTCAAACTCCTCATCACTAAGACTCGCATAAGGGGCAGCACCACTATTGTGCCAGGTATCAAGTACGAAAGGTTCCCTCTTCATTATCCCTCCACATTTGATGCAACGTAGCTCTATTCTATCTATCCACGGCCTATGAAGTTCAAAATCTTCACCATCTGGGAGTCTCACACCTCTCTCTATTATCTCCCTTCTTGATGCTATCAATTCAGTTTCTCCACATTTTTTGCATTTAAATATAGGAAGAGGTGTTCCCCATGTTCTCTCTCTCGATATACACCAAGGTTTGGCCTCACGAAGAAAGCTGAGGAATCTGTTCTTTGGGGGTTCATAGAAATATTCAACTTTCTCTGCAGCCTTTACAATTGTGTCATTTATTTTGTCCGTCCATAGGAAGTATTCATTTCTAGCTAACCATACCAATTTATGATGTGATCTCCAGCAAGTTGGATATTCGTGTGTTATGGTCTCCTCCTGGAGCAAAAGACTTTTTTTCCTCAGTTTTTCTATCACTATTTTATCGCAGTCTCTCGCAAATTCTCCCCCAAAATTCCCTGCCTCCTCTGTAAATTTGACCTCATCATCATATGGTACGAAAATAGGTACCCCCCTCTTCTGTGCAGCTTCAAAATCCTCCTCACCATTTGCTGGTGCTAGATGTACTATTCCAGTCGCTGTCTCTATATCTACAAACTCCTCACATACAACTGTATGGATATACTTATTCTGGTGCTCCAACTCCCTCTGCTTTGGCACTTCCTCATAAAATGGATATTCGTATTTTTTCCCCTCAAGTTCCCTCCCGTATATCTCTTTTAGTATCTCCCACTCTTCCACTCCCAACTTCTTCAGTATTTCCTCGAGACGGTTTTTCACAATTATCCAACTCTCACTTCCAACCTTAATTTTAGCATAGACTGCGTTGGGGTGTACCGCCACCATTTCATTGGTGATTAGTGTAAAGGGCATGGTTGTCCAGATTATCAAATATGTGTCTTCTCCCCTTAGCTTGAATTTAAAAAGAATTGAGGGATCTTGGACTTCCTCATATCCGAGTCCTACCTCTGCATTACTTAGGGATGTTTGACATCCTGGACAATAAGCTACTACCCTATATCCTCTTCCCAGAAGCTTCTTCTTCCAAGCCTCCTTCAGATATCTCCATTCCCTTTCCATATATTCGTCCTTATATGTCCAATATGCCTTGTCATAATCCATAAACATCCCAAACTTCTTATCCACTCTTAACCAATGTTTATTATATTCATGTACAATTCTCTTACATTCCTTTATAAACTTCTCCATTCCCAGTTTCTCCAGTGCTTCCTTCTTATTCCTGAATCCGAGCTCTTTCTCAGCCTGTAGCTCTACTGGGAGCCCCTGCGTGTCCCATCCTGCTCTATATAATATGTAATATCCCCTCATTGTGTTGAATCTATACCATAAATCTTTGATTGCTCTGCCTCGGGAATGTCCCACATGACAGTAGCCGTTCATGGTAGGCGGTCCTTCCACATACCCCATATATCCAATGTTCTTTCTTTCACGTAGCTCCCTGAGCCTGCGAGGTATCTCATGTTTCTTCCAGAACTCTCTCACTTCCCTCTCAAACTTAAGGGGCTCGTATTGTGTATCTACCGTCACTTTTTCCAATTCCATAATATTACCTTTACATTCATCCTGAAATCCATTATATAAAATCTTATTAAGGCTCCTCTAGATAAGGGGGAATAAAGTTTTAATATAATTGTGATGCTAAACCAAACTAAGCTTGGTTAAACTAAAGAAATATCTCGAGCCATCATATATATTGACACGTGTAACTAATATTCTTCCCTTAAATCTTTCAAGGCAGAATATCTTACACTATTTTGCCCTCATCCTCACATTATTGATTGCCCTAGTAGTTCGAATGGTTTCTTTCAGATGGGGTGTTTATCTCTCTGAATTCGACCCCTATTGGCACTATAGATGTGCTGAATATATAGCAAATAATGGTCTCTTTGCTTTTTTTAATTGGCATGATACCATGAGCTGGTATCCCTATGGCCGTGATGCTGCTGCCTCCTCTCCGCCTGGTCTGCCTCTAACCGCAGCAGTAATTTACCAACTCCTAAACATAATTGGCGTTAAGACCTCCCTACTGGATGTAACAATTCATTTTCCCCCAGTTGCTGGTATGATAACGGTACTTTCTGTTTATCTCATTACTGCATTTCTCTCTTTCTGGCCCTAAGTGGTGGCCACATTGAAAGAACATATTTTGGGTTTTTCAAACATGAAACAATAGGGGTTTTTCTTATAGTTCTTTCAACCCTTTTTTTCATCAAAGCTATAAATAAAGAGTCATCTCTCCGTTCCTCCATTATTTTCAGTATTCTGGCTGGTCTAACATATGGTTACCTCGCTATCTCTTGGACTGCCTATATTTTTGATATAGCCCTATTTACAGCCACATCTATACTCCTAATTATCCTTCACGGGAATTATAGAAACTTAACAGTTTCTTATATCATCACGATGTCTCTTGGTACTTTAATAGGGCTCTCAGTTCCTCGTCCGGGTCTCTCTATGGTGACATCAGTCACTTTCATCCCAGTTCTAGTTCTCTCCATATACCTATCTCTGGATTTCATCCTAACTCAAAAAACATCTATATTAAACAGATTAAGAATAAGACGTGAATTTATCTTACTTTCAATAATTCCCATTCTTCTTCTGTTTGCCTATCTGTCAATTTATACTGGTCTCTTTGGTGGTCTGATAAAGAAATTATACGCCATATTGAATCCTGCCTCACGTCTCTATATTCCGATTGTGGAGTCTGTTGCAGAACACAAGGTATCCACATGGTTCTCCCTGTTTCAAGATCACGGTTTTCTTCTGCTTTTAGGCCTATTGGCAAGCTTCCTGAATTTTCTTCATCCAGATGAAGGGAAAATAACTGTCACTCTAGGCTTTTTACTCTCTATCTATTTCGCATCTACGATGGTTAGAATTGGTCTTATTCTTGCTCCCTTTGTTGCTATTCTGGGTGCACAGGGGATCCATGAATTAATTTCATTGGCGAAGTCTGTGCTCTCCTATAAGCCAAAGATACGCATAAAGAAGAAAAGAAGACTCCCCACTGAGAAGTCAGAAAAATATTCTACCTACATTGTAGTATCCATCGTTCTCCTCATCCTCTCCTTCTCTTACATCTCTATCTCCCTAGCTAAGCCGAGAATTGGTACCCCTGTCTCCATTGCAGGAGCATCCCTTTATCAGACATATGCCCCTGATTGGCTGGAGGCATTGGGTTGGTTGAGAGATAATACCCCTCCCGGCTCTGTTATATTATCTTGGTGGGACTATGGTTATTGGATAACTGGCGTAGGGGACCGTCCTTCACTCGCAGATAATGCGACAATAAATAGCACCCAAATAGCTGTAATTGGTAGAATCTTTATGGGTAATGATACTCTTGCTTTACCTCTTCTAAAGAAATATAACGTGTCTTATATTCTTGTGTTCTCACCAATTGGATGGGATATAGGTGCATGGGGTGGAGAAGAAGTCAAATGGATATGGATGGCTGAAATAGGATATAACATCCCAATAGCTGGTGAGAATATATATCATAATCTAACTTTACAGAGATTTGGGGATAAGAATCTTTTCACAGAACTTGTAAACTTAGGTGTCTATGACAGATGGGGTGGTCGTCAAAATTACCAACGAGTTGTACGTTGGCTTCCACGTAGAGATACTCTTCTCACACGTATTATGATCGAGGGAGTCTTTGGAAATAATTATCCACAAGTAAAAAACCTAGTTTCACTAGGCAACCACTTCACGATCGTATGGCGTTCATCCGGAAAAATCTGGTTTGACTCATTAAATGATTATATCGCCTACAATATTCCAATGGTAGTAATCTGTAAAGTGAATTATAATGTAACATATGGTCCGTTCCAAATTTCTACATCTTCCTCCCGATCTAACATATCTTACAATACCAACTCTTCTCTTCCCTATATCACCCATTATATAGGTGATAATTGGGGTGTCTCGGTCAATATAACCTCTGTCTTCGTGGAGATGGGTGCTGCAAAAGAGGGGGGTCCTCTAAATGCCTCAGCCTCCATATTATTCAAATTCCTAGATAAAAACATTCTAAGTATCCCTGCTACCATAGGTTTACATACCTTTGAAATCAGGGAAAAGAATGATAATATTGTTATACTCCACTTGCTAAATGGTCAACCTATAGACGTATATCAAATAGATCGAAAAGACGTGAGTGGTGATCTACAATTTGCAATATATGTTGAGGCAGAGAACTCTCCAAATGAGATAATAAAGCCTGCAACTGCCTCAGTATCTTGCTCCCAACTCTCCTTCTATCCTATCACCAAACCTATCTCTCCATGAGTTTAACTCACATAGTCTATTCCTCTTCTCTCCCTTCCTAAACCTTCCTTCACCCTTTTATTTTCTATAATTTTCTCATATTCTTTCTCAAACTTTCTTACGATTTCCCCAATCTTTCTCTTTTCTTCCTCAATGATTCCCCTCTCGTATTTTACATTTAGGATCTTATGTAGTACCTCCAATACTCTGTCTGAAGCCTCCACATCCGGATACACTCCATTTGTCTCTCCCAATAAGCAAATAGCTGGAATTCCTCTCTCCTTACTTAGGTTGACCATCACTCCTGAGATTCCAATTACTGGTGTGCCCTCAGGCGCTCTCTCTGCACCTGCTGCTAGTGCATATTGTAAGGTCTCTTTATCTGTTGCAAAAGTTATGACCTTCTTCTCTTTTCTGTCTGAGATATGACCTCCAACAGTTATCACCATCTCTAATCCAAACTTAAGGAATATATCCAATATTCTAGAAGCCAGCTCATATTCCTCCTCGATATTTTCATAGTGTTCATCACCTGTCAAGATAACTATTTCTCTTCCTCCAATGGTTGTGTGATAGATCTCTGCTCTCATGAGTCTAGGTAATCCATCTTTAGTTATGATCACTTGACTGCTGAAATGGGGTGAAATAATAAAACCTCTCATTCTCATATTATATTTCTTAATAAGAAATTTCGCACATATCCTGCCAATTCTTCCCAATCCTGGAAAACCCAGAATAAGCCATGGTCTTGTGAAAGAGGCTTCCTCATCAAGCCAAATTTTAGTTTTAGATTTAAACAAACGACCTTCAAGCATTCTCTAATTAAATATTGCCATTAACTTTTTAATATTCCTCTCCCGAAACTCTCTGTTAGACTTGCGCTTACGTTTCTGTAAACGGTGCAATGAATACACCCTAATGTATAAATGTCCAATATGCCTCTCCCACACTATTGAAATTAACCCTCCCAAACTATCTCCTGACGACCCCTATCTAGAATTAAAGATCAAAAGCTTTTTTATTAAAAAGAGATTTAACTCTTCTCAACTAATTTAAACACGCCACCTAATCCATTTACCTCTCTCTCTATGTAGCTTATAGTTTTCTCCAGTAAGTTATTTAGTTCTTTTATCTTTCCTCCCTTTACTCTTATTAAGTATCGTGGCGCACCTATAGTGACTGCCTCACCTCTATATCCCTTCCTCTTTATTCTTTCCATTCCCTTCAGAATTATCCTTCTGATCTCCTCTACTCCCTTTGGCTGATAAAGTGTTATCTCCAGAATCGCCTTCACTTCCTTCTCTTTTTTCTTGATTTTTCTCTTCGCTATTCTGTATATCTCAAGTGCTGTTTCTTCACCTATACCTATCTTGGTCAATATTTCTGCTCCCTTCTCAAGTGCATTTTCAAGCATTTTAGCCATACTTCCATACCTTTTTAAAGCCTCTAGCTCGATGTTGTCAATCTCGCTTACAGGAATTCTCCCAATGTTTTTTATTCCCATCTTGATGATTTCTTTCGCCCTTTCCTCCTCTTTCCATTCCCTGAGCTTTCTTTTTCCCTCATTCCTCTCTACTCTCTTGATGGATGCAAAGATCTCACCTTTTTCTACGCTAATTATTCTAACAGCCAAAATTTGTCCTACTACAAATCTTTCATCTAATTTTCTTTCATATTTCCTAGGGATCTCGCTAATGTGAATAAACCCCTCTGCATCATATTCAGGGAAATAAACTTCAAGTCCAAATGTGCTTATTCTTCTTATTTTTGCAACTGTTAAGGTGTCAACTTCTATTTTTTTATCCATTTATTTTCACTCTAATGTTCTTATGATTTTTCCATATATTTTGGCTTTTCCTCCAGTAGGTTCTGCCATAATTTTTCCACACACCTCACATCTTATTATAGTTGCAGCATGACTAAAAATACTCATCGTGCTCCCGCATTCCGGGCACTCTACTTCATAGAATTTACTCCGAGGCTGTGGTATGAGCTTCCTCCATACGAGTTCCATTTCTTTCTTACCTCTCCACTACCTCAATTTTCTTCAGTCTCATTCCCTTTCTAGTTAAAATATACCCGCATTTTTTACACCTCAATTTGAGAGTCTGCTTTTTAGTAGTCTTAACTTTCTGGCGTTGTATAGGTGCCTTAGATCCTCCATATCCATGTTTATCTACCCTCTCATGGTGTCTTTCCCCTGCAGCAAGTTTCCTTCTTTTTCCTGGTTTATACAGGCTCACCTCATGTTCAGTATGTGTATTGCAACGTGGGCAGTATGTGGTTATACTCTTTGGTACTTTCATTATTTTTTCTTCCTCCTTGGGAGACTTATATACTTACTTCAACTTATACTCTTTGGTACTTTCATTATTTTTTCTTCCTCCTTGGGAGACTTATATACTTACTTCAACCATTTGTATATTTTTATTTCCTCTAAATACCCTTGAGACATAAGAATGGCGAACTCACGCTGTGGCAGACTTACAATATCCCCCACTTTAAATGGGCCATATGCTCTTCCATCTCCATCTACATATTTCGGGATTTCCTTTTTAACTATACCTATCCTTCTAATCCTTTTCAACAACTTTTCCTCTTTTACAAAGGATCCGTGAAGTATATTCTCTATACTTCTAGAAAGTTCCTGAATGGTTTCATGGATCTTATCAAGTAGGAAGTAATCATCGGAACTCTCTAAGGATATCTTCTCTTTCTTCATAAGAAAATAGTATCGTATTTTCTCCTCTCTAATTTCAAATAGATCTTTAAGGATCATACTCACAATTTCTAATTCCTTTTCCTTCAATATAGTAGCAATGTTCTGTCTCTCTCTTAATGAATTGCTTCTCCGTTCATGAAGCATGTATTCAGATAAATTTTTTAGGAAACCTTCCGGTATTTCAACTACTTCAGAAGTTTCTATTTCCTTTCTCCATAACTCGATTATTTCTTTATATAGATCTCTTTGTTTATTCATTTTCTCTCTACCTCTGCCAATCCCTTAAATACCAGAATAGTCCCTACACAAATGGGTAAACTGACAACCTCATTTTGATACGGCCCATAAGTATCCCCTCCTGCATTAAACCTAGGAGAATAATACACTCTAAACTTTCCTTCCTCTCTAAATGGAAGAAGTGCCCATTCGAAAGGATCAAAACTCCTAAGCTCATCTACATCCTTCACTCTAACTTTAATGAGACCTATTTTCCCATGTACACTTCCAGGTAGCCTGAATAATCTATGCATATCTTGTGTCACCACAGGATCCAAATGTACCCGAGATACTTCGATAGATTTCTCTATTATCTTCATAAATTTCCCTCTATCTAAACATTTTCTCAATAAAGAAAATCCCTTTTCACCTATTTCCATTAAAATTCTTTCTTTATTTATTTCTATTCTTTTTTTATCATTGTCTGATAGAAAATCGAAATTTCTATATTCCCCAATCTCTATTATCCTTTTCAACCCATTAAAAATTCTTCGACCCCACCCTCCACCAGGATCTTGGAAAATATCTCCCCTAAACTTAATCCCATGTCTCTCCACATCTATCCCCCTGCAAATTAAATAGTCTACAATCTCCTTTCTCTCAGGTTGAGTCATTTTTCTCACCCACTCTGTCGTCACTCTGACATGGTATCCTCTGTGGCCACTAAAGTATATCTCTAATTCGTTATATGGTATCCCAAAATCATTACTCAATATTTCCACAAGTTTGTATGTCTCTTCACTTGCCTTTTTTAGCATGGTTGGAGTTATCCAAGTTATTTTTCTTAACTCTCCTCCACAATCATCACACCTATCTCCAGAGCTCTCTTTCACTCCACATCTTGTGCAAACAAAAATCTCCTCCTTCTCCACTTCCAAATGATCTGCATCTATATCGAATATTAGATCTGCCTCGACAAGATTTTTCCTGTCCATTTCTAAAGTAGGCTCTAAATAATATGCAGCAGAATAGTAGGCATCCCTAGGTGTTTTATCGATGAGGTACTTTCGAAGTTCTTCCACATCTGTGAAGCTTATATGTCTCTCTACTATATCTCCCTCTTTTAAGTCTGGTATGAAAAATGCAAATTCCCTCATTCCTATCTTGGGCACATCTTCTATCTCCGCCCTCTCATAATATCTCGAGAGTACGTCCCTAATGAACTTAAATGTCAATATTCTCATCTTAGTCCTTACCTTCTACTTTATGAAAATGAAGTGGATTTCTCACTCCTTTACAATACTCCTTAATTGGGCATATACCTAACGTTTTAAGGGTATTACAACTTGGCGTCTTATAGACTATACCAGAACCAATTTCTCCTCTCAAATGTCTAACTTGGTACTCTGTAATCTTTCTGTTAAAGTCCGGCATCTTAGAATAGATCTCGACTATTTCATCCGTACTCCTACCTGTATGAATCAAATAGGTTGTTATTGTGAATCTCTCCATATGTGAAAGATTCTCCCCTCTCTCGATTTTCTTCATTAAATATTGTATGCAGGGTGGTTTTTCCCCCTTATATGTGACTCTAGCTCTTTTCATCTTCTTACTCCACTTCTCCTTTACTTCCTGAATTCTCTTCCTCAAAAGGGGGGAAAGATGTTCCTCATCTACTGTTAACCCTGTCTTCTGGAATACTCTCCCCCTTATAGCTTCCTCAAGAAGTCTCACTGTCTCTCTTTTAGAGAGATACACATATCCCCCTAACAATACTCTATTTACTAGTTTCCAATGGATATCATAAAATCGAGACGAATATTTCAAATAATTTTCAACGGGGATCTTTAACTCATATCCAACCCTATCTATTATTTCAACATTTAATCCCAGATCTTGGCAAATCTCCTCCACTATAGATATGTCTTCTCGTAAAAGTCTATGAGAGGCTCCTCGTGCTTCAGCATATGCATATCTTCTACGGAGCTCCACATCTCCTACTGCCGCCACTATTAAAATAGCGATAGGATAGGAGAGTATCTCCGTTTCGTAATTCAGAAATTGTTGTGGTCCTATCCTTATCTCCCTCAGTTTGATGGCATCCATAATTCGTTCGTATGCTCTGTTGATGGCATCTAGATATCTTTCATCTATCTCTTCGAGGGTCAGATTTAATGATTCTACATAGAGAGCCCCTCTATTTGTAAAGGGATACTGAGCTGCCCTCACGATGTTCAATATGCCTATACCCTATTTTCAATTAACTTCTCAACGAAATTATATATTCTACTATCTTAATGAATCTATTAGGTAAGGACATATGAAAATTGTATTTGATGACGTTAAGCTATTTCGGGATATTATTAACGCTGTAGGAGTCGTTGTAGAAGAGGCTACCTTGAAAGTAGATAATGATGGTATAAAACTTAGAGCCTTAGATCTCGCGGAAGTCTCCATGGTTGATCTTTTTCTCCCAAAATCTTTGTTTACAGAATATGATGTAGAACCCACCGAAGTTACGTTTAGGGTCAGTGATGCCTTGAAGCTTTTAAAAGCCTCTTCTAATGAGACGATGACTATAATTCCAGAAGAAAATCAACTTAAATTCAGAATTATAGGTGAATTTACGAGAGAATTTGGTATACCTCGCTTTACCTCCGCCACTCGTGAAGCCCCCCCTCTAAACATTACACTTAACAATATCTTTACTACATCTGTGAAAGTTCTCAAATATATATTGAACAATGGAAGGTATGTTTCCGATACTCTCAGAATCGAAACTGCTACGAATAAAGTAATATTGCTCGCCCAAAGTGATGTGTCCAGCATTAAGGTGGAGCTTACGGCTGAAGATGGGACTCTAATCGAGCCTAAGATATCTCCTGATGTTCGGCAGAGCTATGATTTACTACGCTTGCAGAAAATAGTTGGTGCCCTTACTTTTGTTGATTTGGTTAAAATAAGTTTTGATACGGATATGCCTCTGAAAATGGGTGTAAATTTAAATTCTGAAGGTTTCCTCACTTACTATGTCGCTCCAAAGCTAGAAGAGTGAATTATCAAGAGTACTCTCTCCATGTGTGACCACATCTTGTACACCTATAGAACCTTGTAGGAGATTCATCCATTCCCCTCGTTTGGACAATCCACCAATATGCCTCCATATTTCCACACTTAGGGCATTCTACTCTTATTATCGGCATGGTCTTTATAGATGTGCTTTTCTCATCTAACAACCTTATTGCCTCAGTCTTCCTCTCTTCAAGTATTTTATAGGTGAATGTACTCAACGGTTCTCTATAACCACACCCCTTCCTAGGGCAGACATATTCTCTTTTACCCTCTTCATTCGTCTTTATCACGAGCCTACTTCCACATTTAGGGCAGAACTTCACTTCTATGCTCATTTATCACTCTTCAAACCTAATTTAAACCTTTCTTCACATGCCTCAAAGACAAGTCTCCCTGTTATATGAGCCAACCTTAAAGCTTCGGGTAAGCCTCCTCTCCACATACTTTTCTCGAGTATTTCCTCTGCTTTCTCTATACTGATGCCATAGGGTTGAATGTACAGCTTCTTATTCCTCATTCTTATTTCTTTAGGCTCCATAACTTCCCTTAGTATATCCATTCTCCTCTCAGAATTCTTCAATCTAATCATAGCCTTCCTCATGGATTCATAATCTGGCTTCTTCTCGGATACTACAATTACTGGTAGGGATGTTCTTTCCATCAGTTCGAGAGGGTGTATCATGTTAAATCCTGCATATGTTATTCCACTAAGTAAAATTACTCGGATCTCTCCCATAAATTTACTATTTACTATCATCTCTACTGCTTTATCTGTGGCATCTAATCCATCTACCTCAATCCATCTGTATTCATATCCTTCTATGCCATATGTTCCTCTCATTACTACACCGATCAGGATTGCATATCTATCCTCATGTAACCTGAAGGGTCCATCATCTATTCCTATTATCCTTATCTCCTTCTTCACGGTGATTTCTCTCAAATTATTTCTTCGCTATCTTACTCACCAATTCATCTATAAGATTTTTCAGCCCTTCTTCAAGATTCTCCTCTTTGCATAATATCTTTATCATCTCCTCCGTCTTTATACCTAAAATCAAATTTGCATAGGCGATTATTGCCTCATATGCATTTCCAAGATTCTTTCTGTCCATTCGTGATGGAAGGTGCTCTCTTAACTTACTTCTTACTACTACATTTCTTAAGTATTTATTATCAATCTTTGTTCCCTTTATTTCTCCTCTGGTCTGAAAATTGTATACGCTTATTATATAATTCAAAAGAACGTCTCCAAAACTTTTTAGTTTTCTATCTCTAGCTATCTCCCTTATCTTGAATGCAAGCTCATCCTTGCAGTTGTCTCTCAATTTCAGTAAGGTCCTCTATAATCCTTTCTAAGGCCCTTTTTATACTTCTCCTCACTTCTCCCCTTTTTACCTTAACATACATTCTCATTGTTCCCTCAAGGGGGTGTTCTATTTTATAGGCACTTATCTCTACATTAGGATCTAACAAAAGATACTCCTTTAATAGATTATAGAAGGTGTGTGTTTCTCCCTCTAATTCAAACTCTATCTCCCTCTTACTTTCTCTTAAAATCTTCATCTCACACCTCACCATAATCTACAGCAATTTTCCTTTCTTCATATCTATTACATGTAGGACAATAAAGTTTCTTTCCTCTCCTTACGAGTGTCTGTCCACATTGTGAGCAATATCCTCTGATAACCCCCAATTTCTCCCCTATTAAAGACAGCTGAAATGCCCCATTTTTTATAGATATAACTTTCGCTTTTACTAAATCTCCTGGTTTTACATATTTTAACAAATTTTTAATGTATTCTCTGGAAACACGACTGATGTAAATAATTCCTGTAAAAGGTCTATTCAGATAAATCTTTCCCACTTTATATATGTTCACAAAGACGATCTTATTCTGCAGAACAGCAGTCACTTGTCCCTCAACAATATTCCCTCTTATCGGGAAAATCGGGCCCTTCCCTCTTCTGGCCACCGAGATTGTCCTGGTGTACATATCTATTACTATAGTTCCGATTATCTTTGAATATATAGACCCATTCACCTCAAATGTTCCTATACCAGGATTAAATTCCTCCACTACTCCAACCGTTTGACCAGGTAATACGAACTGCCCAACTCTCTCATTTACCGTTTTTCTCAGCACTTTAGGCTGCCTCCAATTTGGATACTGCCAGTCTACACCCTACTGGAATCTTTGGACTAATAACTCGGAGAATTCTCTTCATCAATCGTGGTCTTTCTTCAAGCATCCATATTTTCAATAACACATCATTTTCCTTGACTTTTGCTGCCAATCCGATAGGCTTCCCATATGCTCTCTTCATTCCCTCACTTAATCTATCTGCTCCAGCCCCCGTCAGCATTTTATGTTTTCTTAGGATTATATGTGGGTACTTAATCACCTTCAGTAAATAATTTCCCTGTCCTATCTCTTTTTGAAGAATTTTATTTACCATTATTCTAATGGATTCTAATGCTCTATCACTAACTAGACCTTTCTTTTGTGTCCTTATTTCATATAGAACTTTATAATCGTCCCTTGCTGTGCCTAAGGTCATCTTAGCCAGCCTAATTCCAGGAATACTTGAAATATACTCCTTCCTAGTGTATGGCATTTGTTTTAGTGATTTGTTCTTACCCATGGTATTAAAGAGGATAGTGCTTGGCTTGTATTTTTATCTTTACTTTAGGATGTGTTTAAGTAGTGATGAGTGAAGAGCTAAGAGTGGTGCTTGTTGAGCCAAAATATGAAGGAAATATAGGGATGGTTGCTAGAATAATGCATAATTTTTCTTTTAGTAACTTGGTTTTGGTCAATCCCCAGGTCTCTATTGGTGAGGAGGCATATGCTTACTCAATGCATGGTGAGTCTATTCTGCGTAATGCGAGAATTTTCACATCTCTAGAAGCAGCCTTAGAGGGTTCTGATGCAATAATAGGTACCTCCGCTAAGTTAAATTATGGTGGGAGAAATGTCTTCCGAACTGCCATAACTCCCAGAGAACTCTCCTCATTCCTTGCTAAATATTCTTCCCCAGCTATCCTATTCGGAAGAGAAGACTTCGGACTTCCCAAAAAGGTTCTAGATAGCTGTGACATTTTAGTAAAAATCCCGAGTAATCCAAAATATCCTACACTCAATCTCGCTGTTTCCGTGGGTATTATACTTTATGAACTCTTCTTAAGTCGCCGACGTCCTAGAAAGAATATTAGAGATGCCCCAAATTCCTCTATTCTAAATCAGCTGATTAAGGAGTTTGATACCCTCGTTGATTTCTCTGGTATTCCTCCACATAAAATTAGGTACTCTAAAAAAGCCTTCCGAAATATCTTGTGTAGAAGCTATCCTTCAAAAAGAGAAACAACTTTACTTTTGGGGGTCTTACGACATATAAGAGAAACCATCCAAAGTGGTGGTGAGAAGGATGGTGACAAATCTCCCGCCTCAGGCAGAAGCTCAATATAAAAAAGTTTTAGAAAGCAGATCTCCTGAGGAAAAGCTCAGAAATCTTCAGCTTTACTTGTCCATGATTCCCAAACATAAAGGGACCGAAAAACTCCGTATGAGAGTCAAACGTCAAATAGCTGCATTACAGACGGAAATTGAAAGAAAAAGAAAGAAATCAAAGAGAAAACCTCCCCCTTTTCTTCGAAAAGGGGAATCTGAACTGCTTATTTCCCTCTTCGGCGTCACTCTCTCAGGTAAAAGTACGTTACTTGCGAGACTTACAAATACCAAACCTAAAATAACTGGTCTGCCTTATACTACGCTCTCACCTCAGGTCGGAACCTCGAAATATGCGGGGGTATATTTCAAGTTTATTGAAGTACCTGCATATATTCCTCAAAACCCGCTGACTTCCCTTCAATTAGATGCATTGAATAGTAGCGATCTCATAATTTTTTTGGTCGATAGTAATAACGAGCTCTTGCCCCAGCTGTCTTTCATAGAAAAATGTGAAGAATATGGCATCTTTTTCAGCACCCCTCCTGGTCCTGCTCAAGAAAATACTAAGTTCCCGGATCTGGAGGCTGCGATAAGACCAGGTTCTAAGGTAAAACCTCTGATCCTTCTGCTCAACCTCAAAAATCTTGATAAAAATTATCAAGATATCATCAAATCGAAGTTCAGAAACTTCTTTCCAGTGTACAGCATATCAGTGAAAGAGGATCCCTTATCCTTTCTTTATAAGGCTATATTGAATGCAGGGGAGTGGGTCCGAATTTTTACAAAACCTATCGGGGGGCCTCCCTCAAAGAAACCTATACTCCTGAAGAAAGGTTCTACAGTTAGAGATGTAGCTGCCCGCATTCATCGGGACTTCTTATCTATGTTTAAATATGCGAAGCTATGGCGTGAGGGCAAAATTTTTAGAGTGGGCCTAGACTTCAAAGTGAAAGATGGAGATATTGTGGAAATTCGCTTAAAATAGATTATTTCTTCAATATATTTGCAATATTTATGGATATTTCTAATGCTTCTTCTGGAGTTAGTTGAAAAACTCTTTTTTTAGGCATTTTATTCAAAAATCTCTTTATATCTGAAGCATCTGGATCTATATCATATTTCCTCAAGTACTCTTTTACAACCTTTCTCACCTTCCTCCTCCTCTGAGTAAATATGTAAGCTAGATGACGTCCATATCTCTTCACATGTAGACGTATATCTCTGCTGTAAGGTCTTATCTTCAGAATACTCACAAAAGTTTTAGGGCTCGGATAAAACATCTTAGGCTCAAGGTCTCTATAGATTCTCACCTCAGCTATTAACTGTGCAACGGCACTTAAACGTCCATACTTCTTCTCACCCGGCCTCGCAGTAATTCTCTCCGCAAACTCCTTTTGGAAGGTTATTACTCCTACCTCGAAGTCATATTCGAATATTTTGAAAAGTATCTCTGAAGATATATGAAAGGGAGGGTTTGAAACTATTTTATTAAAAAATGGAATATCTATCTTTAAAAAATCTCCCTCAATTACTTTCACCTTTTTACTTCTCTTAAATCTACGTCTCAATATTTTGCATAGTGTTCTATCATATTCTATTGCATACACCCTTCTTGCGTATTTTGCTATTCTTTCTGTGAGCTCTCCATCTCCCGCCCCAATATCCAAAACTACATCTTTATTTGAAATTTCCGCAAGTTCTATCATATCTTTCATTATTTTATAATTTATCATAAAATGTTGACTCTTTCTTCTGGACGGCCTAAATTTATATTTCTTCATTAAATATTTAAGTTGATATATTCTATCTTCGTCTTGTGAATAGATGATACTTCTCATCTCCTCTGAGCTCATCCACTATCCTCCTCACTATGATTTCCACAATATCATGTATTCCTGTTCTCTCTTCAAGCTCTTTGAATGACTCAAACTTTCTATTCTCCCTTTCCCTAAGAATTATTGTTGTATACTTTTTTCCTATTCCTGAGAGAAGAGAAAGTGAATGGCGTTTTGGACTTATGGGTCTACATGTATTTATAAACTCTATGAACCTTCTTTCATTGTTTTCAACTATTCTCCTGATGATTTGTGGAAGCCTCTCTTTTGCATCTTCTGTTAAATCGTCATAGCTTATTCTACCTATAACATGGTCTATCTCCTCCCTCCTTCCACGACCCACATAAATTCTCTGTCCAGGAGTTAGCCTTATACCTGGCTTGATAGTTACCTCTAGTAATGTGAACTCCATTTCCCCTACAACTTGCGCGAGAGCAGTTACCACATGCCTTCTCTCACGAGAGGGTAACCCATGTGGTATAAAATCCAGAACATAAGCATACTCCTCATATTTCTTCATTTCTCTCCTAATTGAATACAAAATCCTCCACCTCTCAAATACTATCCCTTAGCTCTACCCACCCTTCCTTACAGGAACCCGAAAAAGGAAGTGTGCCATTCTCATTTTTACAATAGAGTAGAGTGTCACATCTCCTTATATTATTATTCTCTTCCGCTAAAATTTATTAATTGAGACAATTTCTACAGATTTGGGCCTATGAAGGGAAGGCATTTAGATGAATTTAGATGAATTTTCAGAGTTATTCTGAGGCCCACTTTACCTTTATTAGTCTCATATACTACCTCTCTCTGATGATGTATGCTTCTATTCCAAAATCTGCCCTACTTTCAGTGTATGATAAAACTGATATTGATTTACTAGCGAGAAAGCTATTAGAACAAGGGTATAATGTATATGCCAGCGAAGGAACATACCAGTATCTGAAGGAACATGGTGTCTTTGTAGATAGTGTATCCTCAATTACTGGTTACCCACACCTGATGAATGGTTTAGTCAAAACCCTTCATCCAATAATATATGCAGGTATATTATGTGACAGGAACAACAAAGAACACCTTGAAGAGATCACAAAATACAAAGTTCCTCTCTTTGACATTATCGCTGTTAATCTTTATCCCTACGAAGAATTATCCCTGAGGGCCGACTTGAGCTTCAACGATCTACTCACCTATATTGATATTGGCGGGATTTCTCTCATCAGAGCGGCTGTGAAGAACTATCAATATGTTACTATTCTTACTTCTCCTACATACTATTCTCAAGTTATAAGTGAATTGGAAACTTTTGGAGAGACCTCTCCCGAAACAAGAATGAAGCTAGCTGTAGATGCAATAAATTACGTTGCATATTATGATGCATTGATCTCTCACTTCATGAACTTCACTACAGGTATGTGGGAAAGTAATTACCAAACGATACCCCTAAAATATGCTGGAAAATTACGGTATGGGGAGAATCCTCACCAAAGGGCATTTTTATACCGATATCCTGTAGAGAAGGTAGGTGTGGTAAATGCTATATGCCTATCCTCTAGAAAACCCAGTTTGAACAATATTGGCGATCTAGATGCCGGTTTGCGAATAATCTCTGAGTTTAGAGATCCCACCTGTGTGATAATCAAACATAGGAATCCCTGTGGTGTAGCGTCTTCTCAGTTTTTGCTCACTGCCTTTAAAAAAGCCTATGAATGTGACTCCAAATCTGCCTTCGGCGGTGTTGTAGTTTTCAATCGCAATGTTGACTCAGACGTAGCCAGGGAGCTTTCTAAGAAGTTCTTTCACTGTCTCATGGCTCCTCATTTTGAGGAAGAAGCTCTTGGAATGCTTTCTTCCAAGAAAAGTCTTACAATTTTTGAGCTGCCGGGCCTGGATATTTATAGGCCATACGGCCTTCGATGGATAAAAGTGTCTGGTGGCTTTCTCCTGCAGGAAGATACTAGTATGCTCTTGCATCCTGAAAATTTGAGAATAGTCTCAAAGAGAGCTCCCACCAAGGAGGAACTTTCCACGATGATATACTCCTGGAACGTAGTTAAACATACTTACTCAAATGCTATAGTTATTACGAAGGGCTCTTCCACAGTTGGCATTGCGTGGGGTGAAAGTAGTAGAGTAGATGCAGTGCAACACGCAGTGGAAAAGGCTGGTAGAAGAGCCAAGGATGCATGCCTTGCTTCTGATGGCTTCTTCCCCTTCCGTGACTCTATTGATGTAATGGCTGAAGCTGGTATAACTGCTATAATCCAACCAGGTGGTTCCAAGAGGGATGCTGAAGTCATTGAGGCGGCAAATGAATACGGGATGTGTATGATATTTACCGGTATAAGAGGTTTTAATCACTGATGTAAATTACTTCCTTATCAGTCACTAGTATGTCCATTCTGATATCCCAATCCTCATGAGGTATCTGTTCAATAATTTGTTCGCTAAATGCCAGACCTATCTTTACGGTATTCGAGGAGAGTTTAGATAGAAATCTATCGTAGTATCCCTTTCCATACCCTATTCTATATCCCTTCTTATCGAATACTACACCGGGTACAAAGATAAGTTCTATCTCTGAGAGATCGACTTTCCTGGCATTTGATGGTTCCTTAATTCCGTAAGGCCCTTCCCTGAGGCTGTCTAAGCCCTCTATTTGGATAGGAGAAAGCTCTCCGTTAATTATTTTTGGTAAAATGACTCTCTTTCCATCTTTTATGCTTTTTTCTATCATTAATCGTGTATCTACCTCATTTTCTTTCGAGTAATAGAACATTATTGTTTTTTTATTATTATAAATATCCATTTTTTCAATTTTTCTCCATATCTCTAAACTCTTTCTTTTTTTATCTGATTTGTTTATTTTTAAACGTATCTCCTTATACACCTTTCTTAGAATTTCTTTGTTCTTCTGCATCCTTACACCAAAATTTTTAAGATGTTGTTATTTAATTCATTCTATTGGTGGAGGATCAATCAGTGGGCGAAGGAGAACCTCATAGTAGTATGGAACTCTCATATACTCCTTGTTCAGTACGCTCCTTACTTATTGAGATGAAAAATATATCCCAACTTATGGTTGACCTAGCATACTCCTCCGTTATATTCCGTGACAAAGACTTGGCAGAGGAGGTCCTCCGTCTTGAAGAAAGGGTAGATCAACTAACCTATATACTCACTATGAATGCTGTTCTAGCTGTTCGTGATAAGGAGGATGCAATAGATGTAGCTGGGATACTCAAGGCTGCTACAGCTATTGATGGCATTTCTAATGCTGCAGCCGATATCGCTATAGTTGAATTAAGAGGGTTAGGTATTCATCCCCTTCTTTTGGAGGCCTTTGAATCTACAGAAGAGCGACTGGGCAAAATTACAGTTTCTCCTAACTCTCCTTTCGTCGGGAAATCTCTAAGCACCCTCATGCTGCCTCAGCGTTATGGTGTTGATGTTGCAGCTATACGTAGGGGTGTCGAGTTTATAATTGACCCCTCTGGTTCTGATGTGGTAAAGAGCGGTGATATTCTGATTCTGAGAGGTGACCGTGAGGGATTAGAAGAAGTAATCGATCTTTGTAAAGGAGGTGAATCCTATGAAAAATAAAGTTCAGTCAGTAAAAGATCTGCTGATAGAGCTGAAGGAGACCTCTGAAATGATGATAGACCTCGCCTTTCTAGCTCTTTTATACAATCATAAGACTTTGAGTGAAGAAATTCTAAGGTTAGAAGAATCCTTTGACGAGCTTCACACGGAATTTGAACTTAAAGTGTTGGAATTGAATAAGGGAGGGAATAAAGAAGGTATTTTAGGTCTTGTTAGAATAGGTTATGCTGCCGAAAATTTGGCTGATGCTGCCTCAAACATTGCGGAGATCGTTCTGAGACTTAAACATACTCACCCAATAGTAAAATCTGCGCTAGAAGAATCTGAAGAAATAGTGGAGCTTGCTGTCGTGAAAAAGGGTTCATGGAGTGAGGGAATGAGTGTCGAGGACGTAGAGGAAGAATCCTCTATGAACATAATTGCCATAAAACGAGGTGAAAAGTGGAAATACAGACCTGAGCCCGACTTTCATCTAGCGGCGGGAGATTTGATTATAGGTAGAGGCTTTATCGAGAATAAGGGAAGTCTGGAGACCTTATGTTCAGAGAGCGAGAAGTTAGAAGTCTCAGAGTCGTCTTCGTAGATATCTTATAGCATATAAAGCCGCAGTCGCCCCCTCTCCAGCAGCTATAACTATCTGTTTAAATCCTCCCGTACAATCCCCTGCTGCAAACACTCCTTCTATATTTGTCATCTGTCTCTTATCCACAATTATCTCTCTCCTCTCATTTACTTTTATGCCGGCCTCTTTCGCAATACGAGTGGATGGTGTCATACCTAATCCTATAAATACACCATCCACTCGTAAAACCTTGGTCTTCCAATCTCTCTCTATCTTCACTCCTTCAACTTTTTCCTTTCCTAATATCTCAAGCGGAGTTCCCTCTAACATATGTATGTTCTCTCTATCCTTCAACTTATCAAATGTACTTCCACTCATTTCCTCTTTTCCATACATTAGTAAATATACCTCATCCGCTAAGTTAGAGAGGTAGAGTGCGTCCTGCCCTGCTTCCTCTCCTCTCCCTATTACGCAAACAGTTTTCTCACGGAAGAAAAAACCATCACATACAGCACAATAAGATACTCCTCTCCCAAGGAGTCTCTCCTCTCCTGCAATATTCAGCTTCATACTTTCTCCCCCTGTAGCTATTATGACTGCTTTCGCCAAATATCTAGCCTTTCGCGTGAATACCTCTTTCCCAGACTCTGTGAATGAAAACTTAAGGACTTCCTCCGGAAATCTTATTTTTACTCCAAATCTCTCAAGTTGTGAAACCATTCTCTCCGTAAGCTCTTTTCCAGTTACCCCTTCAGGAAAACCAGGATAGTTATCTATCTCTACCGCTTCTCCCATCCTTCCACCAGGAAGTCCTCTCTCTAAGATTGTAATATCTATCTTGTTTTGTGCTAGGTAGATTCCCGCAGTTAAACCAGCTGGTCCCGCCCCAATTATTACGACTTCCTTCTTTTCCTCATCCATCTCTCATCCTGCTCCCACTTTATTCTTTAAATAGCCCTATTCCGCCTTATTTTGTTTTATGAGGAGCTGCTGGGGTGGCCGAGACAGGCTAGGCGGCGGGCTGCAGACCCGCTCTATGTGGGTTCAAATCCCACCCCCAGCTCCATCAAATTTCTGATAAAGATATTTTAACTGGGATATGTCTACCTAAGACTCGACGAGTATTGAAGCCAAAAAATAATGTTGGCATATTGGGTTATGGTGCCTATATCCCGCTCTATAGGATAAGGGCGGAAGAAATAGGCAAAGTATGGGGTAAGTCCAGCTCTTTCCCTATAATAGAGAAGGCTGTAGCTGGTATAGATGAAGATGTAATAACCATATCAGCGGAAGCTGCAAAGTATGCATTAAGAAGAGCTGGGATCTCTCCCTCAGAACTCGGTGCTATTCTGATAGGAACTGAGTCGAAACCCTACGCTGTAAAACCCTCAAGCACTGTGATCGCAAGCATAATTAATTCATCAAGCAAAATACTCTCTGCCGATTATGAATTTGCATGTAAAGCTGGTACTGAGGCTTTTCAATCTTCTATTGGGCTCGTATCTTCAGGGATGGTTAACTATGCGTTAGCCATAGGTGCCGATACTGCACAAGGACGGCCTAACGACAACTTAGAATATACCGCAGCTTCTGGAGGTGCTGCATATATCTTTTCATCCTTCAACCGTAGTGATATGATAGCAAGAATCGAATATTCATATTCTTATGTCTCTGATACTCCAGACTTCTGGAGACGGCAGGGAGAAAAATATCCTCGACATACAGGTAGGTTTACTGGAGAGCCAGCCTATTTCCATCACATTATCTCCTCTGTAAAAGGTATTCTGGAGGAATCTGGTTACTCACTGAATGACTTTGATTATTGTGTTTTCCACCAGCCAAATACGAAGTTTCCCTTAAGAGTGGCAAAGAAACTCGGCATCCCTCGAGAGAAAATAGAACCAGGGCTTCTCTCCCCTATTATTGGTAACACCTATGCAGGTGCTGTTCCACTAGGTTTAGCTGCAGTTTTAGATATAGCAGAACCCGAAAGCAGAATCCTTGTCTCATCCTTTGGCTCCGGTGCAGGAAGCGACTCATTCATAATCTCTGTTTTAGACTCCATTGAATCGAAGAGAAATTTAGCTCCAACTGTACAGCAATTAATACAGCGAAAGAAGTATATTACCTACTCACTTTACGCAAAGTATCGTGATAAAATATCCATGTAGAGGGAGGTGATTGGATGTCTGTATTCATTCGCGGTATCTCCGCTCTAAAAGTAGGCGAGCACTGGAATCGCTCCCTGAGGTCTCTGGGGGCCGAGGCTGGCATAAATGCACTGGAAGATGCCTCCCTATCTACTGTAGATGCCATATATGTTGGGAACATGTGTGCCCCCTATCTTCAGGCACAGTCACATATAGGGGCATTGATCGCTGACTATATGGGTTTATCTGGAGTTCCTGCCGTGCATGTAGAGGCTGCATGTGCATCTGGCGGCGCAGCTCTCCATGAAGCATGTAAGGCTGTACTCTCAGGTGAATATAATAATGTGCTATGTATTGGTGTTGAAAAACTCAGTGATATGCCTACCTCTCAAGTATCTTCCTCTCTTGCTTCCGCAGATGACCGAGTATTTTCAGCAGATCTTGGCATGACCTTTGTAGGGTTGAATGCATTACTACATCGACTTTATATGCATCATTTCCAGGTACCTCCTGAAAAAATTGCTGAATTAGCTGTCCTCTCCCATGCACATGCCCTCAACAACCCTTATGCACAATACCATCTCAAGCTCACCGTAGAGAATGTAATGTCCTCTCCCCTAATTGCTGACCCTATACATCTTCTTGAATGTGCAGCTATCTCTGATGGTGCTGCAGCAGTTGTTCTCTCGAGAGAAAAGGGTGATATTAAAGTAATTGCATCAACCATGTCCTCCGATTATTTGAGTCTTCACGAGCGCACTGACCTCCTATCTTTTAGTGCCACCCAAAGGGCAGTCATGCAGGCATATAAACAGGCAAATCTTTCTCCTAAAGATATTCACATCGTAGAAGTCCATGATGCATTTACCATAATGGGCGTTATCTCTCTGGAAGACATGGGGTTTGCTAAAAGAGGAGAAGCAGCAGAACTTATTGAGGCTGGTTATTTCAATTTGAACGGTGAGCTACCAATAAACACCTTGGGTGGTCTAAAAGCTAGGGGTCATCCTGTAGGGGCAACAGGTATTTATCAGGTCGTCGATTTAGTGAAGCAATTAAGAGGAGATGCGGGGGCGAACCAGATAGATAATGCTATTTATGGGCTTGCACAGAATGTAGGAGGAATAGGAGGCACCGTAACTATACATATACTTGAAGGGAGGTGTTGATTGATGTCTGTACCACGATATTGGCGCATGATACCCTATCTCCACAGGTTAGTTGCCTCCTACTGTGAGAATTGCAGTAAGTACTATTATCCACCTAGAGAGATCTGTCCCCGCTGCCGAAATAAGGACTTAGAGAGCGTGGGCATCAATGGAGAAGGAAAGCTTCTCACCTTCACAGTGATCCGCAGCCCTCCAGCGGACTTTGAGTCGCTCTCCCCTTATATAATGGGTCTTGTTGAAGTAGATGGGAAGATACGGGTCATAGCGAGAATTGTCGATGTAGAACCAGAAGAACTTAGGATTGGTATGTCCCTAGAGCCTACAGTCCGAAGATATAGAGTGAATGGAAAGGATGGCATAATACAGTATGGTATCGCTTTTCGTCCCCCCTTATAATAACAATACCTGATACCCAAGAGAGAAGAATAAATGCGGGCCCGCGGGGATTCGAACCCCGGACACCTCCCCGCACACATGCACCGGGTTGCCTCCCGCCTAAAAGCCTCGCCGTAAACACCGGCGCTCTTCCTGGCTGAGCTACGGGCCCATTCATTGGTCCCGCGGGCCGGATTTGAACCAGCGACACTCCGGTTTCTATGTGTTGCCTGGTAGGCTGTCTAAAGTACACCCCTCTGTGGTGTACTTCTACAGCGTCTCCGCCAACCCTCCAAGGTTGACTCGGAAGCTCTACCAGGCTGAGCTACCGCGGGACCAAAAATTAGTTATATTCATCCGTTTAATAAATTTTTAAGAACCTTCTCCACCAAAATTTATATTGTCGAATTGTGCTAAATGAGTTTAGCCCCGGTAGTGTAGCGGCCTATCATTGGCGGCTGTCACCCGCCAGACCTATGGAGGGCGAAACCCGGGTTCAAATCCCGGCCGGGGCGCCATATCCTACTGATGTGAAGATGTTAAATGAGTGAAATTATTATTAGTAGTTATCTTGGTGTATCTTATGGGCCCGTCGCCCAGATCTCTGAGGGAAGTGGATAGGGCACCGACCAGGGTGTAAGCCTTCGGTCTCTGGAGGTAAGCCGGGGGTCGTGGGTTCGAATCCCACCGGGCCCACATAAATTATAAATGGTTACAATTAAGAAAATAAAGTTAGGGAGGCAGTCTTTGAAAGAAGCTTTGTTCTACACTCAAATTCGAGACAAGCCTAATTATGTTAGGTGCCTCCTTTGTCCACATCTATGTATAATTCCTCCAGGAAAAAGAGGAATATGTGGTGTGCGGGAAAATAGAGAGGGTAGGCTTTTCTCTCTGGTTTATGGTGTGGTAATTGCAGAACACCTGGATCCTATAGAGAAGAAACCTCTCTATCATTTTTTACCTGGTTCTACTGCATATTCTATTGCCACAGTAGGATGTAATTTTCGATGTCTCAACTGTCAGAATTATGAAATCTCACAGGTTCCAAAAGGTGAGGGGGCAATACAGGGCTTTCATCGTGAGCCAGAAGAAATTGTAGAAATGGCGTTAAGATATGGTGCTAAATCTATTGCCTACACTTATACAGAACCCACTATATTCTATGAGTTTATGTTAGATACTGCAAAAGAGGCAAAGAAAAAGGGTTTAAAGAATCTAATGATAACCAATGGGTATATCTCAGAGGGTGCTTTTCGCGATTTGGCTCCCTATATTGATGCGGCAAATATCGACTTGAAAGGTTACACTGAAGATTTTTATAGAAAAATCTGTGGGGGGAAACTACAGCCTGTTCTAGACTCTATAAAGCTGTTCCATGAACTCGGAGTATGGATCGAAGTTACCACCCTCCTTATTCCATCATTAAATGATGGTGAAAAAACTCTTAGGGGGATCGCCTCCTTCTTAGTTGAAATTGGCGATTATATCCCCTGGCATATATCTCGATTTTTCCCGATGTATAAACTTACACATTTAAATCCAACTCCTCTTTCCTCATTAAGATACGCTTCTGAGATAGGTCATGAAACCGGTCTCAAATATGTGTATGTAGGAAACGTGCCTCATGAAGATGAAAATACCTACTGTCCACGCTGCAAATATAAGTTAGTTGAGAGATTTGGATTTTCCGTTTTTAAAAATAACATAAAAAATGGGGTATGTCCAAACTGTGGTTATAAAGTTGAGGGAGTGTGGTCCTAAGAGATGAGATAAACTTAAATACTGATTATAAGTCTCTCTATCACGCCTATTTATGAGGTTAGATAAAAATATGTCTAAGAAGAAGGATGCTTCTTTCGATTTGATGAAACATGTCTTAGTTCCAGTACATAAAATCGTCGACCAAGATGAACGAGAGGAACTTCTGTCTAAATACGGTATAAAACCTTATCAACTTCCACGAATTCTCTCCACAGACCCTGTAGTGAAGGCGATAGGTGCCAGACCAGGGGACATTATAAAAATTGAAAGAATAAGTCCAACTGCAGGAAAATCTGTGTTTTACAGGTATGTTGTGGAGGAAAAGTAAGAATGAAAGGGGATAATTTGGAATTCCCAACACAGGAGGAACGGGCAGTCATTCTTGAGGCATTAATACAGGAAAAAGGGTTAGCCCGTCAGCATATAGACTCCTTCGAAAAATTCGTTGAAGAAGATTTACAGAGAATAATAGATGAAGTAGGAGGCATTTCTGTGCTTCTGCCTGACGGCAGATATCAGATAAAATTTGGGAAGGTGAGACTGGGGCAACCACAGATAAGGGATGTTTCAGACAACCTTATATACCTAACTCCACGTATTTGTCGAATCTCAAACCTAACGTATTCTGCTCCCATATATCTGGAGATGTATGAAATAAAGAGTGGAGGGGTAAAGATCAGAGAAGAAGTAGAGATAGGGTCCCTGCCGATAATGGTTAAATCCAAATATTGTGTCCTTCATGGCAAAACCACAGAAGAGCTAGCAAAATTGGGTGAAGATCCCTATGATCCCGGCGGATATCTTATCGTAAATGGTTCTGAACGTGTAGTCGTTGGTTTGGAAGACCTCGCTCCCAATAAAATTTTGACAGACATTAAAGATATGGGTTCTTACAAACTGTATGTTGCTAAGGTATTCTCCTCTACTGCAGGATATCGAACCCGTGTAGAAGTAAGGTATAGGAGTAGTAATGAGGAGCTTAAGGTCTATCTTCCAGGCGTTGCTGCCGAAATACCTTTCATAATAATGGTTAAGGCTTTAGGACTAACAAAGGATGTAGATATAGCCAATGAAGTTTCACCCTTCTCAGAGGTCCAAGATCTTCTTTCGGCATCTTTTGAGGATGCCGAAGGGATATTCACGGAGGATGAAGCCATACTCTTTATTGGTAACAGGATTGCACATGGACAACCAGAGCAGACTCGTAGGGCACGGACAGCCAACTTACTTGACGCAATTTTATTGCCACATCTAGGTAATACCTCAGATAAGAGGATTGAAAAGGCAAGATATCTATGTGAAATGGCAAACCGGGTTCTGACATTAAGGCTGGGATGGAGAACGAAGGATGATAAAGACCATTATGGAAATAAACGTTTAAGGCTGGCAGGCTCAATATTTGCAACTTTATTTAGAGCTGCATTTCGAAGGCTGATTCGTGATATGCATTATACACTCTCACGTAGTAGTCTAAGACACATTCCCATCAAACCCGCAGCACTTGTGACAAAGAGTATAATTACTG
>NJEE01000025.1 GCA_002255045.1 Candidatus Bathyarchaeota archaeon ex4484_205 | reverse complement strand
GGCATGGAGATACCACAAAGGAAGAACGGACATCACAGCGTTTTCTCCCACCTCATATAATGGTTACAACTCCTGAAACCCTCCAGATTCTCCTCGTCGGGAAGAACTTGCGTGAGATCCTTCGAACCGTTAGGTGGGTTGTAGTTGATGAGGTACATGAGCTTCTATCTGATAAGAGGGGAACTCAACTTCTGGTAGGTCTGGAGAGACTCAGACTCCTAGTGAAGGGGGAGATACAGGTTATAGGTCTCTCTGCTACTGTGGGTGAACCCGAGAAACTGGGATCCTTTCTTATTGGTCCAGGGCGTAGAATAACTGTGGTAAAAGTTCCAATCCCTCGGGGTTTTATAGTGGAGGTAACCTTTCCGCAGCCTACTGAAGTGGATGTAGCTCTCTCTCAGAAACTTGTATCCACACCAGATGTGGCTGCACGGGCACGTGCAATAATTGAATATGTGAGAGATAAGAGGGCTGTCCTCCTCTTCACTAATACACGGAGTACTGCAGAGCTCTTGGGGAATAGGCTTCTCATTCTAGATTCAAATCTCCCGATAAGGGTGCATCACAGCTCATTGGGTAAATTAACTAGGATCTCCGCTGAGGAGAAGCTGAAGGGTGGGGAGATTAAGGGTGTGGTATGTACCTCCAGCTTGGAGCTTGGGATAGATGTGGGTCGTGTTGAGTTTGTCATACAGTATGGCTCACCGAGACAGGCGGTCAGACTTGTGCAGCGTGTGGGTAGAAGCGGGCATAAAATCGGTCTCACAGCCAAGGGTGTTATAATATCAATAGATGGTGATGACTTCTTGGAATCCATCGTGATAAAGCGTAGAGCCCTAAATGATCTACTGGAGCCTGTGGAACCCCCTGATAAACCTCTCGACGTCCTTACTCATCAAATAGCTGGTATACTTATAACTGATCGTAAATTGGGCATATCTCAATTACTCAATATTCTCCGCTCATCCTCCCCTTACTCTTCTCTATCCGAAGAGGAGCTGAAGAATGTTCTCAGTTTTATGAGTGAGAGACATCCTCCTCTCTTTCGCTATCTTCCTGACCTAAACTTAGTAATGAGACCTAGAGGATTAGGCCCTCTCTATAATTATTACTTCAATAACCTCTCCACAATCCCTGAAGTTAAACAGTACCTTGTTGTGAATGAAGCTGACGAGAGCATAGTGGGTGTTCTAGATGAGGAGTTTGTGGCTGAGAAAGGTGTTCCCGGTGTGAAGTTTATTATGGGTGGCCTCGTATGGAGGCTGAGGCAAGTCTTCGGAGACAGGGTGTATGTGGAGCAGGATGAGGATCCAATAGGTGCAATTCCTCACTGGGTTGGTGAGGAGATCCCTGTACCCTTCGAAGTCGCCCAGGAGGTTGGCTCACTTTATGGTGAGGTGATTTCGAGAGGGAGGCAAGACGAAGAGTTTGAATACATTCTTCGAGATATAGCCTCACGATATGGTGTTGACCCTGCTCTTCTAGAAACTTCTTTCAGAGAGATCTGGGAGTACGCCAGACTTAATACTCCTATGGTCAGTGATAGAATGGCAACCATCGAGGCAGCAGAGGACTACGTAATTATTCACACTTTCTTCGGTAGCCGAGTTAACAGAACCATCTCAAAGATCCTAGGAACTCTCCTCTCTCGAGAGCTCGGTGCAACTATACTCGTGAACTACGACCCCTATCGTGTTATAATTCAAGCAGGTCTCCCTCCCTCTAGGGTGCTCAAATTATGGGACTCAATGTGTAAGAACTTCAGTGAGAAAATGATCTTAGAAGGTTTGGAAACTACAGGATTGTTCAGGCGTCGACTGCTCCATGTAGCTCGGAGATTCGGCATTATAGAGAAAGAAGCAGACATAAACTCGAGAATACTCTTCGATCTTGCAAGAAGCTTGACTGGCACCCCTGTGTTCGAGGAGGCTGTTAAGGAACTTCTCACCATAGATTATGATGTCTCAACTACGAAGAAGATTATTTCAGAATTTGTAGAAGGGAAGCGTGTAATAAAGATCGTGGAGGGATTACATGAGCCGTCTCCTCTGGCTATACGGGCTCTCTCCTCATCCTGGAAGAAGATGGAGATACATACCCCGGATCGTGCGGAGAAGATGATCCTGAAACTGGCGGAGATAAGGCTCCTTAATACCGTCCTCGTGGCTGTCTGTCTCGACTGTAAGCGATTTGTAGGGAAGGTGACTGTAGGTTCTGTAGGTAATTCCTTTAAATGTCCCTTGTGTGGCTCCAGGAAAATAGGCTTCTTGAAGAATGAAGAAGAAGCTCACATAATGAGATATCAGCCGAACTCTCCCAAGGCTCAGCGAATCCTAAGAAAACTTGAGAAAACCGCTAGACTATACCAGAAATGGGGTGAGAACTTCCTCCTCACCTATGCTGGGCGAGGTATATCCATAAACATGGTTGAGAAGATTATAGGTAAGTCGATGGGTGAAAGAGATACTCTAATTAAGTTCATTGTGGAGGCTGAGAAGCGACGTTTATTATTCGTAAGGAGGTCATAGCTCCTCCGTGGGAGCACCCACTACATAATGGAGAAACTTCTCAATATCTACCTCTGCATAGGTTCTCCAGCCTAATGTGAGGACCCCGTTCTCCTCCTCTATGTAACCTCTTCTCTTGTATCTCTCAATATATGTCTCCACTTTCCACTCTGGAAACTTCTCCTTGAGAAGTTCCTCAACCTTCTTTCTGTCTACCTTCCCCCTCCTCGATATGATTGTAGCCAACACTATTGTTAGGCCAGCTACATCATCTATACTCCAGCCTGCTGTACTCACATCATACAATCTAAGTGGCTCCCTTAAAACTACGTAGAACCTGGCTGAGGACAGGCTGTCCTCATCTACATCCCAACCTATCTCCTCTCCCTCCTTTCCTATTATCCTAACCCTCAAACCTATCGGCTGTATGTATGTATCGAGTGCCTTAACTGCCTTCAGATATCCTCTTCCCAAGCTCCTCCTCAATTCCCAACCCTTCACTCCAGGCTCCCTGTGATGTTTATAGAAGAGTAACTGCGCCGCCCTCCTCATCTTGGTCTCCATATCTATCCTTCTACTCACTGTCCTCTCCTCCTATCACTATTGGGATAGATCTCCCCATACCCCTCAACCTCTCTGAAACGTACCTTATCTTAATTTCCTCAGTAATTGGATCTACCTTCATATCTGTATATCCCATTGATATGAGGTGGCTGAGGTAAAAAGCTCTCCTCACCCTCTCCTCAAAACCTCCTCTATCAATAAACCTCCAGTACTCAATCCACTCCCCTCTTGATTTATCCCTGAGCTCTTCGAGAAGTTCATTAAGTCTCTTCTCCAAGTCTCCTCCAAGGATTCTAAGCTCCTTCAGCTTATCTAAACTCATTTCCTCCATCTTCCCTCCGGCTGTAAAATCTCTAGATATCCTCCTCAGAGAGTTCCAGTACATATAGCCCTGTCTCAACGTCTCAAGATTTACTTGTTGGCAGGATATTAACGGCCTCCAACTCCTGAGATATGCATCTGCAAGCTCCCTCGGAGACTTCGATAGGAGTCTGAATTCCATAAACTCTGGATCAAAATATAGGTTTGTAGATCGAAATTTGACAAGTTCCTCCTGTCTCTTTATAACCCTAGTGATCCGGTAGAGGGCTTCAGCATCCAACCTAAGTTCCCTGAACCGACGCCATAATGGCAATAATTTTCTCAGTTTCTCCAGTTCATGAGCCACATTCACCGCGAAGGGGTCTGCCCCTTTCTTCTCTATCTCCTCACAGAGGGCTATTATACGCTGAAGCTCTTCCTCACTCCTCTTCTTCAACTACCCCCACCTTCGATGCTCCTCTAACATTCTGCACAACAATGATATTTGCTCTCTGAAATAATAGGGGGACTTCGCGGGGAGTTATGCATATGTAGTTCACATTAGGGTTATTTTCAGCATATTCAGCTATCATTCTGAGAAATGCTTCCATATTCCTTCTATCCATATGCACATCGAATTCGTCCACAGCCCTTATTGGAGAGAGAATCCTACTTTGAAGCGCCAGTAGGAAAGCCATAATAGATGCACTTCTCTCCCCTCCACTCTGAGTATAGTAGTCAAGGATCACTGGTGATGCCCCTCTGAATCCTACTAAAAGCTCCAGACCTGCCTCCTCTACATCCTCAAGATTTATTAGACGTACTCTACCATATGCATCAATCCTAGATAAATTCTCCCTGAACTTCTCATTAACCTCCTTTATCAACTCCTCTATCTTTCTTCTCCATACTTTCTTCCTCTCCTCAACCTCCTTCATAGCCCTCTTCCTATTTTCCTCCACTTCCTCCGCCTTCTTGAGCAAATCCTCATAGTTCTTCCTATACATCTCATAGACCTCATCTGCCCCCTCTACAACTTCCCCTAAAGCCTTCATCTCTATCCTGTTAGCCTCGAGGTCTCTCCATATCTCCTCAGGACTTCTCGAGGTCTCAATCATTGGTCCCAATTTCTCAGCTTCCTCCCTCCTCCTCTTTAACTCCTCTAAGCTTTCCTTCAGATTTCTCTCAACAATCTTAATCTCTCTTCTCATCTCGTCCATTTTATATCTCTGAATCGCCTCCCTCTCTCGTACTGTGGCATATTCCTCTATTACATCTCTGAGCTTGAGATACGTCTTCTCAACTTCGGCTTCCCCCACATCTTCAATGTTAAGTATGCTCTCCCTGAATTTGAAGAGGTATTCGTTAACCTTGTTCCAGCTTTCCTCCCTCCTTCTCTCATATTCTTTACAAAGCTCTTCTGTTCTCCTCAGATTTTCCTGCAATCCCTTGATCTTTCTCTTGATCTGCTCCACATTTCTGTCTTGCTTGAAAAAGAGACTCCACAGATACTCCCTATTCAGTTCTTCCCTTCTCCTTATGAGCTCTCTCTTCTTACGGAGTCTCTCATACTCCTCTCTCCACTTCTCTAAGGTTTCTTTTGCCTCATTGAGCATCGCCCTCACAGACTTCTCCTCGCTCAGTATCCCCTGTAAGGTCTTCTCAGCCTCCAATATTCTCTCCCTGAACCTGTAGAGTCCTGTAGCCTTCTCAACAAGAATCAACTTATTCTGCGGATTGAGTACAATAAATTCCTCAACCATGTACTGGTGCATCACGATTAACATATTCTCTGGGTCTATACCGAACTCAGAGAGAAGGGCCTCTACCTCAGCTTTGCTCACAGTCGTATAGTTAAGCTGATACCAATATTCGCCGTCTCTCCTGAGGTATCTCGTAATTGTGAACTCATCCCTCCTTATAGATGGTAAAGGCCTCCCACCATCTTTCTTACCGTTGTCGAATATAAGTGTGATTCGAGCAATGTCCTTCCCTCTTCTTATGAGATCCGCCAACCTCTTCGACCTCTCTGTAGATGCCTGCCCGAGGGCGACTGATATTCCAACTAGGATGCTGGATTTTCCAGCTCCATTCGGGCCGCAGATTATGTTGAGCCCTGGCTTAAAAGGTATCCTCGCATACTCGTAGGACATAAAATTCTCTAGAATAACCTCCTTCAGGAGTGGCTTCACTCTTCTCTCTTCCTCTGACAAGACTCCGAGTATCAAAACTATGTATGGAGGTATTAATTATATGTATGACTTCAAAAATTTTTTGGTTAAAGTTTAATTTTCCCACTTCTCCATAATGCTATATAAAGATGGTTATCGCTGGAAAACTTTTCAGGCTCAAAGACCCACTTCCCCTAGATGAAATCGCCTTAAGATTGAAGAACCTAAAGAGAGAGACCTCAATAAATGATAAGATATCTCTTATAACTGAGGTCTCCAACTTAACTCTCAATAATAACCGGTTAGAGGGTCTCCTCCTAAGGGATGTGCCAATATCCTTCAGAAGCAGAGGGGAGCTTGTTACTACTGTGAGGACTCTGGAAATCCCCTTTGTCTTCACCCGTCAGGGGGAGGAAACACTCCTACTTGTAGTTGAGAAGAAGAATACTGCGAACTGGGTAGCCAACCTTCTCAGCGAGCTCCTGTTTCTTAATATTGGTGGCATAGTCGAGGTTAGAATCCCCCCAGAGAAGCTGAGGGAGTATCATGAGATTAATGCGGAGGATTCTAAGGTGGTCTTTTTCGAGGATGTGGATATACCCAATGTGAATAAGCTATCACTCTATGGGAGCACTCTCTCCACAACCTCCCTCTACAATGAATATCTCTCCCATGGAAAAATATGGTACATTGTAGTCAGGTCGAAGAAGCATGATATTGTTGTGGGTTTGACGAGAGATGGTGTAGTTACAGTATTCAGCAGAATTGATATTCCAGACTTCATAGACTTCGTCCTCACTGAAGTAGCGGAGATGGCCCTATCTTAGCCCCCTCATTAATCCTAAAAGATATAATCCGGCAAGTGTCTTTCCATCCTTTATTTCCCCTCTAGACACGAGCTTCGGAACTTCTCTCAATGGTACTTGAATAACCTCTATCTCCTCATCCACATCCAGCTTTCTCCTCCCAGGCCTGAGTCTTGTTGCATAGAATAATGTAATTATCTCCGTAGAGTATCCTGGAGTCGGGTACATCTCTCCTAAAAGTCTCCACTCCTCTGCCCTATGTCCTGTCTCCTCCTCCAATTCTCTCATCGCACACTCTAGAGGCTTCTCCCCCTCCTCCAAGGTTCCTGCAGGTATCTCAACTATATATTTATCCAATGCTGCCCTATACTGTCTTATCATTAAGAGTCTATCACCATCCAGAGCAATTATCCCTACAGCACCAGGATGTTGCACAATTTCCCTCTTAACCCAATTCTCCCCCTCACCAACCGTGACCTCAAATATCCTCAGATAAGACCCCTCATAGATCTCCCTCTTCTCAAGTATCCTCATGATAAGAGCCTCCTAAGTCTCTCCCTTATATCTCCTTTCCGCAGCTCTGTTCTCGCCACACCGCTCCGAACTGCCGCCTCCGCAACCCTCTCAGCCACATTCACTACCACTTCCCGATCCAACGGCTCAGGAATAATAACTCCCCTCTCCAGATCTCTTCTACTCACCGACTCAGCTATCGCGTAGGAGGCAGCAAGCTTCATCTCATCATTTATTTCTGTAGCCCTCACATCCAAAGCCCCTCTGAAGATACCTGGGAAACCTAGAAGGTTGTTGACTTGATTGGGGTAATCTGACCTCCCTGTTGCAACTATCTTCGCCCCTCCCTCATAAGCCTCCTCCGGTGTGATCTCTGGCACTGGATTTGCGAGGGCAAAGATTATGGGCTCTCTATCCATTAATCTGATCATTTCAGGTTTGAGTAGACGGGGTCCAGAGACTCCTATGAAGACATCTGCACCAATTAGGGCATCTTCTAAGCTTCCCTTCAGATTACTTCTATTCGTCTTCTCTGCAATCATTATCTTATACTTATTCATGTTTTCCCTTCTTCCACTATATAGAATGCCTGCCCTGTCACAGAGTATTATATCCCTAACTCCGCCCTGCAGGAGGAGGTGTGCAATAGCTATCCCAGCAGCTCCTGCTCCATTTATCACAACTCTCAAGTCCTCTAGGGTCTTCCCCACATATCTGCATGCATTTATTAGGGCTGCGAACGTCACGACAGCTGTCCCATGTTGGTCGTCATGGAAAACAGGTATCGTAAGCCTCTTCCTCAACCTCTCCTCTATATAGAAGCATTTTGGGCTCTCTATGTCTTCTAGGTTTATTCCACCAAAAATAGGTGAGATCTCAACTACAATATTCACAATTTCTTTCTCCTCCTGTGTTCTAAGACATATGGGGAAGGCATTTATCCCCGCCAGCTCGCTGAACAGTAGAGCCTTCCCTTCCATAACTGGTATGGATGCTTCTGCCCCTATGTTTCCCAACCCGAGAACTCTGGAGCCGTCAGTTACTACTGCAACATTGTTCCACTTCGAGGTTAAGTCAAATACACTTAATGGTCTTCTCTCAATCTCTATACATGGACCTGCCACCCCTGGTGTGTAAATAAGACTCAGCATCTCCCTCTCTTTTATAGATATCTTCGACCTCACCCTTATTTTGCCTCTCAACCTCCTATGAAGCTTTACACTTTTCTCGTAAATCTTCTCCAACACTCTTCCAAGGAAAGGGCTTTATCTCTATTAATAAAAATTCTAAATTGTTAACTCATGAAAATTATGGGTGTAAAGGATATCCGCATAGTCGACTTTAATGCCAAGTACTTCGGTTATCCTCCCCATCTCCTGATGGAGAATGCTGGCAGAAGCGTCACTGAGAAGGTGCTTGAGTCATATGAATTTAATGAGGCTTGTCTTGTATGTGGTACTGGAAATAATGGAGGCGATGGCTTCGTAGCTGCCCGTCACCTCCGGAGGGAGGGAAAAGATGTATGTGTTATTTTGCTTGGTTCAGAGAACCAGATAAAAAGTAAGGCTGCTTTACTTAACTGGCTTCGATTAACGCACCCGTATCCGATGGTGGATGTTTTTGAGGCAGAATCCCCTGAGAAACTGAAGGAGCTGAGGGATACTATCCTTAATTCGGAGATAGTTATAGATGCAATTTTAGGAATAGGGATAAAGGGAGATCCAAAACCCTTATATGCGGAGGGAATCTCGCTCATAAACTCCTCCAAGGGTAAAGTCGTGAGTATAGATATTCCGTCAGGTTTAGATGCAGATACTGGTGTTCCACACAAACCCTCTGTTAAGGCAGATTTGACCATATCTCTTCATGCCTTGAAGCCAGGCCTCCTAAAGGCGAAGGAATATACAGGTGAACTCACAGTAGCCTCTATAGGATTGCCTCAAAACTTTGAGCAGCTGATCGGACCTGGAGATGTCTTCTTCAATTATCCTAAAAGGGAGAGATGGAGCCACAAGGGGGATTTCGGATATCTCCATGTAATAGGAGGCAGCGAAGAGTTCTCAGGGGCCCCCTTCCTCGTAGGGATGGCTGCCCTGCGCACAGGTGTAGACTTGGTAATTGTTTCAGCACCAAGCTCCATTAGTTCCATCATTCGTTCTTACTCCCCTAACCTGGTTGTAAGAGAGCTAGAGGGCAGGTATCTCACAGAGCTGCATCTGGAGGAATTGCTTCTAACCTCCCTCAAATGTGACGCAACTGTGATTGGTCCAGGTCTAGGTTTGCAGGAGGAGACAAAGAAGCTTGTACAAACTTTCCTTAAGGAGATCGATAAACCCATAGTTATTGATGCGGATGCCCTTAAGGCGATTGCATCCAAGGAATTACTTAGTGAGTTTGGGGGAAGAAATTTCATCCTGACTCCTCACTCTGGAGAGTTTTCTATGCTCTCAGGCGAACATGTTTCTTCGAATCTTAGTGAGCGTGTCCAAGCTACTATCCGATTCACTTCAGGAAACAACTTTACTGTAGTATTGAAGGGCAGTGTGGATATTGTGGCTCATCATGGTCAGGCTAGACTTAACTTTACGGGAAATCCAGGTATGACTGTAGGCGGTACAGGTGATGTGTTGTCAGGTGTGATAGCCTCCTTCCTCTCTTGGGGTGTTGAGCCGTTTGAGGCAGCCTGTTGTGGGGTGTTTCTCACAGGTTATTCCGGTGACTTAGCCTCCAAAGAATATGGTGATAGTCTACTCGCTACAGATGTGATTGAGACGATTCCCAAGAGCCTGCTAAATATATCTTCAGGTGAGATTACAGAACAAAGATTCTCTGGATTAAAGTAATAAACTCTCTTCCACTTATCTTTTACGGACTGGAGCTATGACTCGGCGGTTTAAAATTGATGATTTAGACCTTAAAATTATTCGTGAACTCCAAAAGGATGCTAGGAAGAGTTTCAGAGATGTTGCAGCGAAACTGAAGATTGCAGAGGGAACTGTATATAATCGTGTTAAAAAGTTAGAAGAGATGGGTGTCATAAAGGGATACGTGCTAGATATAGACTATGCCAAACTAGGTTTTGATATTGTGGCTGTGATGGGCGTTGTTGTGGAGGGCGCAAAACTTGTGCAGGTTGAGAGGGAAATAAGTAGGATGCCTGAAACGGTCGCTGTATATGATGTTACAGGCACCTATGATGTGATAGTGATCGCAAAATTTCATGACACTTCTTCAATGAACAATTTTGTGAAGAGAATCTTGGGTATTAAGGCAGTTCAACGAACGTACACTATGGTTGTATTAAATGTAGTTAAAGAATCTCCATTTCTCACGATTATTTGAGCATCTCCCTTCTTACAGCCTTTAGATACTCTCTAATACTCCTATAATTCTCTCTCTCTATTGCTCCCATCTTATACATCTCCCTAACTATCTCCGATATCTTTGCACAGGCATGAAGTCTAATTCCTTCCCTCTTGAGATTCTCTCTTCCTCCTTCCTCCCTATCTATCAATACAACAGCATCCTTCACCATCCCTCCTTCAACTCTTACAGCCCTCGCCGCGTTAATCAAACTCTTTCCCGTCGTGATCAGATCATCCACAAGTAGAACACGATCTCCTGTGGCTATTATCCCCTCCACTAACTTCCCTGTACCATGTTGCTTGACTTCCTCCCTCACATAAGTCAAGGGTTTATTCAAGAGATAAGCTATTACTGCACCATAGGGTATACCAGCTGTAGGTATACATATGATCTTATCGAATTTTTTACCTCCTATTTTTTCTACTTTTCCTCTCAACAACTCTATGGCTGTATGGAATGAGGCAGGGTCGCTGGGTATTATCCTTAAATCAATGTAATAGGGGCTCTCCCTGCCACTTGTCAATTTAAAGTATCCGAACTTTAATGCACCTGTCTTCGCGAGTATTTTTGCAAGTATCTCCCTCTCCCCAAGCCTCTCTATATTCACCATACATATACCTCCCCAACATCTAATATCTTTACTTTATCATCTAGCCCTATCTTCTCAAGTATCTTGCAGAACTTTTCTATCTCATTCCTCTTTCTCAACCAATTGTAGGGGATTATTACATCCGCCTCCACATTCCTAGCAATTTCTACACCATAGATGTAGGGTGCCACAGGACAGAAGAGGAGCTCAGGCCTCTCCCTAAGACAACTCATCTCCACGGTGTATTCACTATTGCCCACATGGTATATTTTCCTATCATTATCAGTTGTTATGAAATATGTGACTGGTGTTCTGGCTGAACCCTCTCTGCCACCATAAACCTCCACCAGAATGTCTGAAAATTCTATATTATCCCGAGGTTCACAAATCCTCAACATCTCTGCTGGCACTATCCTCCTCAAATATTCCGCAGAAGTTGGGTCACTGAACACATAGCAGTCATCTCTACTGACAATCTCTTCAATTAGCTCTGTGTCTAGATGACGCTCATGTTCACTTGTTATAAATATGTAATCTACACGAGGTATTTTCTCTACATCAATAAATGTGGGGTTAATCAACATATGTAGAGAGGAGGTCCTTATAACCACTCCTGAATACTCATTAAGGAGTGAGACGGCAACCTCTCCCCTTCCTACTTTAGTTTCCCAGACCCTAAGAGCCATCGCCTAAACCTTTCAGGATCAATAGTTAAATAATTATCGGAAGGGTATGTAGTGGATGGCTGAATACTGGATTCCCTATTCTGACGTAGAATTAATGGTGGAACTCCCCAGTGAGAAGGTCGCTTGGACCATTAATAGATTATCCATATCTCTTGATGTGGGTAAGAAGCTTGGAAATCTGATGGATAAACTGGAAGAACCCCTCACAGTTATCCTAGATCCCCGAATTGAGCTTCAAAATATAAATAGATTAATCTCCACATTTCTGGAGAGTTTCGAGAAAATAGAGTTCATGTATCCTTCCTCTCCTCCAATTTACTTTTATAGTCCAAATGATTTATTAACTTATTTCCCAGCCATTCACCTATTACCCCCTGGCGGATTCCAAGTTTACAGAACTGAGCTTGGATTTAAACTCGAGTTACCCAAATTTCTGTCAGAAAAAAGGAATATACTACTACTCTCCAAATTTTCACCTAATCCGATTTATGTTTTCTCAGGGCTGGACCTTCTCCCGTCCTACATGGCGTCAGAAAATTCCTTTCCACATTTCCTTCGCGCGCTCTCCAAGTTTAGGGGAAAGCTCTCTCCGATAGATTTTTGGCTTCAGTGCATTCCTGACAACCTCTCAATGCTTTGGATGCCTGTAGTCTCCAACTCCGAAGGTATATATGGAGTCAAACTAACCTCACTTGACTCATCTCTATCTATCGCTATCCAGGAGTTTGAGAAGGCGCTCTGGCGTACTTCAAAGGAGGTGGGGCTCTTAATAGTTGGGAGTGGGCATCCTTATGACTATACCTTCCAATACATACTTCAAGTACTTCTTCTGTCTCTTGAGGTACTGCATAAGGATGGGCATCTCGTCATAGCAGCTGAATGTGAGAGAGGATTTGGTGATCTCCTGTATAACTCTCTAATTAATTCTAAGGGAGGTAGTCTAAAACCGAATACGGTAATCGACCTCTATCTAGATATGTTTATGAAAATGAGAGAAGGGTTCAATATAAGCTTGGTTTCTGTATTACCAAATTTCTACCTCCGCAGACTTCTGA
>NJEE01000087.1 GCA_002255045.1 Candidatus Bathyarchaeota archaeon ex4484_205 | reverse complement strand
TCATCGTGCATAAGTTTAACACCCTTCAATCCCAATACGTTTGCTATCTCATGAGGGTCGATGAAGACTGATGTTGTCCCGTGCGGGAGGACAATTTCAGCAAATCTTGTCAAGGTAAGCATGGAGCTCTCTATGTGGATATGTCCGTCAAGAAATCCCGGTGATATGTATCTTCCTTTGGCGTCTATAACTTCTGTAGAAGATCCAATAGTATGTCCTGCCCTTCCTACAAGTGCTATCCTTCCACTCTTAATGGCAATATCAACCCCCTCGATGACCTCTGCGGTATATACATCAATCAAGTTCCCTCCACGGATAACGAGGTCGGCCTTCACCCGACCCATTGCAGTGTCAATGAGCAGTCTAAATAGTTGAGGAAGCCCTTTCATTAATTCTATTTTGCAAAGAAACAATATAGGGATTGCTGTATCCTAATTCAAGATTAAGTCCTATATAATTAGTGTAAGTAAATAACCGATGAGCGCCAAACCATTAATATAGGGTAATCCTGGCTGAGCCTTTCTCGATCTTTCAACAACTATTATCACTAATATGAGACCTAACAATGCAGAAAAGGATGTGATGAGTGAAAGTAGGATGTGTCGTGGTATGAATCCAAACACTCTCTCCAGCCCTCCTCTAGCATAGAGTGAAGCGGACAAGGCGATGGGGAATGCGATGTCTCCCAATCCTATTAGGGTAAATCCCAGTTCCTCTCTTTCTTCTGTTGTAATCTTCGTCTTCACTTCTCGTAGTGATGCCTTCCCACCCTTTGGAGCTGCAAACATGGCTGGGATATCCATTTCTAAAGTGGCCTCTGCAACCCTCACCATTCCTCCCCACTTCACAACTATAAAGTCGTAGACCATCAGTCCAATCATAATCAGAACCAGAATCTCTGGTGCCAGAGACACCCCCAGAAGAGCACCAATAGATGAGGTGAGTATTATACCCACCAAGTTGACTGTATACCATTCATATACCTTATACACTAGGAGGATCAGTATACCTGGCAATATGAATGCCATTGCATCATATATCCACCCTGTAGGAAACACTATGAGGAAGAAGAAGTTCATAGTTATGTACATTGAAACTGTAAAGATCGCCTTAATCACCTTGTACTGCCCCCTCCAAGTCAATAGAAATATAATAACGAAGACTGCTACCACCATAATCATTAGAACTAAGGCATTCTCAGGGTTCTCCGGCTCCTCAAAAACCGTGACTCCCTGACTTACATATACTGGGGTTGCCAACAGGGCGAATATATAAGATAAAAGGTATATGATAATGCTCCATGCCAGGTTCCTATTCATTGCTTCCTCCTCCAAACTTATCTCTCAGTTTTGTTCCTATCATTCTGGCAATATACTCATACTCTCTTCTACTAATAGGTTTCTCGGATAGTCTCATCCCGCTGGCATATGGGTGTCCTCCGCCTCCAAAAACTTCAGCAATAATCCTACAATCAAGATCTTCCCTCCCTCTTCTTACACTTCCTCCTCCATTCTCACTTACTATTATGATATAATCTAGATTTTCCTGTTGAAGAAGATATTCTCCTGCGATAGAACCTGTCAGAATCCTCGGTGCCCATGCAACCCCAATTTTGTAGTCTCCTACCGCTATTAAGTGAAAGGTCTCTCGAACTATTTCTATGGCTTTCTTCTTGAGTATTCTATATTCATCTATCATCTTCGTGTAGAACTCTGTGAGCTTGAACTCTCCTTCTAACCCAGCCAGATACATTACAAAGCTATTCAGAAAAGGATAGAGTCTATGTCCATTATCAAGATACTTTAAAAATGCTACAAGCTCCATAATGCTGTAGCTCATTTCCTCTGAGAAATTCCAACTATCTATCTGATCTGCAATTTCAGCTATTCTAGATGCCACCTTATCTCCTTTTAGCTCCAGATATTCGTATACCATTCTTGTAGCTGAAGGCTTCGAGCTATCAATATATACCTCAGCCACATTTCTCATTGTATTGATTTCTTTCTCATCTGCAGGATGATGGTCTATCCATATAATCTTGTTATTCTTTCTAGATAGAATAGATAGCTTCTCATATTCCTCCTCTGCTCCAAACCTTAGTGGAAGATCTAAAATCATTATAGTAGAGTTCTCCAATTCTAGAAATCTTGATTCAATAATCTTCTCCACATCCTCATAGTTTTTTAGTGAGAGTATGAATGGAGAGCCTTCTCTGAGTGTTCTTCTAATTAGTAATGAGGCTGAAGCCAACCCATCAAAATCCCCTCTATGAGATATTACTAAATTCAGCGACATCTATTCTCTCTCCTATTTTCCATAAATTATTTCTTTCTCCTCAGTCTTATACTAAAGTATCCGATAAAACTTACGTCTTTATATTAAGAAAGCTCTTCACCTGCAGGAATTCTAATAGGGAAGTTAATAACTGTTTAAAAGGCCTTCTGAAAATATCTCCATATTTTCTATAGTAATTTTCTCAGAAATTTAAAATTTAGTGATTTTTCATAATGTTAAACAGATCCTCTATCGGGAAAAATTTAATTATTAACTTCCCTATCAGTAGGAAAGAATGTCCAGAGATTTCTTAATAGTTATTGGAATGCTTTTGGTAGCAACTTCATTTCTCTTACTCCTCACATATTCCCCTCCTCAATCAACACAAGAAGTTGTAAAACTTTCCTCCTACAATATAACTTATCTCGTAAGGGAAAACCATACCTACACCCTCAGGGAGAATATTCTCCTCAAGAATGAGCTTAACATAAGTGTCGACGAGTTCATATATGTTGGCATGCCACTGAATACCTCAAACCAAGAATGTATCCTGATCTCATCTACTCTCAAGGCTGAAGGCCTCAAGAGGGATATGGACAATAATCCCATCTTGGTCTTCAGGGTCTCACTCCTGCCCAATGAATCCTTATGGCTTAACCTGACCTTCAATCTGAGAGTATTGAGATATCGTCTGAAATACTCTGGGGATGTACCTTGGCCATCTGAAAGTCTTGTGGATGAATGTACTCCAAAGAGATTCTGGCCGGTGTATAACCAGACATTTATACGTCTCGCCAAAGACATCGCATTGGATGCCAAGAATCCAATCGATGCCGCATACAAGGTAAGTCGCTGGATACTCGACCACCTCGAATATACTGTTTCAAGAAGAAAGGGTGGTGAGCACGCCCTTATTAAGGAGATGGGTCATCTTAAGATAGTTGGAGACTGTGAAGAAGTGGCTGATATTAAGAGTAGAGTTGTGAAGGGATTGATGTTGATAGGTAGGGAAGATGGGGAATATTACATGTGGATCAAGAAAGTGGGTGAAACTTATGAGTATAGTGATAATTGGGGTGGTCATGCTTGGCCACAGTTCTATATAGAAGACTTCGGATGGATAGATGTAGAACTTCTGGAGGGTCCAGACATAAAAATAGGCGATCTCTCGGAGTATCATGTCAAATTTAATATTGAAGACAGGATGTATACTGGATCCACTATAAGTGGTATGGTTGTTGCTAGTCAGCTTTCCATCATGCTTGAAGAATATCATTTCATTATAGGAGGTGGGTGAGACTGCAAATCAACAACTTAAAAAAATGGTTTCCATGCCTGCTTCTCTTGCTTCTCCTAATTCCAACCCTAGATGTCTCTGGTCAACCCATGTATTGGGTTGCCCTCAATTATGATGTAGAGATAGATGGTTCTGGTACTGCTTACATAATTGTGAAATTACATCCAATAGACTCCTATGGGAAAAGTCTGTTGGCAAATGAGGAGATTCTTCAAAACCTCATGGAGGAAGAAGAGAGTGTGGCTGAAGAAGCTGTGTTGCTCTTTACAGAAAGTCCATATCTTACAGAATATAAGGTGATTGAGCATGCTCATCTAGATGAATCAAAACTAGTGTATTGTGATGTCCTCAACACAGGACGTATGCAGAAGTATAAGGGTGCAGTAGTCCTAACTATTGAGCTTCATCTAAATTCCACTACCGCCATAGAACACATTGCAGATAACATATATCAGGTGATTATAACAGATTTCTACACAATCCAAGATCCACGTAGCTGGATCGACGTACTCAATATTACTATAATCGAGGATGCTCAACTCATCAACTTCTCTTATTTGCCATCTCATGCAAATCCCCCGCAGAGAGAGGGAAATAATCTGTTATGGGTAAACCGAAACGAGCCTGAGGCTCCAGATTTCTATCTGTTAACCTTGAAACTGCCTAGAATAGTCTTCTCAAAGAGGGAGAGTAAAATATCTGTGGAAATATCATCTATATCCTCCGAAGATCACTATCTATATATTGAGGTTAAGAATACAAGTGAGGAAAGCGGATATGTAGATATCACCTTACTAGGTGATAATTCGGAACAAACCAGACGGGTATTTCTAACTCCACTCGAATCTGTTACACTTAGTTTTCCATACAGAGGGGAGACAGAGGTGAGGGTTACCGCAGATGGCAAACTTCTTGCAGAGAAATCTCTTCCTCAGTCAGCATCTCCAGAACTCTCAAATACCTACATCAAGTATTTTGCTATAGTTCTCTCAGTAGTTGGTTTCATTGTCGTTATAGTTGGAATATACTTCGGTAAGGAAGAAAAAAGTGAGGAGTCCCCTCCCCTTCCACCACCATCTTCCTCCTAGTGATAATAGGTAATGAATAACAAAGATAAAGTAAGATAAGGTCAAATTAAATTAATCTCCGAATACCTAAAATAATAAGAGGTCCTTGACCAAAATCTGGCTATTAGATATAGGATACAAACCAGGGACAAGTGAAATACATCTATGGGGTATAAAAGATTCTGGAGAGAGAATCTTAGCAGTGGACAGAAGTTTCAGACAATACCTTTACACGACGTATGGAGATAAAAAGATGGCAGAGGAAGAGCTACGTAAATTCCATAATTTGAGGCTGGAGAAGGTTACTGGCAGAATATTTGGTAGAGAAATTGATCTCTTGAAGATATTTTTCGAAGACGGTTCCGAAGATGTGAATAAACTCGCGAATAGGCTTCGGAGAAGAGGCCTCCGAGTGTTTGAAGACGATATACGTCTCTCATCAAAATACTTAATAGACCAACCTGTAAAGCCCTCCAGCTGGCATGATGTCGAGCTCAGCGAACATGACAATGGTGTATCGGAGATTTCCTCAATAAATTTCGTAAGTAATGAACCCATTCCAGAGCTTAAAGTCCTCTCTCTACATATGGTTGCCTTGCCCACAAAGGGGTCCCCAAACCCTAAAAAGGATCCCATCATTCTTATGACGTTAGTTGACTCCATGGGAGTAACTTATCTCGAGGGAGAAGAATCAAAAATACTTCAAAGATTTGTGGAATACGTCCAAGAAAGGGATCCTGATGTTATAGCCGGCTTCGACTCCAATGAGTGGATGTGGCCCTACATCATGGAGAGAGCCAAACATATTGGTGTTTCCCTATCTGTAGGTAGAGGCGGGTCGTCTCCTCATAGAAGCTTATATGGCCATGTATCAATAGAGGGAAGAGCCTCACTGGATCTAAAGGATATGGTAGACGAGATCCCAGAGCTTCAGCTGGAGAGCCTCGAGGAGTTAGCTGAATATTTTGGCTTAAGAAAAATAGAGGAATTCACTGAATTAACAGACCCTGAGCTGCCAGCAGCATGGAGACAGAACCTTCAACTGGTTAAGAATTACTCAAGGGAGAGGGCTGAAGCAATATATCATCTAACTACCCAAGAGATATTGGGTTATGCAATAGCCCTCTCCTCCCTCACAGGCATCCCCCTCGATCATGTTCTGACTGCCGCAGTAGGTTTTCGAGTTGAGGCCTACCTCATGAAAGAGGCCCATAAGAGAGGTGAAGTAATACCGCCTAGGCGGGAGCGTCGACCATCAGGTTATGTGGGGGGATATGTCTGGAAACCTAAACCGGGGCTGGTTGAAGATGTTGTAGTCCTAGACTTCAAATCCATGTATCCCAACATTATGGTAAAGTACAATGTCTCGCCAGATACCCTTATACATTCAGGTGAAGAAATAAAAGATTTTTATGAGGCTCCAGATGTTGGACATAGATTCAGGAAGGAGCCTCCCGGCCTCTACAAAGAGGCTCTCTTGAGGCTTATTCAATATAGGGATTCGATAAAGGAGAGATTAAAGAAGGTTGATCAAGAAAGGAAGAAGATACTGCGAGCTCAGGAGAAGGCTGTTAAGGTTATTACGAATGCGATGTATGGGTATGCAGGATGGGTTGGGGCAAGATGGTATGTGAAGGAGGTGGCAGAGGCTGCTGCAGCATGGGGAAGATGGATAGTGAAGACAGCAGCTAAGATCGCTGAGGAACTTGGCTTTGAAATAGTGTATGGAGATACTGACAGCCTCTTTGTGAAGAACATCCCCGAGAAAACCTCCCTCCTAGTGGAGAGTATTCAGAGGAGAACTGGAGTTGAAATCAAGCTTGAGAAACACTATGTACGCCTACTTTTCACGGAGGCGAAGAAAAAGTATGCTGGCCTCACAAGGGACGGTGAACTGGAGATAGTTGGTCTGGAGGCTGTGCGAGGAGACTGGAGCCGAGCAGCCAAGAAGTTACAGAAAGAGATTATTGAGGTCGTTCTCAGAGAACTTGATGTTGAAAAGGCCGAGAGAATATGGTCCCGTCGGACTAGGGAGCTGAAGGAGGGTAAAGTTCCCCTCAGGGAGCTAATAATATGGAAGAAGATTACAAAGCCTCTGGACGAGTATGCGGTGCTAGCTCCTCATGTCGTGGCGGCACAAATTCTCAGGGATAAAGGATTCAGAGTAGATGTGGGAGGGAAAATCGGCTACATTGTTGAGAGGGGTGAAGGCAAGATCAGAGACCGTGTATCCCCCTTCCCCTTCGTAAATAAAGAGAATGTGGATCTAGAGTATTATGTGGAGCATCAACTGAATCCTGTTGTGGAGAGAATACTGAAAGTGGTATCTCAGAATTTTGCGAAACCAGGATCTAGAAAGATGGGTTTACGGAGGTTTATGAGTTGAGAGAAGTGGCAGATTATGTAGATGCACTAAGAAAGGGTGTAGATCTCCTGTTAGATCTCAAGGCTGGAAGAGGAGTTGTTATCCATCATGATGATGCTGATGGCATTTGCAGCGGAGCCATAGCATTGGAAGCCCTTAGAAGAAAGAAGATGTCTGCAGACTCCATATGTCTTGAGAAACTTTTCCCCCAAGTTGTGGAGAGCCTCTACTCTCAGGGAAAATACTGCTTCTTCATCTTCACCGATCTCGCCGCCTCTCATGCACACTGGATCTCAGACCTAGCAAATGATACCTTAACCATAATTTTGGATCATCATCAAGCCCAAAATCCTACGAATCCTTCAGTCCTATCCTATGCTCCTGACCTCTATGGCTTTAAAGGGTATGAAGATGCTTCTGGCTCCATAATAACCTACCTATTCATGAAGATCCTTGAGAGCAGCATTACTGATCTCTCATCCGTGGCTTTGGTTGGTGCCTACGAGATTCCTGGAGAAATTAGGATGTTCAACAGAATTGTACTGGAGGAAGCAATGGCGAAAGGCCTCGCCAAACCTAAGGGCCGAGATTACAGCCTTCTCATAGGCTCCTCATGGTTGAGTAGGAGAAGGTTCTCCACAATGCTTAACATACTCGGTTCAGTCGGCTATTACAGAGGTGGTGTAGAGCTGGGAATCGAAGCCTGCTTGAAGGGTCCCTCATCAAAGATAGGTGAGGCCGTGGAGAGATGGGAAGCTGAAAGAAAGCTGGCCTTCAGGCATCTCTTAACCAGACTATCTCGTGAGGGACTTAATCAAATGAGGTATGTTCAATGGTTCCAGACTGAGGAGTTTTATGGCATGGGTTCCAAGACCATTGGAAACTTCTGTTCCTACTTAAGGTTTTAAAGATTCATCGACCCCGATAAGTACCTCCTAGGGATAATGCCTCTCT
>NJEE01000086.1 GCA_002255045.1 Candidatus Bathyarchaeota archaeon ex4484_205 | reverse complement strand
AGGGGGAAAGGGTGTCCTTGGGAAGATGCTAAGGAAGTGGTGAACCAATTGCTGGATGCAGTCGCCTATTTGCACGAGAACATGGTGGTTCATAGGGATATAAATCCATCCAATGTTCTGGTGGAAGAAGAAAGTGGTAGGGTCGTGCTGATAGACTTCGGGGCTGCCAAGAAGGGGTTTACTTCCCTTCCGACTGGATCAGTTATAGGAACTCCCGGATACATGGCTCCTGAGCAAAATCTTGGATGTGCACTTCCTCAAAGCGATATATACGCGCTCTCTAGAACTATATACTTCCTCCTAACTGGAGAAGATCCTAAGGGAGTTCCCTCAGAAGATGAACTAAGATCTGTTGGTGTTCCAGGAGAAGTGATAGCTTCACTCCTCAGGGCATCAAGTCCTGATCTCTCCAAGAGACACAGTAGTGCTATGGAACTAAGAAATGAAATATTTTACAGAAAATCCGCCTTAGAAGAATACGATGCCTACTTAGTGATAGGATCCTCTGTCTTTCCCATCACCGACGAGCTATCAATAGGAAGGGGAGAGGACGTTGAAGTGGACGTACAAATAGACGATCCAAACAGATACATCTCTAGGCTACACTGCACTATCAAGAAGATAGGAAATCAGTATTATTTATTGGACAACGAAAGTACCAATGGTACCTACATATGGAACGAGGAAACAAGTAGCTTTGAGTTAGTGAGAGGCTTGCATCCCCTCTCAGATGGAGACATAATAGGACTTGCCTTTGACCCTAATAGATGGGGGCCCTATTTGGTAATGACTTTCCGATCGAAAATTAAAGAATCACTCTGAATCAATAGTTAGGTCTAAGATGGGCGATCTAAAATTAAATCCTGTAAAAGAGCTTAGAAGAACAATTTTCCGATTGAGGAAGTGGTTTCCCATTTAATTAATCGTTAGCAGAACCTAGACTCCTATGAGTATTAGGGAAATGTTGTCTCTTCCGCCCCTAGAATTCGCCTCTTGGATTAATCTCCTCGCACATCTCTCTAGGTCCTCCTCTTCCGAGATTATCCTATAGATTGTCTCCTCGTCCACCTCATCCGTTAGGCCATCGCAACACATTAATATCACGTCCCCTTCACTTACTCCAAACGAGCGTTGATCTGGGGTAACGTCTATGCCCTCTACTCCAAGAGCTTTGGTGAGTACGCTCCTACTAACGTACTTAGAGGCTTCCTCCTCACTTATGCCGTATTTCTCAGCGTATTCCCTGAGAAGTGTGTGGTCCCTAGTCAGTCTTCTCATGTATCCTTTTCTTGGATTCAAAAGGTATATCCTAGAGTCTCCTATGTGGGAGAAGTAAATCACTCCTCTATCTACGTCGAGCAAGAGTAGATCCAGTGTAGTTCCCATTCCTGCCTTAGAGGGATCTGATTTCGCTTCCCTTAGTATTGCCGAATGGGCCTCTCTGAAGGATGCAGACATGCTCTCAATGATTCTGCGTTGGTCTAAACCATCCATTGAGAACAGGAGGTTTAAACATCTTCTCATAGAGGTCTCCACTGCTATTTTACTAGCGACCTCTCCGGCATTGTGACCTCCCATTCCATCGGCCAAGGCAAAGAGTCCTCTTCTGATCCCATTCGACACCATAATACAAGCTAATGAGTCTTCGTCTAACTCTCTGACTCTCCCTAAGTCAGATGCCATAGAAACATTGAATCCAGAGATTTTCTTTCTGGGATTCACGTTTCCTTCTACTCCTATGAGAGCCTTTATTACCTGTGGTTCCACTTCATCTACAATCTTCCTATATTCTGACCCTCTGTATATCTCCCTTAGTTCAACGCCCTTGGCTAAAGCCGAAGCTGTGGGAGCAAAACTGATTCCCCCTTGTTGGGAGAAAAAATAGTATAGTGTGACGATCGCTAGGGAGAGAAGTATTGGAAGTACCAACAGTAGAGTAACTGTTTTTCTACGCTCTTCTTCAAGTTTAACTTTGGTTTTGTTTAGTTCTTCGCAAACTTCCCCTATCATTTCCTTAAGCGACGAAGATAAAGACATTTCTCCTTCTTCTAAGTCAATACAAGTAGCCTCAATGCCCTTCTTTCTCAGAATTTCTTTCAATGATTCGATCTTCTCTCGCAGAAGACACAATTCCCTGGCGAGTTCTTCACTATCCTCATAATCGAATTCCCTTAGAATTTTCCGTACATTTTCCTCACAATCCTTCTCCTCTATTTGCTCCGCTATTTTGAAAAGAGCTATCTCAGTAAGTCTTCGATTTATTTCTTCTTTTATTTCCAGATCATCCTTATCTGTTATTTCCAAATCTTTTAGATCCTCTAGGATAAATGAAGATTCCCATTTGAATTTCTCGAGAGTCATATTTCTCCAGATTTCCATGACTTCTTTATCATCAGTGCAACAGTAGTATTCGGAGTCTCTCTGTTGACAACTTTGGAACTGATCTCCTGGGTAAAAATAAAAGCAACAGAAATTCTTTAACACTTCCTTTGTTTCCCGTGATAAATTTTTATCATCTAATTTACCGCAAATATCCACAGACGCTATGGAATGCTCGGGCTGGAACATCGCTAGAAGGATTAGGGGAACAAATATAAAAAAGAGTGACCTCGTCATTCGTTTGCACCCGCCCAATTTCATACTTCCTTGAATTCGACGTTGACTACCCCTCCTATTCCTATAATGTCCCCATGCTTTACTTCTACCTTTCCCCTTCCTCTTATGTCACTCCCGTTTAAGAAAGTTCCGTTTTTGCTTCCCAAGTCCTCTATGTAGTACTTCCAACCAATTTCTGGGGAGAAAGAAGCTGTTATTTTGAAGTGTCCTCCACTCACCCTCCTGCTTATGGCCATCAGCTGGGGCTCGGGGAGGTAACCCGAGAAATCTTCTCTAGAAAATACTCTCTCTGCTTGATTCACGATCCTTATCTTGGACCCTCCTGGCATTTCTAACGTGTAGCTTGGTCCTGGAGATACCCCCATCGGAGCTATTGTTTCATGTGATGTTGGGGCTCCGCTCGATTTGCCGGGAGAAATCGTTGGCTCTCGAGAGACCTTGGGAGGTGGGGATATTACCTTGGGTTGTTGAGATGGGGGTGGGGAGATTACCCTAGGTTGTTGAGTCACAGCCTCAGTAGTCTTCTGAGATGGTGGAGGACTCACGTACTGTGGCCTTGGTTTAGATATAGTTCCGACTCTCTTTATGTATTCGAAATACTGCATTGCGTCTGGAGAATTCAAATAAACTATTATGGCTACTCCTAAGAGTATGTAAGTGAATCCGATCTTCCCAAATCCCCCTCCGAGAAGAAGTATTCCAACACCTATCCCTACTGCGTAAATCACTAGGGTTACTATTCTGGCCCATTCTCTTCCTTTATATAGTCCATATCCTGAAAGGATTAGCCCTAAACCTAGGATTACCAGTAGAAACCCCATGGCTGGAACGGATGCCTTGGAGATGATGTCTCCTCCGGAGCCTGGTGGAGGGTTGACCCCTATGTAATACCCGTATCCTAAACTGAATAGTCCCATTAGTAAGGAGAGAACTGAGAGAATCACCACTCCATATGGAGGTCTCATATACTGGGGGTGGGAGTACATCTTTCCCTCCCCTGTGCATTTCGCTCGACGAAATATATAAAAGTTGCGCCTAGGTAGAAACTATCTCAGCTTGAATTCAGCTCAACCCCCTTGCAAGATCTCGATAAAAGAAATTACGTTATCCATCGTACTGGATGTTCACAAATGACGTTGCAATGCTCTCGATCTGAGCTCTAGAGTCGATGGGATATTTGGAGTTCCCTTTCCACAGTTACTCCTCTTTATGACTCAAAACTCAATCCTCGGAACCCCAAACGAAAAACAGAAAACGTTAAATTAATTTAACTAGCTACCAGAACAACTAATGTGGTTTACGTGAACTATCCCGTCTCTCTTTCATTACTTCTTAACTAACTCATTCTTACTAACTGAATGAAAACCATTGATGGCAGAAAGTACTCTTTGGTATACACTTAACCCCATTTAATTTAATTTCAATTCCCCCAAGCAGGCTGGGAGAACAAGAAGAAAAAGCACATTATTAACATCCCGAATTTTCTCCTCTGATCTAGGCACGATCCAAGAATCTATCTTTACTTTTCCTCTTTCTTCTTATCTTTGTATATTTTGGTGTCTGATTCCCTTTCTTTCGTTCTTTTCTCTTCTTCTAATAAAGACCCGCAGTGCGGACATATCCTCCACCCGCTCATGATTTGCTTACCACAGACTTTACAGACTCTCCTCCTCAAATGCCTTCTCCTTCTTCTGGTAGTTATAAGTACTGTAAGGATTGCCAGCATTGGAGGGAGAAGTACTTCCTTTTTTGATTCTAGGCATGTTCCATTCGAGCAACCCAGTAAACAATCTCTCTCCTTAACCCAACGAATGGAACAGTCTTCTGTGAGATATTCTACCTCTACCCCTCCACTTTCAGAACATCTTCTCCTGCCTGTAGGTTTCCTTTCACAACACTCACTCCATCCGGTTGGGGTGCATTTCTGACGTCCTTTCTCCCGCCAAAACACTCTACTAGCTCGCAGTCGTAGTAACAATACTCTCCCTGTTGGTAATAGTAATCTTCATCAATTATCTCGCAGCACCTTTTAACTTCCATCCTGAGGTAGTCGATGTCCCTGTGGCACTCTTCAGCTATCCAGTCGCACACTTCTTCAATTCTCTCGTAGCACTTTTCAATTGCCTCGTGGCACTCTTCAATTGTCTCACGGCACTCCTCTTCAATTCTCTCACGGCACTCTTCTTCAATTATCTCGCGGCAATCTTCTTCCATTATCTCACGGCACCCTTCAGCTATCCTGTAGCACTCTTCTTCGATTCTCTCGCAGTACTTTTCATCAATTCTCTCACGGCACTCTTCAATTATCTCGCGACACTCTTCTTCCATTATCTCGTAGTACTTTTCAGCTCTCCTATGGCACTCTTCTTTAATTATCTCGCAGTAGCGACGACTTTCAGGTTCAGGTAAACATTCCCCATTTTTACATCCAAAACTGCAACTCTCTATTTTCCTCTTCTCTATTTCACAATTTTCTTTCAGTATGTACGCATACACCCATTTACCGTCACTAGAGCACTCCTTTCTTATAACAGTCTCTTGACACTTTCTAACTACTACAATTCTCAACTCGTTGCTGAAAACTACCCACTCCCAGTCTCCGCTAGGTAAAGGTGCTCTACTGCATATAACTGCTCCCCTCAGAACGTATTCTCCAGTTTTCGGCAAATGGAAGGTAATAGTTTCATCGATGACCTTCTTGGTATTTGAGAGTATCTTCCCCTCCTGGAGTCTCTCCTCCTCCTGAATAGACAGCGTATCGCCATATGAGTAGACGTATACGTAAACTAGGAGATCTCCGGGGCAATCATCATGGACCATTCCAGTAAGCCTTACACATATTCTCTCTCCGGGGAAAAATTGCGTCCTCCCATCACAGGTCTCCACGACCAAATAGGTATCGTCATTTAGTTGAGAGGTGGTGAGAAGAGCTAAGAACACAATGAGTGCCTTCCCCAACATGTTGGCCACCGACAGGTCCTTAGCTCAAGCGACTCCCACCATATGAACTGAGTGAAAATTGAAAACTGAACATATAAATAAGGGTTACTGTTCCAGTGACTCCCTCACCAATCTCTCATAAATTCGTAATTCGTATGAAATTCCCTCAAACGTCAAAATGCTAATAGACTTTCGTCTCTTCGTCTCTTTCTGTCTCTTCTCTTAAGATGTTTCCACAATATGGACATATCCTAAAATTATCTTCTATTTCTCTAGTACAGTAAGGACATTTTCTCTCCCTCGGTCTCGCTCTCTTCAAAACAAGCAGAGTAAGCGTGGGTAAGACTGTCATCAACAGTATTATCGTTATCGGTATCATTTTCCTTTTTCCCTCCTCTTTTCCGAGTTCATCCCTTTGGGAAACCAATATTTCTTTTTCTTTTGGAGGCTCAAATTCTTTCTCTTTATCTTCTTCCATTTCTGTTCCAGTTTCCGATTCTGTCTTATTATCTATGTTTTTTCCTTCTTCTTGTGTTTCCGTTGCTTTCTCTAGCTCTACAGATTTAGGCCTTGTATCCGCCTCCGTTGTCTCGGATAGGTCCGATAGGAGGACTCTGCCTCTAGTGGCTATAGCTAGGAGGTTCCCTGATACATCTAAATCTAATACCTCCCAGTTAATCTTAGCCGATTTCTCTTTCATTTCTCCTAGGTCTAAAATCGTTATGTCTCTATTTCTTGAGATTACTATTCTACCTTTCCTGTCAATGGAGAAATGAGACACATCGTCATATCTTTTAACTTCTTTGAAGGTCGGGAGCTCGTAAATGTATAGACTCTCACTGAGATTAACGATGAGGTACTTTGAGTCCTTTGTAATTGTCCACCAATCCTTCCCATGCGTTGGCTTTAGGGACAGCCTATCTAACTTCTTCCTCATAGATGGGAAATCGTATATTATACGTCTATTACCAACAGTTAGGAAGAGAAGACTTCCGTCCGGGGAGAACTGAATTTTGCCTTCGTCTAGAAAACTGGTTTTGACCTTTTCATCTACTACGTCTAATTTCTTGATCACTCTCAGAGAGGGCGTCTCCATCACCAAGTAATCGTGAGTATCGTAAGACCTGAAGAGAATTCTTCCGTCTGGAGAGACTTCCCTTATTTTCCCCCATATCTCTTTCTTCGCTACGATCTCGAACTTCTCTAGGTCCACCAAGAGTACTTTATGGCTCTCTTCGATTCCCCTCCTGTAGAACACGGCGTAGTCTTCCAATTCGGGAAAGAATGCCTGATAACACTCCGGGACAAATAATTCCATATTTTTTTCAAGATCTATGAGTTTACATCCCTTTCTTTGGTTTAAAATGGCTAAATATCTCTCATTACTCGAAAATATTGGGACTCCAAACCATTCCCCTTTTTGAATCATCGAAGGAAACTCATACACTGAGAACTCATATTCTTTATTTCCAGAACTACAACCCACTGAAAAGTACCTCCAATTCTTAGAGAACTCTGACTGTAAGTGTTTTCCATGACATTCAAACGTAGCAATGGGCTTCATGGCGGGAAGCTCGTAAATGGAGAGCACAGTGGTGTACCCCCTAGAGGAGCGAAAAGCGAAATACCTCCCATCAATTGAGAAATAACTGTTCGCCTGTGGAGATGCATAAGGTAGTTCGTCAGACCTCCAAATCAGCTTTCCATTGGAAGTATCGTAAATGAGAATTGTTTCATTGTTTTCTTTATTTCTGACAATTGTCGCCAAGTACTTAGAGTTTTCTGAGAGCTCTAGTTGTACTATTTCTCCTGGAATTGGAAGTCTGATCTCCTTGTGTAATAATAGTCGTTCTTGAGTTTTCGACCCTTCAGAAGAATTAAATTGACTCTTCGAGAGAGCCTCTTCGTTTTGTATCAACAACACAAGAAAGAGGATTAATATCTGTATTATACACGCTGAAGATGATCTCCTTAGAACTCTCAAGAAAATTGGGGATGAACTCTTTGAATTCTCCTTTGGGATTTCCACCACCTCAAGGCTTTAGTTGTAATTGATTGCTTCTCAGTACAGTATCAACTTCATCTGTCCTTTAGTCTTCCTTTTTATGGCACACATCCAACTCACTTCTGCTAATTGTGCTAGCTACTGTCCACCTATTAAGCGTTACGCTTTTCAACTTAGATGGAAATGGAATAGGGGGAGTCCTGTGAGACTCCTCTCGGGACAGGTCTTGGGAGAGAAATACGAGGTATTGAGGGAACTAC
>NJEE01000085.1 GCA_002255045.1 Candidatus Bathyarchaeota archaeon ex4484_205 | reverse complement strand
AGTATTCTATGAGCCGAATTTTAGGAGGAGTTTAATCAGAGACATTAGTAGATTTCGAGATAGGTTGAAGAGGCTTCTTAATCATGTGGATATCGTTTTCCCGAACGAGGAGGAGGTGGAGGTGATCTCAGGAGAGAAGGAGGTGGAGAGAGGTGTTAAGAGGATCTTAGAGCTTGGACCAGAGATCGTAGTGGTCAAGAGAGGGAAGAAGGGATGCGTGGTCCATGATGGAAGGAAGATGGAGGTTGTGGAAGGATGGAGGGTGAAAGTTGGTGACGACACAGGTGCGGGGGATGTTTTCCACGCTGCTTTCACCTATTCCTTCCTCAGGTGGGGAGAGCCATGTGTAGCAGCGAGGTTTGCCAATGCTGCTGCCGCCCTCAGGATAAGGGGAGGTGCATATATGGAGAGTATTCCCAGTGTGGAGGAGGTGGAGAGATTTATGGAGGGTTGTACCTCTTTGTGAAGCCCAGTATTTCTTCTATCGCTTTCTTAACGGTCTCCTGATCGTGTCCTCCGTCTTTCACCGTTACCAGGGAGACTGTTTTGCCCATCTTTTTTAGTTTCTCATAAAATGTTACAGAATGTTTGTAAGGAACAAGTAAATCTTTGGTTCCGTGGACTATAAGCACAGGCACATTAAGTTTATCTATATTGTGGATTGGGGAGTATTCAAAGTATCCTTCTGGATAGGGACTGAAGAGTTTTTTGACCCCGAATTCCTCTGAAACATCCTTCAGAAACTTCTTTGCAACTTTGAGAATATTGATATCCCTATATATAGGTAGGAAGAGGGGAAGTAGACACATTTTCCTTCGTACCTCTGAAACTAGGCGTGGAAGATCTGACACACCATAAACATCTACCACACAGGAGACATTATCGGGATATTTGATAGAGTACATGAGGGCTATTTGACCCCCCATGGAGAAGCCTATTACTGAGAAGCTCTTTAACCCCTCTGATTTGAGCTTCATCTGAAGAATATTTAGGGAGGCAAGTGCCTTCTTAATTGGATACCCACCCACACCATAGTCTGTGGCAGCCCAGACATATCCTTCCTTCGCAAAGGCCTCGCCTATCGCATCAAGCTCGCGATGTAGTCCGGGCTTGTATATGCCCATATTGGCCCAGCCTCTGCATCCGAGGACGGCGGACCTATGTTTTGACAGAGAGCCTTCATATATTAGTACGTAATCTGAGCCGTCTCTCAGCTTATTTTCTTCATACTTAAGTTTGGAGCTCTCCATTTGAGGTATCTAATACTATCTTTATTTCCATATTCTTAACTTTATCCACACCTTTTAGGGTTGATGCAAAGGACGTGAGGAGGTTTCGGAGAAGGTTTGATGTAAAACGATTAAGTGGTATTTTAGATCCGTTCACATAGAGGGAGACCATACTTCTTTGAGGAAATTTCCGGATTTGGATGAGAAAGTTTTCAATATTCCCATCCCACTTAATTTCCTTACCTATTCGAGGAATTTTAACTTCTGAACAACCCTCCACCAGAAGAATGTCAACTGTGGGGATGAGATCTATGATGTTCCAGAACTCCTTTCTTTCCATGAAGACAACTGACTCTGAGCTGGCCAACCCTACTGCAAACTCGGCTCCATGTGCCCTAAGCCTTTGAGTATCCTTACCTTTCACATCGAACTTCTCGAGATTTGTACATTTCACTACACCAACCCTGAAGCCCTTCTCACATAACGTTCCAACTATTTCTTCGAGCATTTTGGTCTTCCCAGATCCTGTTGGGCCAGATATGCCTACTATGAACAATGCAGATAAGAGATAGATGGAGAGAAGATATAAGAACTTACATTGAGAAAGGATTAGAGACGTTTGGTGATAGATTTCACATATTCAACGAGTTCTCCTGCCAATGATATATTTCTGGCGGGTGGAATAATATATGCTCCCTGAGCTATTCCTAGAAGTTTGGATAGAACCTCCTTCGCAATTTCCATCCCTGAATAACCTTCTTCAAGTTTAGTAATTATCTCGTCAGGAATCTCTATACCAGGGACTTCGTCATTTAGAAATATTGCATGCTTCTCATTTTTCAACAGAATTATTCCAGTTATGTAATGTATATTGAGATCTGCCTTTTTGATAAATCTTTTCAGCTTTTCAGTTTGGAATATTGGTTGAGTTAGGACATACCTGGCGCCAAATTTGACTTTTTTCTTTAGTAGTCTTATTTCCTTCATGAGGTTCTTGGCGTTAGGATTCACAACGGAACCAATATAGAAGGATGTTGATTCCCCTAGTAGGGATCCATCTGGCATTTGCCCTCGGTTCATCATACTCATGAGCTTTATGACTCCTGTTGCACCTATGTCCATTACTGGTGTGACATGGGGATACTCTCCGATCGAGATTGGGTCGCCTGTCAGGACTACAATATTTCTGACACCCAGGATATGAGCAGATTTTAGATCAGAAATGATTGCTAAGAGGTTCTTATCTCTACATCTGAAATGGGCAACAGTTTCTAAACCGAGATTCTCCATAACCAGATGGGCGAAAACTATAGAGTTTATCCTAGGTTTTGCGAGGGGGTTATCTCCTATATTTATGGCATCCACTCCTGCAGCCCTCAATTTCATAAGGGCACGGAAGATTTTTGACAATGAGAGACGCCTTGGAGGATCCACTTCCACGAGGATTGTGAAAAACTTCTTCAGAGAAGACTGTAAAAGGGTGGGGGTCCATTCCTTCATCTCCACCTCGGGCTTCAGCTTGGGGATAACCATCTCTTTCGGTCTTTTCATACTTAACTTTGAGTACAGTTCAGCAATGTGTTTCTGAGTTGTTCCACAGCACCCTCCGAGAATCCTCACACCCAATCTGTAGTAATGGATTCCATACTCTGAGAAGTGTAAAGGATCTGTAGGATAATACAGGGTGTCACCTAAAAACTTTGGAACACCTGCATTAGGTTGGGCAGAAATGTGATGTGAGGTATAGCTTCTCAATATTTCTATACTCTTGAGCAAATGCCAAGGTCCTAATCCACAGTTGACACCTATAGCAAATACTTCCTCATTCTCCAGGGTCTTCGCAAAATCCATTACACTATAACCATAAATTGTGGAGAACCCATTCGGAAATGTCATCTGTGGTATGACTGGGATATTTGACATTTCCTTTGCTACCTTCAACGCCAATAGGAGTTCATCGAGGTTCTGGAAAGTCTCTAGAAGTATCAAGTCTACACCTGCATCTAAAAGAGGGATGAGCTGCTCTCTAAAGATCTGATATGCGATATTTCTCTTCATACCTCCCAATGGTTCGACAGTCTTGCTGAGGGGACCTATGGAAGCTGCTATGAGCACCCTTCCTTTGGAGGCCTCATTCGCGATCTCAGCTGCCCTAAAGTTTATTTCATACACTTTATTTTCGAGGTTATACTGAGAGAGTTTTGAGTAATTTGCACTCCAAGTGTTAGTTTTTATTATGTCAACGCCTGCATTGATATATTCTTCATGTATCTTTCTGATTAGGCTTGGATTTGAGAGATTGATCTCCATAGTCGATGAACCGATTGGAACACCTCTCGAATAGAGATAGGTACCCATAGCTCCATCGAAGAGGATATAATCCTTGTTAAGCAGAATCTCCTCTAGGAAGTTCTCCACACTTCTTTACGACTTTGAGGATAAAGATAAATGATTATCACGCAAGTTATAATGTGATATGAGAATAGGTGAAGAGATTTATCCTAGACCTACCGTGCTCATAACAACCGTTGATTCTACAGGTAAACCTGATGTTGCAACATTTAGCTTTGTAATGCCTGTTAGTATGCAACCTAAATACATCGCATTTGCAGTATCTCCCCGAAGACACACTTATAGCAATCTGAAGGAGGTGCCAGAGTTCGTTCTCAACGTCGCAGATGAGAATATGCTGAGGGAAGTCTGGGTTGCAGGAATACTTTCAGGGAGAGATACAAACAAGTTTGAGGTACTGAAACTGGAAATCTTGCCTAGCAATAGAGTTAGGCCTCCGCGTGTCGCTAAGTCACCCATTCAACTGGAATGTGTTGTAGAAGGGATGGAGGAGTATGGTGACCATTGGATCGTAGTGGGCAGGGTTGTTGAGGAACACATAGCTAGGGAGGAGTTTACCCCTATCCTTCATTATGGTGGCAGAAAGTTTTACATCCCAGGGAAGGAACTGTATGCAGAGGAATATTAGTGATGTGATGAGAAATGAGTTTTAGAGTTGTGGAAATAGAGGGGTTGAAGTATGAGAAACCAGTCCTTATTGAGGGGTTTCCTGGCGTTGGTCTAGCAGGGACCATAGCTGTCAATCACATTGTTTCCACCTTAAAGCTTAAAGAGATAGCATACATAGAATCAGAGGCCATACCACCATTAATAGGGTTACGAGATGGAAGAATAGTTCACCCCGTCAGGATACATGCAAATAGTGGACTTATCGTTGTTGTTTCAGATATACCTATTGAACTTAAATATGCGAACGCTTTGGCTAAGAGCCTCGTCGACTGGGTGGCTTCCAAGAATGTAATATTGATGATCTCTCTTGCAGGTATTGCAAGGATGAGAAGAGAGAGGGAGGAGGGTGAGAGAATAGTAGTGGGTGCAGCCTCAAGTCAAGGTGCCTTAAAGATACTTGATGACTTCAAAATTAAGAGAATAGAGTTCGGGACTATTGTCGGGATGCCTACGGCCATGCTTCTTGAAGGAGAAAAGAGAGATATTCCAACCCTCTTAATTATGGCAGAGGCCCACTCCAATTATCCTGATGCTGCAGCAGCTTCAAAGCTTGTGGAGGTATTAAATAGAGCACTAAACCTAGGAGTTGACATCAAACCCTTGCTTGAGGAGGCGAAGGAAATAGAGGCGAAGGTTGCCCAGTTGATGGAGAAGACTAGGAGAAGCGTTCAGAGACCAGCTTTACCCCTTGTTTAGGGAGGCGAAGGGAAGTTGAGGGTGTTAGCACTCACAGGAATCACGGGAGGGATAGAGGAGGAGC
>NJEE01000084.1 GCA_002255045.1 Candidatus Bathyarchaeota archaeon ex4484_205 | reverse complement strand
TCTCGTATTGCGATACTTAAGTTTTACTCTTCCGTGGGAAGCACGACGGGCTTGAGTCACTCTATGTTCGAATCCAGAATGGGCTATGAAGTTTCTCACATCTCCCTCGGTAATTTCTCTATCCTCACCTATACACTCTCCATCACCCACTTCTGGGAAAGTGGGGAGATCACAAAGGAGTCTCCACCTGTTGCTCAGATCGTTTATTGGTACTCCACTACGCGTGAACAGCCTTCTCTCTAGCTCTTCGATTTCTCTCCTAACTATTATACCTATCCTAGGCAATCTACCGAAAATTATCTCCGATATCTCTCTGAGCCCACGTAATTCTACCTCTTGATATTCTCTCCATGTTCTAAACAACTCTCTGAGTTCTTTTATTGAATTTAGGACTCTGAGTAGGTAGTATGTCTTCGATAAGACTTCGAAGTCCTGATCCAATTTGGATTTCCTTTCTATTTTCGTTCCTTCTGCCTTGATTTTTGAATTGAATTCCTTCAACTTCTCCTCAATTTTATTTCTAACGTCTTGCTGAGTGGGACAAAAAGTTAGAAGCGCTAAGGGAAACCCATTCGCTATTGAACTGAGGAAGGCACTGGCTTTTCTGTATCTCTCATCTTTTGTTACTATGTTAGTCAGTGTTATTTCAGGCTTTACCTCCCTATTCTCCACTTCCCATACTATCAGCTTCTCCACTTCCGATTGATACGGCTCTGAATTCAACACTTTTAGCCTCACACTCCTTACGTAAGACGCTAGGCTCAGCAGAGAAGACAAAGCTCTATACGTGAGAACCGGCATGAAGTTCATCCCATGAGTTAAATCTAGATAAACCTCCATGTCCTCATTGGGGAGTAATCTAGCCAGCTCGTATGTAACGAAGTAGTAGTAATCCATCATATTTCCCGAGACTCGCAAATTACTGAAGTTACCCACCCCTGGAGCTATTATTAGTTTTATTTCTCTTGGATTCATCTCTAACTTATTTTCGATGAAGTAATTTATTCTATTCTCGATGTCTTCCTTGACTTCTGAGTAATTCGAGAAATTCTTCTCCTCAATTGGAGGTTCTCCGTCACTTCCTCTCCAATTCGCTAGAGTATCCAAAACAATCACAATTGTGTCATGCGGGTCTAACACGTCTTTTAGGAGGGGTAAGGTGTCGTAACTCTCCCTCTCTGATCCTTCGTAGTGATATCTGACTCTGCTCCATCCGAAGGGAGATCCCCAAGTCGTAATCAATATTCTTCTCATATCATCGTTTCCCACTTGGATTCCCCCTTACATTTACTAAGCGGTTTACTGCATAAAATTCCTTCTGTTTTGAAGGAACTCCAGAGTGTCCACGATTTAGTCAATGTTTATGTTCTCAATCAACAATTGAAGTAGATGTAAGATGATCGAACAGGAAGAGAGAAGAAGTAAAAATCAAAATGGTATTGGTACTACGGTACCATATCCAATTTCCCTGAATTTCCCTATTCCATTGGAATACACCTTTCTCCAATCTCTAACTTCTAGGGGGAACGCTGCTCCTGGAAGTATTGCTTTTATCATTTTCTCCTTTTTATTCATTACCTCATCGTATCCTGGGTAAAAGTTAATTACCTCTACTCTGACTCTCGGGTGAACCGAATATATTTCATCTTTAAAGCTAGCTGATGATCCATTGAATTCCTTCTCCAGAAGTTTTATGAGATCTCCAACTTCGGAGATTTTGTCCTCTAAGAGCATCAGAGATGCCAAAACTGCAATGCATTCTCCCCCGTCCCTGTCCCTCCAAATCTCTTCTAACTTGTTATACAGTCCTCCTCCTTTCTCAATGGACACTCTAGATATTCTACTCTCTCCACCCAACCTCACGACGAATTCTCTATCGTAATTCATTTCTTCATCACTATCGCAGTTGAAGTCCAATATTATCTCTCCATTGAAGTCAACGTAAGGAACAGTGAACAATGCCCCTCCTTCAAATTTCACCACTTTTCTCTTTCTGTCCAACGAGGCGCTAGTCCTATTATACACTGCTATCGGTCCATCTTCCTTTATAGATAGTTCCTTGGGATAGTGGTCATACTTCTCAATCTCTTTTGCTCTCTTTCCTGGTCTTTCGCCCTTATTCTGTCTATTTATCCATTCCCGAATTCCATCAGGGTTTAGGTTAACTACTCCCGACCCCGCCCAGATGTGCCACTCACCCCCATAGCGTAAATAGGGACCTCTAATGCATTTGACCTTGCAATTAAGGGCTTTCTTAACGTTTATCAAAATTCTCTCTATTTTATTACTAGTACTAGGAGTTCTCCCCGACAAGTGCCATCCTACAGCAGAAATTGATCCTATCAAGGTAGAAGGAAGGGGTAGTGGAATGTGTCCTAAATGAAAGCCCGTGGATATCTCCCCAGGACCCCTGAGGGCAAGGGGACCGATCGGTCTGAATTTAAGAGATCTCCACATGGGGACCACCTACCTTACTCCGTCGAGTATAATTCCCACGGAGTAAAGTGCTAAGAGTATGGGCCACTCCTTCTCTAATTTATTTCCTTTTTCTCTCCATTTAATTTCCTCTGTACGTTTGATGAGCTCCATAATCGTATCCTTCCAAGAATCATCTTTCTCATAGTAATTTCTCTTGAATATCTTCTCTAAGAGTTTCCTCGAGAGTTCCGTGTTCACAGAACTAGCTTCGTTTATCACTTCCTTATTCTCCTTTACGTCATAGATTAGGGAGTGGGAGAATTTTCCCCTCCTTATGTCTTTTAATATCCCGTTCAAGATTTGGTGTGACTTGCAAACGGATTTCTCCTCCTTTCCGTCGTAGAAGTTCTTTATTACGGAGAGTTCCGGATGTGCTCCTCTTCCATATGAGAGTATAGTTGAATCCTTCCCTTCAATTTTTCCAGCTAATTCTTCGGACTTCCTAGCCATTTCTATTTCTCCCTTCATGGGATCGTGGTAGTGGGCTATTCTAACCCCATATCTTCTCCCTGCCCCCATCATAGCTGGTACCACACTAATTCCCAGATGGAATCCAGTAAAAGGTGAGTCTAGAGCCCAGTAGTTCCTCCTACTTCTCCTTATTATTTCCAATAACATAGAATAGCTGTCTTCTTCTGGCCAGAAGACTGGTAGAACCATTTGAAGATCATCGCCTCCGGCATAGACTACAAAGCCTCCGTAATCGTTAGCCAAGCTAATGTCTTGGAGTGCCGCCTCCATCAACGCCCTAGATATAGTGAAGTGATAGCTCGGGGAAACTATGAATTTGATCTCAGGGTACCACTTCCCTCCCCTCCTGATCCATTTTTCGTATTCTTCTTTAATTCCCTTTATGTTGCTAGATAGCTCTTTTATTAGTTCTTCAATGTTTTTAGATGGTTCCCTGAATTCCCCTGCTCCGTTTTCACCATCACGATGATACAACTCCTTATAATAATCCTCGAGGTCCTTAATTGCTGGGGGATTGCCCACTAGGATTTCTCCCATGTAATCCCCATCTGCCAACACAATGGCGTAGTATCTCTTCGGCTCTATGCCGAGTTTCACCAATTTATTTTTGAGCAATTTCTCTTCTATTAGTTTTCTAACCTTAATTCCCATTTCTGTGTCTAAGAATATGTCCTCTGACTCGTTTTTTACGATAAATCCAATTAGATCTTTTGTTTCTTCTCTCTCTATTCCTTTTGAAACTTCTTCGTACTTCGATTTTAGGAGGTGCGGAGCCAATTCCTCTTTGCCAATTACTCTCCTAAGAAGATCTGGGAACTTTGCTACTTCTCTAAAGAATTCATTTACTTCCTTAATTTCGGATGATTTCTCCATTAGCTTGATCTTGGCATGAAGGGAAGCCATGTCCCCAGTAGAAGGGAAGACTAGGTCAATTCCTTTCACTGGATATCCCAAGAGAGTTTTCGAGACCCTCTCTATGGCCTTCGGGATCACTCTCTTGATCAGACAGTAGGGACACAAACCCTCTCCTTCTCTTATGAAGTGGATACTCTTTTCATCGTCAGTAAGTGATTCGTATCCACTCTCCTCTAGTATCTCTAATTTGTTCTCTCCCCTTGGTCTCCTTATAACAGCTGGTAGTTGAGAACAGCAAGAGCAAATCTCGTATTTTCCGCTTTCGGTGATCTCCCAATCCACTTCAACCCCTGGAGAGAAAGATACGGATTCTTTGGGAGTGAGTCTTATGAGGTTCGTGAACATGTGGTGGTAAATGAGTTTTCTCCCGACAGTCTCGGTATCTGGATACTCTTTAAGTCCGATTCCTGACAGTTTCCTCTTTTCTTCAGATAAGTCTAGGCAAAACGTCCTTAGCCTGAGAGGTGGCGCCTCCCTGACGATGAACAGTAATTTTCTGATTTTCTCTTTGTATTTCTCTTTACTCAGATTGTCTTTATTCAATTCATCAGTAAGTCTTTCGTATATATCATCGACGATCTCGCTCCATGAATCGACATATTTCTTCTTTAGCTTCTCCCTTAGATCCTCTCCTCTCTTCGGTATGATCAGGGTAATGGTTCCTGGAATGACCGGATGCTTCGGCCATCCTTCTGGAAGTATCTTCTTGCAAATATTTTCTAGTTGTTTTATCTTTATTCCATTGTCTTCCAGCTTCTTCTTGATCCAGTAGTAGTAAAATGGATTAGACCTAGCCGTTGGAACTACCAAGACGTCTGGCCCGTATTCCTCAACGAATTCTCTAACTAAAGCCCATGCTAGGGCTGAGACTAGCCAGCTTCCAGCCCAGTAGTCACTCAATTTCCTAGCAGACTTTACCAGACTCTGTATTCCAGCCAAATCTATGGCAATCATGAGTCCCTCTTCCTCATTTTTCCCAGTAGCGGTCCAGTTGATCATAGAGGCTGTGGCATAGAGGTGGTCGAATATGGAGTGATTGGGCACTCTAGTGTCCGCTGGACCTATGCTTCCGGTCTTTTCGAACCAAAGTGGTTCAATCAATGAGAAAAGTACGTGATATGCTAATTTGACGTCTTTGATTTTCCTAA
>NJEE01000111.1 GCA_002255045.1 Candidatus Bathyarchaeota archaeon ex4484_205 | reverse complement strand
ATTTCTCGGTCTCCTATTACTACCACGTATGGTATCCACTCCCTCTGGGAGTCCCTCATTCTCTTAGAAAGGGTCTCATTCCTATCGTCAACATCTACTCTTATGTTGTTTTCAGAGATTCTCTCAGCTATTTCAATCGCTTTTTCTAGATGTTTCTCAGAAACTGGTATTACTCTCACTTGTATTGGGGATATCCAAGTTGGAAGGGTCGGAAGTAATTTCTTCTCCTCCTTTAATTTCCAGACTCTCTCCATCATAGAACATATTGCTCTCTCTACGCTTCCAGTGGGGCTGAAGTGCAATATTATTGGTACTCTCATTTCTCCGCTCTCGTCTTGGAACCTAATTCCAAATCTTTCCCCTGATTCTACATCTATCTGTACTGTGGAATCTTCTATGGGTCTTCCTAGTGAATCTATTTGTGCGAAGTCTATTTTACAATCCCAATAGTGAGTTCTCTTCTCTAGAATCTCTAGAAGTATCGGTCTTCTTATCTCCCTGGATATTTTACTGATGAATTCCATGTTTTCTTTTAGGAAGTCACTAGTTACCCTTAGAACTACCTGAAAATCCAGATTTAGATCCTTCTCTACTCTCAAACATAGTTTCACCTGTCTCAGGAATTCCTCTCTTGCTTGATCCATATCTCTGCAAATCGTGTGCATGTCTGGCATGGTGAAAGCCCTGAGTCTTTTCAGACCTACTACTTCCCCTCTCTGCTCGAATCTAAATGAGTAGGTGGAATATTCGTAAATCCTTAATGGTAGGTCCTTCCAATTTAGAAAAGTATCTCTAATGAGCATGAATTGTCCAAAACAAGCCGCAAACCTAAGCATTACTTCTCTCTTCCCGGCTTTGAACCTATATTGTCTCTCTCCGAATTTGTCTGCGTGTTCCCTTATCTCCTTGAGTCCTAGGTCGTACATAATCGGCGTTTCAACCGGATAGGCTTCGGGAATTATCGATAAGACGTAGTCGTAAATTAAGTCTCTCATCAGTTTTCCCTTTGGGAACCACTTGAGGTGCCCTACGTCAGAGGTCTCCTCATACCAAGCTATTTCTTTCTCTCTAATTAGTTTCACTTCTTTTCTCTCCTCTTCTTCTTTCTCTTTTAATTCCGATTTGACTAGCTTCTCGAAGTCTCCCTTTAAGTCGAACTCTGATATATCGAAGACCTCTCCGTTGAGAATTATCTTGAACTCCTTATTGACCTCTCTTCTCTCTTTTGACTTGTACCATCCAAAAGGAGCTCTTATCACTTCGTATCCTCTGTTTTTCATCTCAGTTTCTAATTCAGGGAAGACTTTCATGGAAAAAGAAAGAGATGCCAAGGAATTGCTTAAGTGAGCGTAGGGATATATCAGTATTCTATTGATCTTGGCTCCCATCTTACTGAGAATCGACTCCACCTCATCCGAATATACCTTGGCTAGTTCTCTTTCGCTGTAAACCTCGTCTTGATCCTCTATGCAAGTGAAGAGTACCAAAACGTCTTGTACTTCTTTGCTCCCTCCATAGTACTCTTCGTGGAATTCTCCTTTCTGGAGTGGGGTGAATCTGAACCTATCAGCGTGTATGGCTAATATCTTCATAACTGATCTCCTCTCCCGCTATCCATAACTTCATTAGGTCTTTAGCGATGATTAGGCTCGGAAACTCCTTTTTGTAGTCTTCCTCTCTCCTCTCCAATGACTTGTTCCTCGGACTTATATGAGTTAGGGCCAGAGCCTTGACCCCTGCCTCCTTAGCTATCTCTATTGCTTGTGAGGGCGTAGTGTGGTAACTCTCATACGCCTTATCTGCTTCTTCATCGGGAAAAGTAGCCTCGTGTATTAATAGATGCGCTTTCCTAGAGAAATCGATCATTTCTTCCATAGGCCTAGTATCACCTGAATAAACTATCGTTGGGCCCTTCTTGGGTGGTCCTAGGAAATCCCTAGATCTTATGAGCATACCGTTGTAATAGAAGTCTTCTCCTCTCTTTATCCTAGCGTAAATAGGCCCTGGCTTTATTCCGAGATCTAGTAATTTCTCCACTTTCAATCTGCCCGGTTTGTCTTTTCCCTTGATCTTAACTGCCAAAGTAGGTACAGAGTGATCTACCTCGATGAACTCCATTGAATATTCCCCAAAACTAATTTTTTCCCCGTCTGACACACTGAAACTCTCTACTTCGAAGTCTATTATCGGGTGGCCCACTGAGAACAATTTATCCATCTCTTCTTCTATTTTCTGTGGACCATATATCTCTAGCTTCTCTTCCCTTCCGAAGAGAGACATCGTTTGTATCAGAGTGCGTGCATGTGGGAAATGAATATCCTCTTGACTTTCATGTAACTAGTCTTGGAAATTATCATTTGTCTCTGTGTTCCCTCACCGCAATCCAGTAAAATTATCTCCTTCTCTGTCTTAAGAGCTATTGCGGGCATTCCCCTATTCCTAGTGGGGACGCTCTATATGAATCTGCTCAGGTTGTCGTGAACTACTTGGAAGTGTTTCTCTAGTACATTTAGTCCTATCTCTTCTGCTTTCTCCTCTAGTTTAATCGTAACAGGAGCCATTGTTACAATTCTCTTAGCAGATGAGAGCTCCTCCAAGGATCGTTCGTATAACTCTATTATGTTCTCGGGACGAATTGTAGAGAGGCCATACGGAGGGTCACAAACTACTCTCATTCCCTCTGGATCAATGGGTAATCTCCTAGCGTCTCCTTTAGTCAAGTGAAATCTCTTAATTCCGTAAAATAGGAGGTTCTTCCTAGTGCCTTTAAGCATTCTCTCGTCTATATCTATTCCCACTGGATACACTCCGATCAGTCCAGCTTCTATGAGGAATCCGCCAGTTCCACAAAATGGATCCAATATCATTTCTCCCTTCACGCATCCACTTAGGTTAACTAGAGCTCTCGCTAATCTAGGGTGCAAAGACCCTGGATGAAAAAACGGTCTTAGATGGGGTCTTCTTTTCTCGAATTCACCTCTTTTGATCTCCCTAACTAATTTAGAAAAGTAGAACGTATCTCCTTGGACTAGTCCTATGTATCTCTCTTGGGGATTCGTTAAGTTCACTCTCCCACCTATTTTCTCTCCGATCCTTGATTCTATCTTGTTCATCTTCTTAGCTCCGCCTATTCTCTTTATTCTAATTGAATAAGTTCCTTCTGGAGAAACTTCTTTAGATAGATTTAGTATTTCATCCTCACTCGCTCTACAGACGAATATTAGCTCAGATATAAAATGAGAAAGTGCCAATCTTTCTCCAATAAAGTGCCAATCTTCGTTCGAGAGACCATCCACTATGGCAATTCTCCCACTGAACTCCAGATGGAATCCATCGAATTCTGCCTCTAGCACTCTTAAGAGCTCCGACTTGGGAAGAGTGTTGTGTTCCCCAGATAAAAGAACTATGTGCAATACATCACCTTACTAATTCCCTTAGGATTAACTCATGTATCGAAATTTCACTGACTTCTCTTTCTATTGTATTAGTCGAGACCACTCTCTCAACTCCGGAGGAGTATATCCTAAGGAGAGCGTCTTGTACTAGAACAGGATGAATACAGGACACCATTATCCTTTTGGCTCCCATGCTCTCTGAAATCCTTGTCTACTATGAGAACGTCTCTTCCTTCAGCATTTACCTCTCCTTTCACTGATATTTCTCCAGTTTCTAAGTTCCTCTCCTTCTCTAGGTAAGAATAATCTGATTTTATCTCTTTAGAAACTGCTTTCGCTTGCTCCTTTATCTGGTGCCAACACCAACGGATCGTCTAACTTTCCGGAGAAGTATCTTCCTATCTCTGGTTCTGCTCTCAGGCTTTTGGCTCTCTTACCTCTGAGTATTCCCTCCTCGTGTATATTCACTGTAATTAATTCATCTGCTCCAGCCGAGAAAATACTATCTACGACTATCCTAGATGACAACGGTTCTCCTTGCCTGAATCTCTTGTCTTGCCTAGAGTAACACAGATAGGGTACAAGAGCTATTACTCTTTCCGCGCCCATTGATATGGAGGAATCTATTAGTTGAAGTAACTCCATTAGGTTTCTCTCCTGAGGATATGGTGTAGATTGAACCACCAAGATCTCTTCTCCTGAGACTTCCTCCTCGTCTTTTATTCTGACTAGGAGTTCTCCGTCTGGGAATACTCTTCTCTCTACCTCTAGGAGGTCTAATCCCCCACTCCTCGATATTTCATAGGAGAGTGTCTGGGAGGCTGAACCAGGTACTACTTTCAAGGGGACACCTCCTTTAGTATTAGGTCGCAACCTCTGTCTATGGCTAGGTCAGCAGGCAAGTTTCTCAACTCTTCTGGTTTTAAACCATTAACCCCCATCTCTCTGAGTAGTTTCTCGGGAATCCTAGACACGAAACTTACCTCGTATTCCTCGAATATCCTTCTAAGCATAGATGAGACTGTCCCATAAAGTGGTCCCTTCTCCCAAGGGTCTTCAGAAAGCATAGCTTCCTCGAAATCCCTTGGTCCTATTTCACTCATCGAGGAGACCAGAATTATTTCACTTTCAGATAGGAGCTCAGCTATGTACAAAGCTTTTCCCGCTTGCCAAAGGCTCTCATCGAATGGATACGAGGAAATCACCACTCTCTCCACTTTTGTGAGAAATTCACTAGAAAGAACTCGCTACCAAACTCCTCTATTAAAATTGAGAGAGATTCTTCCGAATCCAATCTGGATGGAGAGCTCAACTCAAATATTCTCGATTTGTCTTCGACCAATTGGTGATTTTTTTCAATGGTTTCCAGAGAAGCGAGTCCAGGCAGAACTATTTTCGAGCCCCCGCTCCATCCGAATATATTGTGTGGCCTTATGGACCCTATTCCTATTATCCTTCTTCCTAGGAGGGATTCGTTTAAGTAAATTGGTGTCCCAAAAGAAGTTTCTCCTATGTAAACTACTTTCCTAGGATTATGAAACTGTAGAATCTCTCTAGGTTTCATGAGGTCGAGCACTTTCTTCACTGGTGTGTCTCTAGTGTGGTCATCTATTATCACTACTGCTCCTCTCTCTTCCATCGGATTGAAGCTCACTTCCCCTATGGGTTCCATGAGACTCTCTGAAACTTCCTATGATTTCCAAAACTTTCCTTAATTCTTCTATTGGATTTCTAAACGGATAATCTGATCCAAAAATTATTCTATCTGCCCCAAATTCATCCAGAGCATCTTTTATTACTTCTTTTGGTGCCCAAGAAGTTTCTAAGATTATGTTATCGTTCTTTAAAGTGACCATCTTTGATTTTTCCCAGAGAAATCCTCTGCTAGACCCCATATGAGCCAATATTATTGGGAAGTCGTATTCCGATGCTATTGGATCTATTAAAAGGGGATCAGAGAATCTGAGATCTCCCCGTCTGGAGAAGCCCAAGTGTACTATCAGAGGTGCCATTTCCTCTTGACACCACTCGTATATTGGTCTGAGAAACTCAGAAGATGGATCTATTCCTTGGAGCATTGGGTGTAATTTTACCCCGAATGCTCCTCTTAGATCTCTCCTCCCAATTGGGGTTAAGAATGGCTTACCACCATTTCCCTCCATACATATCTTTTTCACTTCCTCATTCCTTATCTCTGGATGGAGCCACTTCTTCCTCTTTGATAGCAAGGCTAATACGAATGTGTTTCTCTTTTCTAGTGGATAAAGACTTGGCCATATAATGTTCTCTCCGGGTCCGTCTGAGACCAATCCAAGAGCATTAAAGGAGATGATTAGTCCAGCAGATGACATATGGGACGAGGAGTTCTTATCTATCTATAACGAGGCAAGAGACTTACTAAAGGAGATATTCGGAGTGAAAAG
>NJEE01000083.1 GCA_002255045.1 Candidatus Bathyarchaeota archaeon ex4484_205 | reverse complement strand
AAATGGTGTGGGTGAGATAGATATTCTGGAGGATGGCATAATAGGATTAAAATCACGGGAACTATATGAAGCACCAGCCGCAACTATACTTTTGCATTTACATAAGGATTTGGAGCAATTGACCCTTACAAAAGAGGAGCTTCAACTGAAATGGACCCTGGACTCAATTTGGTCATATCTTGTCTATCACGGGATGTGGTTGCACCCACTTCGTAAGGACATAGACACCTTCAATGATGCAACTCAGAGGCACGTTAATGGTGAATATAAGATTCAACTGTACAAGGGGAATATCCGAATAATGGAACGTAGCTCTGACTCATCCCTATTCAGGCCAGAGCTCCGTTCAATCAAGCGTACAGGTTTCGACCAGAGGGACTCAACAGGTGCTGTAAAGATATATTCCCTCAAATTCCAGCTGCTTAATATGGTCAGCCGATAAAGAACACTCCCTCCCCATACCTTAGTCCTGTTTCAATCTTGCTTAGATTACTAAGTAGCTTTATTTTTTCCCTCCTCCCCGTTTCCATCTCCTCCACAGCCTCCTCCAAAATCTTTATTACTCTATCCATCCTCCGCCTGTTCACAGGGTAAGGAATTCCGTCTTTCCCTCCAAATGCAAAAGAGAACTTTATAGGGTCTCTTCTACTTACCTCAACATTATATATCAATTCACCTATAAGGGCCAAACTTTTGATTGTTGCAGGTCCTATTCCTCTTATGGCTACTAGCTCTTGATAGTTGGAGATATCCCTCTCATATGCTTCTTTTAGAGCTTTCCAGTCGACTCTAGCCTCATCAACAGGTCTGTATATTCTTAACCTTAAATACCTCTCTTTTTCAAACCACTCGGTAAGTTTTCTTAAACCTCTACTTTTTATCATTTCAAGATCATTTCTTATTCTGGTAGGCCCCTCCTTTACAAGATCCACCGATAACTTACGTGCTTCTCTACTTCTGTGGGCCGTCATATCTATAACACTTTCAAGGACGGTGTCTCCTAAAATACCCGTGTGAGGCTCTTCTACAAAACTCCTTAATTTGGTAGATAGCCAGTGATATCTTCGTGCGGTCCTTAATTGAGTGTTCATACCTTGCTGGATGATACACCATTTTTTATCATCTATAAAGAAAATTGTGTGGTGATAAAGTTGATGATGGTCTTGTAATACGGCATTATCTACTTTGGCTACTACTCTTGATATATATTTCAACTTATTTGCAACCTCTTCATTCTTCGCTTCCGAATCGATCTCTTCCGGTGTTTTTAAACTTCTTTTGCCTTTCCCTCCAGCAACTTTTATCCCTAAATTCAGATTTCTTAATACATCTTTTAGGACTGCTGTAGTTACTGTAGTGGTTCCGCTACTATGCCAGTCATATCCAAGTAAACATGAGAAGGCCTGAAACCATAGTGGATCGGAGAGCATCTCAAAGAATCTCATTCCCCCCTTCTCCTCTGTTATTATCTTAACTATGTGTCTTGCCAGTTTTTTCATTCTGTTTGTTAACCATTCGGGTGCCTTGCCACTATGAAGTGGTAGTTCAATGGTCTCTCTCGTCTTAATACACCTATTTATTCTTATTGTTCTTTATTTTATTAAATTTCTATTTCATGGAGAATTTGCTGAAAAACTCCGCTACATGTTGTGTTACAGGCTTCTCTATAATTCCCTTGTTAGTAATTATGCCTGTGAGATAACTGGGTGGTGTTATGTCGAAGGATGGATTTAGTACTTTTACATTGTTTGGTAATTCCTTTGGTTCTATGACTTCTTCTATTGGTCTCATCTCTACCACTATATCTCGCCAACTCTTTTTATCAACTGCAAGTTTATAATGTTCTGCTACAGTATAGAAAGGTACATTGAAATCATCTGCAGTTATTGCCAGCATGAAGGTTCCTACTTTATTAAAGAGGTATCCGTCGGGAGTTATTGCATCTGCTCCCACGATAACGACATCAACATCCTTCATGTAATATGCTGCAGCTGAGTCCACTATGAACCTTACTTCTATATTTGAATAGGATGATAGCTGTCTCATAGTTATTCTCCCCTGATAACGTGGCCTTGTCTCCTTGACATAGACTATTATTCTACTCCTATTCTCAGCTATCTTCAAAATGGTATTTACTGCTGCTGTGCTGTGGCAATGTGTCATTATTCTCTGAACTTTGCCTATGTGCTGAGCAGCCAAAGAGCTTGCTCTCTCAGTAGCCTCTATGGCCTCTCTAATAAATGTCTCAGCCCTTTCCCTGACAAGGTCTCTCAATTCCTCAAGCGAGAAATCCCTCTTATATCCTCTTTCAGCTCCTCTCATTATATAGTGTATAGCATTGGGAAGAGATACTGCAGTAGGTCTCGTCTCTAAAAGAATACGAGCAACCTCTCTGAGATATTCTATAAACTCTTCCTTGCCTTTCCCTCTGAAATCGTCAGCTGCCTCTTTTAGCACTTTAGCGGCAGTACGCGCAATGAGACTAGCTCCACGAACCTCCATTATACGGATACTTTCAGCTGTTTCTATTACGTAATTCGGTATCTTCAACTTGCTGCCTTCTCAATGGAAGCCTCTAAATTTATTTTTATTTCTCTTCCTTTTAACATATTAAGAAGTGGAGTTTAAGGAATTCGGATGGTTTGGGTTCCGTACCATTATTCCTAGATCCTGGTCTCTCTCGGCTGAGAAAACTGAGCAAAAATCTTCCTATATTCGTTTGGAGGATGAAAGGAGTTTACGTATGGAAGTTAAATGGGAAAGAAGCAACTCAAGAATACCCCCCTCCGGTTCCATGCTTCTGTATAGGTTTAAGAAAACGGTTGCCAGTTCCTCTAAATACAAGTTTCCTTTCCAGATATTTAGGAAGGGTGAATTAAAAGTGAATGATCATAGAGCTTATTATGAGGTTTGGAAAGAAGGAGGCTCCAGTAGACTTATCCTTGCATGGTATTGTGGTGCAGAAAAAAGGTCCTTCATCCTCTCTCTCTTCCTTCCTGATGGAGAGGCTTTCTCAGACTACAGGGAGATAATTGAGAATTTTGTTTGTCATCCATTTAATAGATTCTATAAATTAACTTTCCTGGATGTTGCTGTAGATTTTCCTGTAGATTTTTATCCCTACTCCAGGAAATTCCTGGTGGGAAATTCATATATCTGTCTGAGATCTGACTTTGATTTTATCTTTTTCGAGTGGTTCTCCATTTTTTCTCATCTCATCAAAAATTATAATTTCTCTCTTAAACAATTCTATAAAAAGTTCCTCAGGAGAGAGATATTCAGAAATTTCAAAAGATTTGAGTGTATCCCCTCCTTCAAGGGAAATTATTTTACATTTGATTGTTCCTATGGTCTATTGAGAAAGAGGTTTGTATATGGTTATGGATGGTATGAGAAGGAGTTTGACAAATTTTTCTTAATAATTTCAGATTTTTCAAAAAAAAGTATTAACATAAAAGATTTAACAGATCATATTAAAGAAAGCGTGGAAATAGTTATATAATATCCTTTTTCTTTACTTTCTTAAATTTTATATTTATTAAATGAGCAAGGGTAATCTTATAAATATCTTAATGGAATTATTTTATTTGTATCTGGTGTAATATTATGGAAGGAATTAAACGTCTATTGCGACGGGATAAGCTCCTCGGGATGGCTGTTTATGACTGTAAAGGCCGATTAGTAGGAAGTGTGAAAGATATTGGTTTTATTCCCGGGGATAATAAAGCTGGTTTATTAATAGCCCGTCCAAATGCTCCTGATTTAGAGCTTGATTTCTCTGAAGTAGCCTCTGTTGAGGATATTATCCTTCTTAAGAAGGAGAGAGATGAATTAGAGGCATTTAATCTTTCTATGTCCGCCCCACTCTATTCGAGCGGGAAAGCCCCTATTGTACAGAATAATCCTGAAGGAACTTTCTATTCCTCTCCCTCAACGGAAACCCTTGTTCCCTCTGCCGTTCCTTATGTGGAAACTTCTGGAAATCCATTAAGAGAGGAAGAGGGTTATAAAATCTGTCCGAGATGTGGTACACGAAATGAGGCTAGGAATAGGTTTTGCCACCACTGCGGTTCCCGTCTTTAGCTCAGAAGCCTTTTGATAACTATCCCTTTCGCTCTTATTATCTCAACTTCATAAATTGCAGGCTGTATCTTCGTCCACCTCATCTTACGGATATACATTGTTCTGATAATTCTATTTCCCATTCTCATTAAACCTAAGACAATTATCCCCGACGCCAAAAATTCCTCCACTCCAAATCTGCTCAATGTAGGCTCTCCTGTAGGAACCTCTGAAGTAACAATAGTTGTAGTCCCCAATTTATTTTCAATTTCGAAGATTAAACTCCTAATATATTCTCTTGTCCATGCCAATTCATGTGTATGGGTCGCCACAAGGGGTGCTACTGGGTCTATAACCAACCTCTCTGCACCCACCCTTTCACACTCCTCAGTTAATGCATCTACAATACTACCAATGATATCACTCACCTCCTTACCCCAAACCTTCTGGGCGAAATATTCTATTAATGGAGGTATCGAGAGAGTTCCCTCTTGTATAGGAGTCTTAAGATTCCACCCGAATTTTAGAACGTCATTAATCAATCTTTCTGGTCTTTCATCTACCGTAACATATACTCCTGGTTCCCCAAGTTTTATCCCGTGAAGTAAATATTGTAAACTGAAAATTGTCTTACCTGTTCCAGTTTCTCCTGCAATTAGGTATGTTTTCCCCTCCTCAAATCCTCCTTCAATAAGTTCATCGAGAGGAGGTGTCCCAGTTATTCCGGTTTGAATCCTCCTTGTTAAATGTGCTTCAGGAACGGGTGAGCCACAATTCGGACAGAATTTCGCATAGGGTTGAAGCTGTGCTCCACAGAATGCACATTTCCTAACTTCTATCTGCATGATTTCTTCCTCTCTATTAATCACCATAATTCCTTATTATTCTTTATGTAGTTGACTATTCCTCCACAGGAAATTATCTCCATTATGAATTTTGGATATGGTTTGAAATCGTATATTTCCTCCTTTGTTTTATTTTCTATCCTACCTTTATTGAAATCTATTCTTAGATAATCATC
>NJEE01000082.1 GCA_002255045.1 Candidatus Bathyarchaeota archaeon ex4484_205 | reverse complement strand
CCATTCATGTTGGCCATCTTTCTGATGAGTATGCATGCAAGATTGCCAGAAAATTATCTAAAGATAGAATATGGGAGGTTAGAAGCAAAATTGCCCGTAAACTTGGCAGGCTTCCTAGAGAGTGTGCCTGCGAAGTTGCTTTGACATTAGCAAGGGACGAGAGTAGGTTGATCAGAGAAATTGTAAGGAGAATATCTGATGAACTTCCCGAGGAGTGTAGGAAGAGAGTGAAAATTCTGGCAACTTTCTAGGAGGAGTGATGATGAACTGTGAGGAAGCCTGGAGAAAGACGAAGAGTCTATACCCTAGTGAAAGAATAAGAATTGCCTATCGTCTTGATGAAGTTCCTGCAGAATGCAGATGCGATATAGCTAGAGAACTAGCGGATGATGAGCATCCACGTGCTAGAAGATATGTTGCTCGTAATCTCGGCGAAGTCCCTGAAGAATGTAGATGTGAGCTTGCTAGAAAACTATCGGAAGATGATGATGAATGGATTAGGTATGAGGTTGCCCATAATCTCGGCAAACTCCCAGAGGAGTGTTCGTGTGAGCTTGCCAGAAAACTATCGGAAGATGATGATGAATGGAGAGTCAGAGAAAGGGTTGCCTATAATCTCGATGAGCTCCCAGAAGAATGTGCATGCGAACTTGCCAGAAAATTAGCGGAAGATGATGTGTGGGTTGTCAGAAAAAACGTTGCCATTAATCTCGACGAACTCCCAGAGGAGTGTGCGTGTGAGATTGCCTTGAAGCTGGTAAAGGATAAACACCCAGAAGTCAGAAGATGGGTAAAAGCTGTAGCTGACCGTCTCCCAGAGGAGTGTAGGAAGAGAGTGAAAATTCTGGCAACTTTTGGAGGTGGCCAATAGTGTCGAGCGAGAGAGAAGTCTTCGAGTATAGGACGGATATGTCATATTACGACCAAATACTAGAGCACCCTGAGTATTACAAGAAAACAAAGGGTATAGTATGTCGTATAGAGAGAATGTCTCCAGACGAATATTTGGACAGATGCTACGAAATGCAACTTGAGCTAATGAGGGAAAGAATTCCAAAGGAAGAATACATGCTTATAACTATTTCCAAGGAACTTTCCAAAAAATATGCAGAGGCAATGGAAAGGGGGGAGAAGTTTCCACTCCCTGTTCTAGACTACAAACACCTACTACAGGAGGGAAGAAACAGGGCTTATGCGGCGAAACTGATCGGAATAGAAGAGATACCAGTCCTCGTGTGTGAAGAAACTGAAGACTGAACTACATCTGGATGGCAGAGGAATCTTTTTAAATACTCTGTATAATTTCAACTTGGTGATAATTGTGGGAGAAATAATAGAATCGACAGATGCTGGTTTTGGAGACGTGTTAAACAGAAGCCATGAGAAATTGGTAATAATAGATTTCTACCATCCAGCATGTGCCCCATGTGTAGCCATGGAGCCAATACTCGAAGAACTGGCAAACGAAATGGACATAGTTGTAGCTAGGCACGACGTGAGTAAAGAACCAGAGATACCAAGCAGAATAAAGATAACATCAGTCCCTACACTGGTGTTCGTGAGACACGGCAAACCAGTCGAAATCAAAGTAGGACTCATTCCGAAAGAGACCCTAAAAGAGGTGATAAAGGAAATCGAGGAGGTCTAAATGGCCATCCACAATTTGGTTATGAGACCCCAAAAAATAGTCCAAGTCTTACAGGGAGACAAGAAATCAATAATGATCAGCGGAGGCAACGTCAAAAAAGGAGATATAGTGCTGATACACTCTGCACCTGGAAACCCTCCAATCTTCAGAATATTTGTTGAAGACGTCGTGGAATACCCTGTGGATGACATACCTGAGAACGTCGCAAGAGAGCTAGGATATGCCAGTAAAAAAGAACTTGTAAGAATTTTGAAGGAGAACCTGATTACCACCCCCCTATACATCAAGGGGGAAATAGAGACTATTGAGCCAGAGCCAGACACTGATTCACCAAAGATTCTCGAAATATTCTCCCTCTGCCCAATACATCCATCCGAACTCGAAGCTGAAGAGGGTGACGATTACATCACCATAAGGTCAAAGTGGCTCGACATCGAGATGAGAATCAAACCAAACGATAATTACGATAGCTTGAAATCTGCGGTTACATTTGCTTTCACACTCGGAGTGATATTTGGAGCACACTACCCAGAGGTGGTTTCCTTCCTAGAGGTGTTCTAATGATTGACGAGGAAATACTGGAGGGAAAAAGAGACGCATACTCGAAGAAAGGACTAGTTCTATTTTGTGATGAATCTAAAACATGCACAGTTGTTTGGGCTGGAAATGCGGAAACCGAGGGAAAAGCTCTAGTCACAATGCTCAAGAACAGGTATGGAATGGAGGAAATAAGGAGAGATAAGAACATCGTGGTACTGAGGGTTAAAGATGCCGAGGAAAACAAAGAAGAGAAAGGGGAAGAAAAAAATAAAGAGGGGGATATTCAGGGCTAGCGTCCTTTTTTTATTGGATTTTCTCATTGGAGAAGGGGAAGAAGGTGGATACACCATTTCTGAAATAAGTGAAATAACTGGATTCCCAAAATCAACCTTGTATTATGCTTTCCAAATCCTGAAGAAGTATGGAATAGTTGTAGAGAAGAGTGTGTGGCACGAAGGAAGAAGATACAAAGTTGTATTTGTCAATTGGGAAGACCCAACCGTGAGAGAACTCATATTCCATTTCAAAGAGATGGTATATTGTTTCAATAAATTGAAAAGTAGGTAGTCTTTATATTGTAGTTTGTTCTGAGATACCTCCGAGGTGAGATGAATGGCTAGGAGAAGGTATAGGACTGTGTTTGGAAGACCTGCCAGGTATTTCTTCAGGGCTAGGAGAAAGGGTAAGTTCTCACCAAAGAGCGACCTAGTATGGCTACAGAGGTCTCCGAAGTTCGGTAGCCACAAGCTACACTCAGCTCTGAAGGCTGCTTTCTCCCAGTACTGTAAGATAAAGGGTAATCCAGCAATACAGGGTCCTGAGGGTGTAACCACCAGAAGGCTAGCAATAGCTGCCTGTGGTAAGGCAGCTTGGCATGGGCCAGGAGCCGTAGGAGGTGCATACGCAGACGCAGCAAGAAGGGCTGGAGTAAACCTAGAATCGCTACACAGCACGTTCCAGAAATACCTGAGAGAGTTTGGAGTAAGGAGACACAAGTGAGGGAAGTATGTACCACCTAGAGAAGTAGGGCCAGGAGCAGCACCAGCAGTATTCGGTTAGCCCTCTTCAATCTTTTTCTTTATTTTTTCGTAGAGTTTCTCAAACTCTGATATTTTCTTCTTGCATTCATCAGAGTCCATTTTCCTCCCGAATTCACAGGATGGCGCTAATTTGTCCATAAGGTCTCTCAACTCCAAGACCATCTCTGCAAGATCTTCATCGTCAAACATATCCCAGTTGTAATCATCAAATTCAAAAGATATCACATGAGCTCTTACGACGTTCTTGTCTTTTTGAAGTGCTTCCTTGATTTCGTCCAGTTTCTCGGAGATTTCCTCTTTGGTTGGTATAATGCCTATTTCCTCGTCCATCAATTCTTCCAATTCTTCCTCATCTATTTCTATTTCCTTCTTACTCTTCTTTCCCATACGACCACCAGCAAGTGTTTTGTCAAAACTAGAAATAAACTTTATTTTGTAGCTCCTCTCCTGTATCAAAGGGATGACCATGGTGAAAAGATATCTGAACATAAAATGTATTGGAAAAGTTTCAGATTTGCAGGATAGAGACGATCTGATTTTCGTCGATAAGGACTTCGAAGTGGCTAGTATAAAAGAGTATCTGGGCAATCAACCCGAGCTGGAAGAATTCGGTGCATTCTTTGTTAAAGAAGAAGGAGGAGAATACACAGAAATTTATGGAATTCCAGGTGCAGTTCCCTACCTCTGGAAGCCAGTTTGCAAGATAGAAATAGTAGAGGAGTAGCTATCTCTCGCATGCTAAATTTTGTTTTCCTGTTTTTCGTCCGACACACAATATAGGAAAGACTTAAATATCCTTGGAAGAATTGTATAAGGATTCGGGGGTGAAAAAAACAGTTCTATCTCTCTGGTGGAGGTGTATGAGAAGATGCCAAGTGGGAAGTTCTATCTGAAAGAACAAACCGCAGATCCTGGAACGGGAGATCCTTCCACAGGGTATGGTGTCCTATACTGTAAAAGTGATGGAAAGGTATACTTCAAAAACGATGACGGAGATATATACGATCTAACGTATGCCCAAGATGAAAAAGTAAAGGCCGATTCTGGAGATCCTACTGCTGGGTACTTAGCAGATAAAGTTCAAAATTCGATTGAAGTGGATACCGCAAACCACAAGTTACAGCTAGTGGGAGATTCTGCAAGCCCTGGGGCTAACAAATACTATGGAACTGATTCCGCAGGAGATAAGGGATGGTATGACCTGCCTTCAACAACTGATGAGAAAGTAAAAGCAGACTCTGGAGATCCCACAGCTGGGTACTTAGAGGATAAAGTGGACAATGCGACACTTGAAGTAGATACCACCAACCATTACCTGCAGGTAAAAGACGGAGGAATAGGGCCAAGCAAGATTGATTCTAGTGGGTCATACACCATGGCTAGTCTTACCACATCTGGAGACATAAGCTGTGGTGGAGACTTAAGCGTGACAGGAAATGTGGAGTGCTCGGGAGATGTATACGCAGGAGATTTGGTCTTCAAGAATGGCTACAGATTTACAGAGCGTGGCGACGCATTAGTCCTCTTGGACCCAGATGGGAATGAAGTCCTTTTTATAGACAGAGAGGGACTGAGAGGTGCCAGGTAAATATTATCTGAAAGAACAAACCGCAGATCCTGGAACGGGAGATCCTTCATCAGGGAATGGTGTGCTATACTTCAAAGCCGACGGAAAGATATACTTCAAAAACTACAATGGAGACATATTCGACCTAAATTTACTTTTCCGATCTGGACAAGAGACTGTGGATAGCAAGGAAGTACCTGACACATCCACTTTGCCTAGAGGATGCATTCAGGAAGAAGTACGACTGGAGCAAATCCATTTCCTTTTTTTTATTTGATGCTACAGCGAGCGGGACTACTGTGTATAACCTAGCAAATGGCTCAGGGATAGGGAATGGGACAGCTTCTCCTTCCCTTGAAGTAGTATATACTGGTCCAGAGCCATACGCTCAATCTTTCTATCTGGATGGCTCAAAGAGAGTTGATCTGGGATCACTATCATCCAGCTATACATTTAGCTCTGGACATACAATAATAGCTCATTTTTCCTCTGTTGGGTCGCAAACAAATGATATAGAAGTCGTTCTCAGATTCTCGACTAGCAGTGGAGGACATTACTTCGCTTTATACAGAGATAAAATATCAGGACCGTATCCTCAGTGGGTATTCGACTGTAATGGTTCTGGTATAGGTAATAGATTCCTCGTTGAAAATACTGATAGACTCACCGTATATGTAAGACAAGAAGCAGGAACTCCTGGATCTTCGGTAGATACATATCTTGGAGTGATGAGGGGGGGCGAGGCATACACTATGAGTGGATCTGTCACTCTTCCCTCAAATGACAATTACACTCTGAATTGTATAGGGGCTTCAAATATGGGAGGAGGTTCCTACTCAGATTACTTTACCGATTCTTACCTTCTGGCAGTCATTCACGTGAGAGAATACCTATCCGATGACGAAGTCCAAAGGATACACAGAATACTAACAAGGTGGGCTTCAGACTGGTGAGATAATATTTATTTCCTACCCTTGGCAACTTTTCCTGGGGTACTTCCTTGGACGCTCTGGAGAAGGCAGTAGAGATTCTTGACAGGTACCCTGAGATCAAGGAGTACAGAGATGCCGAGAGGAGAGTTCAGGAGGCTCT
>NJEE01000081.1 GCA_002255045.1 Candidatus Bathyarchaeota archaeon ex4484_205 | reverse complement strand
GTAATCATCTAACCCTTCCTTAAGCTCCCTAATGAGATCTCTCACATCGAGCTCTATTCCTATAAGCGTACGTAGAACATCCATTCCACGAGGTTTATCCCCCAGCCTCCAGAGGCTCCTCAGAAATTCTCCTGCCCTCCTGTTGTGATACCATTCGCTTCCGTACTCCTCCTGGAGAAACCTTCTTAATGTTGCCTCCATCATCCATGCTCTGAGATATTGTGCTGAATAGAATAAATCATCAATATCCCTTAGGTAATGTATCCCTGGGTGTCTAAAACCCAGCTCATCCTCCATTATAGTTGTATAGAGCTCCCTCCCTCTAGCTAATTTTTCTGAGTGGAGCTCAATTTCATACCTCAATTTTGCAGAGTATCTTCGGAGGAAGAAAAGCTTGTAGAGATATTGATAGCCCAAAAACCTGCTGAGGCTACTTCTTTCCATGTGTGTATGAAGCATCAGCCAAGATGGGTTATGTGTAAGATACTCCATGAGGAATGCATATGTTTCAGTTACTGCCATATCTCCAATCCTCTTATACTCCACTTCAAGCCCTGGATCCGTATACCCATAGTGGAGACTGTGCCCAGCCTCGTGGAATAGCGCCATCCAGTCATCTACCCCACCCTGAGGCTTTATCACCAACATAATCTCCTCAGGAATTATGATGGGTGCACAGAATGCTCTCGGAGTCTTACTTGCCCTCTCCTCCAGATCTATCTTTATTCTGCCTCCTGCCTCTGGATCTATATCCATCGACTTTAAGGTATTGAAGTATGCCTTTAATGATCCTTCCTTTGGAAAGAACTTATCGAACTCCACTGCTCTGAAAAGCCTCGCCACATCATGTTTCTCCGCCTCCTGTAGAGGTACTCCAATATTCCTCCGGAGTGCGTCATCCATCCTCTCAAAGTATATCTCCCTCGTCTCAATGCTGAGCCTATCCGTCAGTTCTCTAACATAAAATAGATCAACACCCAATATGTCCGCTGAGAGCTCCCTATAATTCCTATATCCCAGCCTTTCCACAGTACGGTGGAGTTTCATCATCCTCTCCTCAAGTATGGGGTTTATCTCCCAATCCAATATCTTATTCATCTCATGATAGATCCAGGATCTCTTCTCCCTCTCCGGGGTGTTTCTCATAATCACAGAAATCATTCTATATGGAATTCTCTCATCTCCTACTCTCACTTCTATTTTGCTCTCTAGGGTTTCATATCTGTCTGTCAGCTCCTTAACCTCATTGTCCAGATACCCTCCGACAGAAAAGGAATAAAACCTCCAGTAGGCTTCATTTTTCTCTCTTAAGAGAGCAAGCTTCTTGATGAGCTCAAGCCCAAAAAGCTCTCTGTATCTCTCAAATATTCCCTCAGTATGAAGTTCCTTGCTTATTCCGGCCCAATTATTATAGTACTCCCTCTCTATCTCTCTGTAGAATCTCTCCACTTGGGTTCGTAAGCTCTCTAAATCCATCGTTCTACACTATACCTTCATATATTCTGCTCCCGCAGCTCCAAGAAGGCTCTGAAACCTCTTTCTTATAAGCTCGTATCTCGTCATATCCTCCTTAGTAAGGCTGGGCGGAATTCTTCTCATAGCCTCCTTAAAATGCCTCATCTCCACCTTGGTAGGACCACCCTTCTCCCTTAGTGCTATAATCGCTGCTTCCCTGCATAATGCCTCAATATCCGCACCTGTATAATTCTCAGTCATCTCAGCTAATTTATCCAAGTTAACATCATCTGCGAGGGGCATCTTCTTAGTATGTACCTTGAAGATCTCTACTCTGGATTCCTTATCAGGTGGTGGAACGTAAATCACCCTATCGAATCTCCCTGGCCTGACTAACGCTGTGTCAAGTATATCTGGCCTATTAGTCGCACCAATAACTATAACATTTTCAAGCCTAGTTATTCCATCCATCTCTGTCAGCAACTGGTTGACAACTCTCTCTGTGACTCCTGAATCTCCATATCTCCTTCCCCTCTCAGGTGCAATCGCATCTATCTCATCGAAGAATATTATACATGGTGCGACCTGTTTAGCCCTCCTAAAGATCTCCCTCACCGCTCTCTCACTTTCTCCAACCCACTTGCTCAACACCTCAGGACCCTTAACTGTTATGAAATTAGCCTGGCTCTCTGTGGCAACTGCCTTTGCCAACAATGTCTTCCCACATCCAGGAGGACCATATAGGAGGGTTCCCTTGGGTGGAGTAATTCCCATCTCCTCAAAGTATTCAGGATGCACAAGAGGCCATTCAACTGCCTCCCTCAGTCTCTCCTTAATATCATTCAATCCTCCAATATCCTCCCAATGTACCTCAGGCACCTCAACAAGAACCTCTCTCATAGCTGATGGCTGAACCTCTCTCATAGCCTCCTGGAAATCTTCCTTAGTTACCTTCAGCTCCTTCAATATATGACTTGGGACACCCTCATCTACGTTTATCTTGGGGAGAAATCGCCGTAGTGCATGCATGGCTGCCTCTCTACATATTGCAGCAAGGTCTGCACCTGAATAGCCATAAGTTACACTAGCTATCTCCTCAAGATCCACATCTTCTGCTAGTGGCATATTCCTCGAATGAATCTGTAGGATCTCAAGTCTCGCCTTTCTATCTGGTATCCCAATACTTATCTCTCTGTCGAATCTTCCAGGCCTCCTCAGAGCTGGGTCAACAGCCTCAGGCCTGTTGGTCGCGGCAATTACAATAACCTGCCCCCTTTTCTTTAGTCCATCCATAAGGGCAAGAAGCTGTGCAACAACCCTCCTCTCCACCTCTCCTGTTACTTCACTTCTCCGAGGCGCTATCGCATCCACTTCATCTATGAATATTATGCTAGGTGCGTTCTCCTCAGCCTCCTGAAAAATCTCTCTTAGCCTAGCCTCACTCTCGCCATAATACTTACTCATTATCTCAGGTCCATTGATTGATATGAAGTGTGCGCCTGTTTCAGTGGCTACTGCCTTCGCTAGTAGTGTCTTCCCACATCCAGGTGGACCATGCAGAAGTATCCCCTTAGGTGGCTCAATACCCAGATGTCTAAATAGTTCAGGAGCCTTCATTGGAAGCTCCACCATCTCCCTTATCCTCTGCTTCGCCTCCTCCAAATCTCCAATGTCTTCATAAGTCACTCCAGTTCCTGCTATCTCAACTTCCTTAACTGGTTTCTCCTTTATTACAACCTCCGTGTCTACACTCACAAATATTGAGGCTGAAGGCTGTGTGTTCACTACAATGAAGGGGATGGCCATGCCAAGGACAGGTATCTGAACCATATCTCCCTTCCTGAGTGGTTTACCCTCCAGCTGATCCTTCACATACTCCGGGAAATCCTCCCTATATCTTATGGGTTCAAGAGGGGCCAGTACGACCTTCTTACCACTCTTAACCTCTGCCTCCCTCACCTTAACGTAATCTCCAATAGAGACTCCCGCATTCCTTCGTAGGATACCATCCATACGGATTATTCCCTTTCCCTCATCCTCTGCATATCCAGGCCAGACAATACCAAGTGTGGTCTTTTCCCCAATTATCTCCACAAAACTGCCCGGAGTTAACCCCAGGCTATTCATAGTCTCCCTATCAATCCTTACAATATTTCTTCCCACATCCCTCGACTTCGCCTCAGCCACCCTTAATTCAATATCCTCCTTCTTCTCCTTACTCAACCTGCTTCAAATAATCTCCTCTTGCCCTTCCTATTTGAGTCTTTCTCATGTATACCTCACCCTGAAAGTATTTTCCTTCCTATCTTGAAATATTATCCTAAAATTTCTCTGATTCAGAGTTTCCTCCTTCTTTCATTCTTCATCAAACCATTTTTTATATCCTTTCATGACAAACAATAAATTATGATTCCTATAGAATCCCTCCTGGAATACCTCTCTTATGCTACAATAATTCTAATTATCTCCTCCCTCCCGCTTATTCTATACGTCCCCCTCTCCAGCATATTAGCTCCTCCGTCTGTGATGGAGGAAAAACCTCCTGCGGCGGAAGGCTTCATTCAACTTCCACAGCCGAGATATCAGAGTGAGGTGTCACTTGAGGAGGCGATTCTCAAGAGAAGAAGCAGAAGAGAGTGGTCCAGCAAACCCTTAACACTAACTGCAGTATCACAGATCCTCTGGGCCGCACAGGGTATAACTGACCCCTCACGGGGCTTCAGGGCAGCTCCCTCCGCAGGTGCCACCTATCCCCTAGAAATATATGTAGTAGTTAAGAGCGGTGGAGTGGAGAATCTAGAGGCGGGGATCTACCATTACATCCCCCTCCCATCACATGCTGAAGCTAGTGAAGAAAGGTGACTACAGTGATGAACTTGAGTCTGCTGCACTGGGTCAGAGAGGGGTCGGATCAGCCCCAGTAAACTTCGTGATTATGGCTGCTTAGGAGAGGATATAGTATGTCCACATTGAGGTTGGTCACGTCGGCCAGAACATATACTTGCAGGCAGTAGCCCTAGATCTGGGAACCGTAGCAGTTGGTGCGTTCTATGATCAGCAAGTGTCGGAGATAATAGGTGTAACTAATCTCCATCCTCTTTACATAATGCCAGTTGGACATCCAGGGGGGTGAGAAAAATTGTTAGACCACTGTACTGCAGCAAATATTACGATGATCCTTCTCGTACTAACTATGCTCTCAGGTTCACTCTACATTCTCAGAAAACCCAGACGTCTCTCCACGAGAGTTCTCTTACTCCTACATATCCTCCTCTCTCTATTCCTCTACATATTCTTCCTCTACACCTGGCTCATAATGTACTACTAACTCATGTTTTCTCAAGGATCCTCTTCAGATGTTCCACATCTCTCATAAGTATCTCCAGCTCTCTTCCCTTATACTTTCCCAGTGATTCATCCTCCACGCATAAGTCCCAGTCATACCCATTATCCCTGAGTATGTCCACGATTCTGCCCAGGTCTATATCTCCCTCATAAAGGGGGGAGACATAGGTTGAGTACATGTATCCCAGCTCCCTCTTCCTATCCCTCAGCTCCTCAGGATACCCTATATTCTTCATATGGGTGTGTACTGTTCTGGGTGCAAGCTCCTCCACCATGGAGTAAACCTCTGAGAGGGGTTTCCCACTCCAGTAGATGTTGGCTACATCGAGAGTGTA
>NJEE01000080.1 GCA_002255045.1 Candidatus Bathyarchaeota archaeon ex4484_205 | reverse complement strand
CTCTTCAGCTTTCCTCTTAAACTCCATAGGATCTGCCTTGATCTGTGGGAATGTATCATAGTGCATAGGTATCACTACTCTTGGCTTCAATATCTCAAGGGCCTCCACCGCCTCATCGATATTCATTGTATAATGGCCACCAATTGGAATGAGCGCGATATCCAGCTCTCCGAGTTCCTTAATTCCATCTAGATACGTGTCCCCTGCATGATAAATTCTCATGCCTTCCATCTCAATAACATATCCCGTCGGATACGAACTCTGGTAATGGCTTGCACCCACCATCTTAATCTTAACTCCGCGAATATCTGTCGACTCCCCTATTCTCAGCACTTTCGCCCATCTCACTCCGCAGTTTGGAGGTGTGATCAACTCGACCTTGTTCCTAAATCTCTCAATAAACTTCTTATCACAGTGGTCGAAGTGCTCATGTGTACATAGAATTATGGTGGGGTTCCCCTCATAGGGGGGAGCCAAGGTATTTCCACTAAAATACGGATCAATAAGTATGTCCTCTCCATCCATAAGCTCAAAGCATGCATGACTCCAATATTTTATCCTCATCGAGATTATCTTCTAGGGGGAAGGAGATAAAACTTTCTTGCCATACTTATTCTTCCCTAAGCTTCTCTATCGGTATCAACTTCCCACAGTATTCGCATTTAATTGCAACTTCTCCTCTCTCCGGCTTCCTAGTTATTGGTGCTCCACAGTAAGGGCACTCGAGCTTGACTATCGGCTTAACCTCCACAGCTCCCTTAACCCTGTCCCTATCTACCTCCCCGGACTCTATATATTCAAACACCTCGATAATTCTATCTGCATCATTTCCACTCACATCGAAGACGAGTTCCCTTCCCTCCTTAAGATTTACATATATTCCAGTCCACTCCAGTAATCCCACTCTTCCCTTTGTTACTCCCTTGATATATCCTATAGGTGTCTCAAACAGCACTTCCCTAACTTTCTTCTTCTTGGTGGCTATGAAGAGAACCTTCTTCAGAACTATCTCCCTCTCCTCCTCGAAGAGAAACCTACTGTCTGTGAAGTGGATATATCCTCCCTTCTTCCCATCTCCCATAAGTGTTGCCCTGAATGCCTCCACTATATTCTCCCCTTCCTTCAGATTGAAGCTGGCCTCCTCAATTATCTTCAGAGTCTTCTCTATGCGATTTAATGCATCCCTTGTTCTTCCTAACTTTCCCCCGTATCTTCCAAGATAGTCCTGAGCCTGCGACTTATGCTCCCTAAGACTTTCCTCAAGATCCTCTATCTCAGACCTATAGAATCCCAAAAAATTAATCCTTATATTTCCAACAGTTACATCTATACTCCTCATCCTTCTTCTTAATCTATCCAATATCTCTCTCGCTCTATCGGATAATTTGCTCAGATCATTCATGAGTTTCTTAACAGACTCTTCCTCCTTCCTCCACATCTCCTCCAGCTTTTTAGCATCCTTCTCAAGCCAGCTTCTGAAGATATATCCCCTCCTTCTAATATCCTCTATCCTCCCACTCAGCTCCACTATTGAGCTTCCGAGCTTCCCAAGCTCAGCCACCATATTGCCTGACTCCCTATCTATCTCCTCTATCCTCGTCTCAAGGGATTCAAACTCCCTCATAAACTGGTTTTCTACAGTATCCATTCTCAACTATTCTACTGGAGAGGAAAATAAATAGATTTTTGCATTTTTACACTTTAATTCTCATTAAATTTTTTAAAATATTGAGTAATAGTCAAATTAAACATATTTTGATTTTATTATTTTAATTGCTCCCAAACCTACTGATATTATTAAAAGTATTCCCCCCAGCAATATCTCTGGATTCTCTGCCGAGAAGTAAGTAGGCACCTCCCTCCACTCTCCAGTCAAAGGATGAGGGGCATATCTTGGGACCGCCACCCTGCCCTCTGCAGTCAAGAAACCGACTAATAGCAGGAATATAGAGGCTCCAATTCCCCCAATTATAACAATATCTAATATAGTTTCTAGCTTCTCTCGATTTTCCGACATATATTTGAAAATGTCTCAATATAGCAGAGATATACTTTTTGTCTCCTGATAGCTGAATTTATAAAAGCTTAATCTGTCCTCATTGGAGTAGCCATTCTAATGCTCCAAATAAATGTCTCTGGAACCATTCCTCCCGCCATAGACGAGGGAAATGTCCGAAGGCTGTATACAGAACTTTCCCCTCTCCAAATTTGTGGCACCAGCTTAATGCATAATCGTTGTCTTTTCTATTTCCCTTACTCAAGTCCACGCTGCGAACATCCAAGGAGATCAGTACATGCGTCCTATCTCTCGACCACTTATCAAAGGTGTATACTTCCTCCTCAACTCTGAATCTCGCCGGTAGGTGTCTTGTAGAGGGATGCTCTCTGTCCTCCACAATAACCGTGACCTTCTGTCTCCATGGATGTCCATTAAAAACTCCACCAATCAAGTCGGTATATTCCTTTACACTCTTCAATGTATCTGTTGCATTATGTACTCCTAGAAATCCTCCTCCTTTCCTCACAAAGCTAATAAGGTTGGAAAGCTCCTCCTTTCCCATCTCTATGTCTCCACATGTGAGGAAGATTACACACCTATACCTATCTAAATTCCTCAACTCCTCTATCTCCTCAGATGCAAATACTTCAAATCTTCCCGTCCTCTCCCCAATCTTGGTGAGAACCTCCACAGCAGTAGGTATGTATGAATGTCTATATCCTACCGTGGTAGTCAAGATAAGTACTGCCGGCTTCACATCTTAACAGTTACCTTCATCCCTGAAAAATATTTTATTTTTGTTCTCACCTTCCTCCTATCATACGTGAACCTGGGAAAATTTATGAGAGATATTTTCATAAGAAGGACAAAAAGTGATTCCTTGGTTTGTAGATCTATCCTACTAGTACTGTGTTCAGCAGTTTGAGGGGCTCTCTCCGAGGTCTTCTCCCTCTGATAGATAACTCCAGCCTAGATTGTGTGGAGTCGCTTACCCTCATGCCTGGAGGCAATGTCCCTCTTGAAGACTTCAGGAGAATGGCTGGTGAGAGGCTGACCCTCTGGAGTAGGTTACTAGGGATATGTTTTACTCGTTTATACTCTAAGAACTGTCTCAGAAATCTAGTTTACGAAATCTTCTCCACATATGGGGAGGGAGGTTTATTATGGGTGTTGCTGGTACTATCCCTTCAGATTCCGACCTCCATACCGTTAGATGTATAACCTCTCTATGGAAGGAGAAATGCAGAGAATTCTACGGCTCTCTTCTCTGGTAATCTTCCGGAATATTGTGAAAAAATATTAAAGTTGTGTTCTAAAGGACTCTCTGCAATACAGAGTTGGAGAATTCAGAGAAGTTAGATATAGGTATAATTGGGTGTGGAGGCATCACAAGAAGGCATATAGAGGGTATAAATAGGCTCAAAATCTCTGGTCTCGATGTCTTTAGAATAAAGGCTGTATGCGACAGAAACCGTGATAATGCTAGAGCACGAGCCATGCAGATAGAGAATTTCACAAATGAGAGTCCTCAAATATATGGTGACTTCAGGAAGATGATCTCTGACGTGTCTCTGGATGCTGTGGATATCTGCCTTCCTCACTATCTCCATCATACTGTGGCTATCACATGCCTTCAATCTGGTCTGCATGTGTTTATTGAGAAGCCTCTCGCAATCACCATGAGGGCTGCTAAACGCATTATGGAGACTAGGCAACACTGTGGAAGAGTTCTGGCTGTCGGTGAGAATTACCGAATGACACCGAATATGAGGACAGTGTGGTGGATTCTACACAACCATATGATTGGCTCTCCACGTCTCATTATATGGAACGACATATCCTTGAGGATGAAACATTCTGGATGGAGAGATAATAAACTGGAAGCTGGAGGTAGTTGGCTTTTCGATGGAGGTGTCCACTTAGCTGACCTTGATAGATATCAAACAGGATTAGAGCCAATAAAGGTGTATGGTATAACCAGAAAGGGTGCTGAGAGAAGAGAGGGAAAACCTGTCACAGTAGACGACTTAGCGATAGCAACTATAGTTTTCGAAAGAGGTGTAGTTTCACAATGGATTTGGTCTGACAATCTTCCTGGCCACAATATTCTGAGGAGAATAATATATTGTACTAAGGGTTCTATAACTGCTTCCTATGGTGCAGAAAACTTCTTCAGAGATAGGCTGGAGAAATTAAGTAGTAATAGTTCAATACTTTCCCAACTTAAAAGAGACCTCGTCAATATGATGAAAAGAAATATGGATCAAACCTCTCTACAGAGATTTTTCCCAAATGGTGTTGAAGACTCGTTTGCAATAGAGCTATATGACTTCTATCTGGCCGTAAGGGATGGCAGAAAACCTGAAGTTGATGATGTGGAAGCATACAACGATATGGCGGTGCCACTTTCAATATACGAATCATCTTATTTAGGTGAACCTGTCCTCATAGAAAAGATAAAATCTCTAAAGATCGAGAACTACCAGAGAGAGATAAACGAGTCTCTATCAATAACATAAAAAGTTTTAATCTTCCTCTCAATAGTTAATCTTAATGCGTTTCTGGCTCGCCCTGGGAGTAATGGTGCTTCTAACACTTGGCATGTTGGTGGGTTTAACCTTCTTTCTCACGTTACCGATTGAAATAGATGGAACTACAATCAGCAGAGAGGGCTTATCCTATACGCTTTGGCTTGCCACATTGCCTGTTACTAAACTAACCTCCTACTTCTCTCCCTATCGAAATCAGCTGGTTTATTCAATAGTAGAGTCACAGAATAGTTCCATAGTCCTAATAGGTGTGCTTGCCCTCTCGATTGCATCCTTTATATCCTCCATCCTATATCCCGAAAAATCTCGATCACCTCTAATTCCCTTCTTCTCATCCCTCATCCTCCTCCTAATCCTAGGAATCTATTCAACATTTGCACTCTCAGATGTGTCCCACAAGCTCTCTCTAAGCGGTGGAGAATCTCAAGACCTCATCTCAATATATCTCCTCTTTACGATAATCGGTTTCCTCCTTTCCTGTATACCGATGGCCATCACTTCCTATCTGGGAAGCCTCATAGGAGCTAAAATCTTCCCTCCAACAGAGGCTGAGGTCAAAGAGCTCCCCCAGAAGGAGGTTAAACCAGCTGTG
>NJEE01000079.1 GCA_002255045.1 Candidatus Bathyarchaeota archaeon ex4484_205 | reverse complement strand
GTTCTCCTAGTCACTCTAAGATATCCAGTGAACTTCTTCTTCTCTAGGTCCTTTAATATGGTCTTCGTTTTCTTCTCTCCAATTTTGAAATGGCCTATGTCTCTACCCCTAGGTACCAAGGACTACACCTCTCAGCACTGTTTGTGAGTTTATATTAGGGATTCTATTTTTTGTACTGCCTCTTTAGCCTTTTTTATTGTGAACGCCAAAGAAAACTCGGATTCTAGGAATACTACCAGAGATATCCTTTTTCCCAAAACTACTATAGAACTCATTTTTTCTCCGTCAAATATCCCGAATTCTAGGTCTCCTAATTCTGTCTCCTTTAGTCCTATGTTGTTCAGATACCCGACCAACGTTTGCGCCACGTCCTCCCCGCTTTCCCCTCTTTTGAACAATACGAAACCCTCCTGGGATACAACGTAGATCTCTCTCACTCCTTCTATCCATGATAGCTCTTCTAGAGGCTTCTCTATCATGCTAGCCCCTCCCTATCCTCGAGAGTTGTAGTCTCACCCATCCTAGATTGGAGTTTTTCCCTCCTACAGAGATGAGTATCTTTTCGTTCTCCATAACGGAGAACAAGTACCCTTTGCTAAATCCAATACTGATGCTCCTAATTCTTCCGAAATCTTTTAGGGTCTCAAACCCCTTCTCCCTAAAAACCGCTCTTATTAGTTCTAGCAAATCTCTCTTTTTAGTTAGAATTCCCTTTGGCTCCTCGATTTCAACTTCTCCTTTGTTAAGGTCAAGTATCGCTGAGCCAATTATTCCTTCGCTCCTATTTAGGTCAAGCATGACTCTCTCTATCATATAGTTGCCTCCCCTTTTCGTCTTTGAATTATCATTTATTTAACTTTCCCCAGAGCTCTTCGAGGGCTGACTTCTCATTTGGAAAGAATTCGAAGACTTCTTTTGAATTCATTGCGTTTTTAAATCTGTCCAACCTCCTCCTATTGTCTAAGGAGTATTCATACGCTTGCAAGACCATTTCTAATTTATCTGATGCAATAACTAGCTTAGCTTCCCTGCTTTCCCCATTTATTAGTTCTGAATGTATCTTTCTGAGTTTCTCCCTCAGTTCATCCGGAAGCTCAGAGGTCATCTCCCTGAATATTTCTCTCTCGACGTCTTTTTTCTTTTCCTTCCCTATTTTTCTCCATCCCATCTCAGTGACGTCCCCGATCACTGCCTCGACTAGGTCGTGAATGAGAGCCATGACTGCTACTTTCCCCACGTCTAGACCTAACTCCATTGCCTTCAGCGTTGCTATGAGTGTAGTCCTAAAGGTATGCTCTGCTACACTCTCTCCAAGTATGCCTTCGATACACCATCCCGTTCTAGGAACGTTCTTCAATTTCCCTGCTCTATGGAGGAATTGAAGGACGTTCAATTCAACACCTCCACGGTCCTATTACTAAAGATAAATTATTTATGTATGTGTCATCATAATACTGAGGGAGGGATAGAAATGGGTTTCAGGAGGAGAAGGGTTAGAGAGAAGTCTACCGAGGAATACCCTACCCCTTATGAGTATCCAGCATATTATCCAAGGAGACGTGACGAGTCTCTAGAAATAACTGAATATGAGGAGGATTTGCTCAGAGAGGAAGAGTTGATTGCCCAAGAAGAAATATACATAAAATCTATGCCACTTTCCTCGGCAGGAGACGTGCACAGAGTAGTAGAGGAACTCAAGAAGGGAAACATAGTGATAATAAACGTTCAACCTCTAGCAAACAAAGATGCAGTTGAGCTGAAAAAGGCCATAGAGCAGTTGAAGGGAATATGTGAGGGCATCGGAGGAGACATAGCTGGAATATGTGAAGAAAGAGTGATAGTCACTCCTCCATACGTTAAGATATGGAAGGGATAATTTGAGAGTCACTTGAGCCTTATGGTCTCGAGGTTTTGGGGACACCTAGTTTCTAGTCTCATTCCCTTGTAAACACTACTAGCTATGTCTAGGCATTTGCTGTTCTCCCCATGGCAGAATATGACCCTTTCCGGCCTAGGGTGTATCTTTCCTATGTACCCCATGAGCTGTCTCCTGTCACTGTGTCCGCTAAATCCGTCTATAGTCTTAACTTCCATTTTTACCTCTACGTATTCCCCTTTGCCCTCTCTTTGTCCTATTTGGACTACATCTTTTCCCTTCTGAACCTCTCTTCCTAGAGATCCTTCAGCCTGATAAGCTACGAAGACTATGGTGTTTCTCTCATCTATTGCCAGTTCCCTGAAGTACTCTATGACTGGGCCACCAGTCATCATTCCTGAAGTAGAAAGTATGACGAACGGTCCCTTTTCCTCTATTACTTCGTGTCTCCTCTCCTCATCTTCTACTTTTTCGAATATCTCAGAAAGAAAAGGATTCATTCCCTCTTGAAATATGAGATCCCTTATTTCCTTTCTCATGTAATTGGGATAAGCTGTGTGTATAGCTGTAGCCTCCCATATCATTCCGTCCAAGAAGACTGTTACGTCCTCTAAGAGTTTGCTTCTAGCATATTCTTCTAGGACTACCATTACTTCCTGAGCCCTACCGACTCCCATTACTGGTACGAGGACCTTTCCTCCCCTTTTCAGTGTGTTTATCACAGTTCTAACGAGTTCTTTCTCTGCTTCCTTTCTAGGAGGCTGTATGTCCTCACTTCCTCCATAGGTACTCTCTGATATTAGTGTTTCAACCCTAGGAAATTGATATTTGGCAGATTCTAGTAGCCTAGTCCCTCCAAATTTAAAATCTCCTGTGTAGACCACATTGTAGAGCCCTTCTCCTACATGTAGATGTACTATGGCTGAACCCAGAATGTGCCCAGCGTTGTGCAAAGTAAGTCTCACTTCTGGTGTGATATCTGTAGTCTCTCCATATTCCAAGGGTATGCAATGTTTTATGAATTCCTTTACCTCTTTCTTTGTGTATGGTGGGTTTCCCTCTCCCCTGTCCGACTTATCGATTATCTCAAGGTAGTCCATGACCAAGAGGGTCACTAGGTCTCTAGTCGGTGGTGTACAATACACTGGGCCGTCGTATCCGTACTTATACAGATAGGGAACGAATCCACTGTGATCTAAGTGAGCGTGAGTTATCACTACTGCGTCTAGCATGTCGAATCTGCTTACCTCAGGTGCATTCAAGTATGGATAAGCTTTCTCTGGATCGTTGTGGGCTACGTTTATTCCACAGTCTAGCAATATCCTACTCTCTGGCCCTCTCCTGCTTCCCGTTTGAAAGAGTATTGCAGACCTACCAACTTCTCTGAAGCCTCCTAGGCCTGTGATTCTTATCCAGGAGGTCTTGTCTAACGGTTCTCTGTGTATTAGCTTCCCTATTCTCCTTAAAATTGCTCTTCTCTCCTTGCTTTCAGTTTGAAGCATATTTCTTATTCTCTTTATTGTTTTAGATTCTATCGGTGGAGTTCTTATTGGCTCTGGTGTCCACCTAACTTTGCTGGTTATTTCTCTCACTAATTCTCCTTTTTTTCCTATAACTAAGCCGGGCTTTCTTGCCTCTATTATGACCTTTCCCATAACTGGATCGAAATTTATGGATTCTTAGCTTCTTCCATATCCATTAGAACGTCTGGGTCTGGTCTAACTTCCACTCTTTTTCTTGCCCATATCCCAGAAATTAACTCAGGATATTTTATTTTCTCGATTATCGCTTTCCTAATGTCTTTAGGGACATTTGTCATGCTATCCCCTTATTTTATTGAGAATCTCCTCTACTTCTCTAGGGGAATATTCCCTAAAGCCCTTCTCGAAGTCTACAGAGGCCAGAGATATTCCATTTCCTGAGGCTGTGTCTCTTTGCATTGCTGCCCAAACTGCTTTTACAGCCACTTCTACTCCTTTGTCTATGTCTATGTCCTCTGAATACTCGCTTTCTAATACACCTAAAGCATATGGTGAGCCTGATCCTGTTGCTATTAGTTTGTCCTCGGTTATTCCTCCGAATATGTCCAATGAGAACATCCAGTTTGGCATGTATTCCCATGAGATTGGTCATTGACTGGGCATCTCCCACTACTCCAGCTATGGTCACTCCTATGTGGTCGTCTACTTTGTATATTTTTCTGGCTTCCTTCGAGGCCACCATGTATCCCACGGTAGCTCTCTTGTCAGTTGCTAGAACTACTCCGTCCTTACACACCAAGCCCACAGTAGTCGTGCCCTTAAAAGTCATCTCCGATAACTCCATTCGTGCACCTCCGAAAAAGAACTGGTCCCTTCTTGAAGGAAAACATATATAAACTTTCCCCCGATTTGCAGCGATATCTGTCTCCTCGCTATGGCTTCGGGAATGCTTGACTGTGAATGAATTCCTCTTAATCCAGTACCCTAACTATGTTCCTTGAAAAGATCCTCCTGAATTGTTCTCGGTCTATTATTGGTTTCCCATTTATAGTAATTTTCTCTTTAGATGGGGGGGCTTCTAGATACTTGGGGATCTGTTCTCCTATTCTCTCCTCAAACGTCTTTCTTCTCCTCTTGTAGAATACTCCTATCGGTATTCTCTCTCCCCATTCCAGAGATTTCTCAAATGCCTCAGTTAGTTCGACCTCTGAGGGATCCCAGTCTTCTTCCTCATTGAGTAGGTATACTCTCATATCGTAAAACTCTACAGTATTTACGTCATTGTAAGTGACGCAGGGCTGGAGTACGTCTATGAAAGAAGAGCCCTTGTGCTTCACAGCCTCTTTTATCAATTCCTTGAGGTGATCTGTCCTCATGGCATATCCTCTAGCAACGAATGTGTATCCGGAAGTTAGGGCTAAGGCAACTGGATTTATTGGATCTTGTAAGTTCGGTCTAGCCAATCCCTTGGTTTTGATCCCCTTAGATAATGTGGGAGATGCTTGCCCTTTAGTTAAGCCATATACACCGTTGTCGTGCATTATTACAGTTATGTCTGAATTCCTTCTGCCTAGTGAAACGAAGTGTCCGGAACCTATTCCAAGTAGATCTCCGTCTCCTCCGTGAACTATTACCTTCAAGTCTAGATTAGACAATTTGATTCCAATGGCAAATGGTATTGGTCTACCATGTATGGTATGCACACCACTGACGTTCACGTAATGTGGGGTCTTTCCAGAGCAACCTATCCCGGAAACTAGAACTACTTTCCTTCTGTCTAGGCCCATTTCAGACAGAGCTCTATAAAGTGCAGAGATTATTCCGAAGTTTCCGCAACCAGGACACCAATCTATCCAGACATTTGATCTATATTCTTTACTACGGGCCAAGTTCTAACACCACCTTCCTCTTACCCTTCTCTAGGATTGTCTTTATTCCTTTCATTAGCTCGTTCGTGTACATGGGTCTCCCGGTGTACTTAACTATGGATCCTCCTGCATTGAGCCTGTGCATTAAAAACAACTTCCTCAATTGTCCAATGTAGTTGTGTTCTACGAATATGATTTTCTCTGAATCGAAGTTCTCTAATATAGAGGAAACTCTTCTCCTAGGGAATGGAGAGAAGAATCTGACGTGTAGATATGCCCCGTTCATGTGATTGATTGCGTCTAAACAGACTCCTTTAACGGAGCCCCATCCAACTAAAAGGAAATCAGCGTCTTCTGAGCCGTAATATTTGGCCCTCTCTTCCTGAGATATTTCTTTGTCCATTAACCTTAGTTTTCGCATTCTCTTTTCGTACATTTTTCTCCTAATATCTGGATTCTCACTCACGTGTCCTAGCTCATCGTGCTCATTTCCGGTGTACCACATCACTTCCTCTCCTAGAAATTTTCTAGGAGAAATCCCGTTTTCAGAGAGGGAGAACCTCTTGTATGCATTGGTTTTTTCGTCAACTAGACCTCTGGTTATATCCAAATTAAGTTCTGGAATGGGCATGGTCACTATTGAATTTGCTAGGAATTTGTCTAGAAGATGTATCACTGGAACTTGGTATTTCTCAGCTAGATTGAAAGCCATGACGGAGTCCTTGAAAGCCTCTAAGTGATCTCCCGATGAAAGAACTATCCTAGGAAATTCCCCGTGAGATGCGAATATAGAGAAGAGAAGGTCACTCTGGCTTCCTCTGGTGGGTTGTCCTGTACTGGGCCCTCCTCTTTGATAGTAGGTTATTACTATGGGCACCTCGTTCATGCCTGCCCATCCCAGAGCTTCTACCATTAGGCTGAAACCTGGGCCAGAAGTGGAAGTAGAGCTCCTAGTACCTGTGAGAGCTGCTCCTATTGCAGAACATATTGCCGATATTTCGTCTTCTGTCTGGAATACTACCAAAGAAGAGTCCAAATCAAGTGTCTCTAGGAAGAAACACTCATCAGCTGCTGGTGTTATAGGATAATAGCTCTCGTACCTTACACCCGCTACTAGTTTGCCCATAGCTACTATTTCGTTCCCGCTTACCACAAGCAATTCTCTCTCCTGATTCCTCACTGGATTCATCTCTATGGGCGTACCGTGTTTTTCTTTAACTGAATCAGAGACCAGTTTTATTAGGAATAAGTTCTGTTTCATTAGTTTTTTTCTGCCCCCAAACCTGTTCTCAAGTGCCTTCCTCAGGGACTGCTCTTTCAAGTTCATCAGGCCCGATACTGCCCCTATTAGTATGGAGCTAACATATCTGGAGGCTTGAGAGGGAGATAGGTCGAATTCCTTACTTAACCTAGAGAGTACTTTTGGGAAGTTTATTCCCACTGTATTTACTCCCTTCTCGCTTCTTAAATATTCAACTATGGATCCAACAGTTTTTTCTCCTATTTCCATTTCTAGGATCTCTTTTAGATGTTTTTCCATGCTAGGAATCTGTTTATATGTTTTATCTATGGAGGATTCGTCGTAAACTAGATAGGAGTTTTCTTCAAGGCTTTTAAAGTGGGTGAAAATCGTCTCGGCATCCATGGCACCCAGCAAATCTAAAGGATAAGTGAGTGCTAGGGGTCTTTTCCTACCTACCCTGAAATGAATATAGCTGTGCCTTCCTCTTATGTTCGAGTGATATTCTCTCTCCGAAATCACCCAATACCCAGAATGGGCCAGAGAGAACGTCAACACTTGCGCGGTAGTTTCTAATCCTGCACCCTGTGGTCCTCCTATGAGAAAATTAAGCTCGTCTACAGCCATAGCATCACCGTTATTAGTCAGCTACTCTAGCTTCCTCGTATACTACCTCATCAGGGAAGCCCTCTAGACCCAGGGTGTGACCCAAGTGTTCTTCTAATTCGTCAGGCAATAGTATTGCCCTTTTGCAAGTTAAACAGTACACCCATCCTCTATCTGAGATTGTTCTCTTAACTTCTCCCTCTGATCTCTCTTCAAAATACTCACATTCTACATCTTCATCGTCGGCAGCTAGAATTATTAACTTTCCTTTCTTTGTGCAGAGGACAAAATATTCATAGATCCAATGGGGTGCTGAGTGTAGGCACTCTATGCATCTGGGCATGTCTTGCACCTTTCTTAGATTTCTCAGAGACTTGAAAAGTTTTTACTTCTATCTTCAGCCCTGCTAGATTAAATTAATTTGTTGTGTTTTCAATCCCCTAAATGTGTCTCTAGCCTAGAGGAGGTCACAATAAATTCCCACATAAGCTCATAATTATCCTTACAGTCAGCTCAATCGATAAATTTTTATGTCAGAAGTTCCACTCCAACTGAGGGATTCGGATGAAGTTCCAGAGATTGGTGTTGTTGGGAATAGTGATCCTAGCTTTAATAACAACATTCTATTTGTATCTTGGAGAGGAGGAGGTCAGTGCAGATAAAATAAGAGAACTAGCCTTAATAGCCAGTGAAAAACAAGATTACTATAAATTCAACGGGGTCTTGACCATTGAATCGGGGGTGATGTCAGCTAGAATGGAACAAAAGGGCACAGTAGACTGTGTAGATAAAAGGATACTAATCGAAATGAAAGGAGAGATGAAAATAATGGACAAGGAGGTCTCTATGGATGGGGAAGAATATCTAATTGGAGACACCCTTTACATGAAGATCAATTTCAATGGGAAAGAAGGGGAGTGGTACAAGATGGAATTTCCAAGTATTGGAGATGCTTGGTCAATGAATCAGGGAGAACTCTTTTTAGAAATGCTAGAAGATGCGGAAGTATTCAGACTGAAGGACGAAGTAGTTAAAGGTGAGGATTGCTTTGTGTTAAGAGTGAAATTCAGTCCAGAGAGTATAGATAAGATGTATAAGATGTATAGCAACCTTATGGGAATGAAAATGGACGTAGACTTAGACAAGGCAGAATTGGAGGGTAAATATTGGATTTCAAAAGAATCCATGCTGATCGTCAAAGCTGAAAGTACCTCTAGGCTTTACCTCAAAAAGGGAGGGATCAAAATTCCAATCGAGGTAAAAGGCACATACTATTTCTACGACTACGGAGTCCCTGTGAGAATACAACTTCCTCCGGAGGCAGAAAATGCTACTCCAACTGAGAGGTGATTCCGTAGCTAATTATCCCCATGGATCCTCTATTCTTTTTCTGATCTCCCTAGTTATTTTTGAGTACTTAATTTCTCCTAGGGCTTCCGATATTCTCTCTATCCCGTGAAGTAAGTGGAGTATCTCCTCTAACCAATTAAAAACATCTCCTGAGTACAGAAGAAGTCCATCTTCCTCGAATTCCTTAGATATTTGGCTTGGATCTAGTTTGTCATCTATCCTCTTCCTAACTATTTCCATAGATAGTTTGAGCTCGCCACATCCACAAAATGGAGAGTCCTTGCAATTACACGAGAGATACTTTTGAACTAACCTAGATATCTTCCTTAGAGTTCCCTTGTTCACACCTCTTGGTCTAGACAAGAACTCCAAGGTTGTGCCAGAAAAGAGCCTCACTGAGACTTTGTCCTTTATCTCGGAATATATGTCTTCTCCGAGGTATGCATTAGTAAAGGGCTTCAGTTCAATGGCCATCTCTAATGGGTCACACTTATCGCATCTCCCCCTTCTGCTAGATAGGATTCTCCTTTTGATTTCTCTAGAGGTAACTGGATCTATGAAGCTCTCTGAAACTGCTTTTCCATATCTGGTAACTTTAATTTCCCCATTGGAATATCTCACGAGATCGTCCTCTAACAAAAAGGAGAGAATTTTCCCTAAAGTGGAGGGGAACTCTAGCTCTCTATGTATCTCGATTAAGTCTTCATAACTCTTCGTTATCCCACTAGAGAGAAATGCAAGTA
>NJEE01000078.1 GCA_002255045.1 Candidatus Bathyarchaeota archaeon ex4484_205 | reverse complement strand
GGTTGGGGTCCCGGAGAGAACTGTGGAGGAGATTCTCAGGAGAGTTGAGGTGACTGAACATAAGAGGCTGCCACCTGAGATATTCAAACTTGAGCTATACACATAGTCATTAAAGTAGGGTGGGGTAAGTAATGCCCTTCACGCCCTTTCACCTTGGGCCAGCGATTCTGATGTATTCCCTCCTAAGAGGGAGGTTTGAGCTCATCGTAACAATACTCTCTAATATTATTATAGATGTTGAGCCGTTTCTCGTCATCCTCCTCAGGTTAAATATGCCTCTACATGGACCTATCCACAGTTTTCTCGGAGCAACATTACTGGCGGTCTTAACCAGTGGATTGGCAAACTACTTGCTACCTTATCTCTATCGATTTATCAGAATGAAGTATACATATAGGTATAGCCAACTGCTTGTAGCTTCACTTACAGGAACATACTGCCACATACTGCTGGATGCTCCTCTCTACTCTGAAATGAAGCCTTTCTACCCTCTATCTGGAAACCCACTCCTCTATATCATAGAACCGGGGTATATTTATGGAGGTTGTATATTCTCTTTTCTAGTTGGTTTCGCCGTGTGGGGGATATGGAAACTCAAGCAACATATTTAATTGTATGACAAACATTACATTTTATCATATAAAAGACATAAATGTGTTACAGAAGGGATTAGTTGTATAACGAAGTGAGAAGTGTAAGATTGTGGGTAAGAAACACGAGATTGTGATACCGAGGGATGTGAGGAGAACCCTCGGCATATCCGTCAGAGATGTGGGTTGATAATAGAGATCAGGGGAAATAAGATAGTTTTATGGAAGAGACCTGAGAGTTATACAGAATGTTTGAGGGGATTGATACATATTATTCATACAGCTTCCAGCTATCGCTCAGAACAGCCCTTTGTATTTGTCTTCAAGATATTGTATGTAGGGCTGATGAGATACTTTTCCACCAATTCTTTGAATCAGTACGAGTGGGTCATATAGCTTTCCCATTTGGTGGATATTGTTCTTCAGCCAGTTGAGGACTCTGATGAGGGAGCCTTCCTCAAGCTCGTTTCTCCAACCTTTGCACTCCCGATTGATTACCTGAAGCATGATAGTAGAGTATAAGTTCCCTAGGAGATATGTGGGAAAGTAACCGAATGCCCCTATGTACCAATGGATATCCTGTAATACACCCTCCCTGTCATCAGAGACCTCGACGTCGAGATATTCACTATACTGCTCCTCCCATACGCTTGGAAGTTCAGAAACCTTTAGGTCACCATTGAACAACTCCTTCTCCACATTATACCTAATTATTATATGCAATCCGTAGGTTGCCTCATCAGCCTCCAGCCTGATCTTACCTCTCCTAACTCGGTTGACCTCCCTCAGGATCTCTGGGAGGACATCGCTGTTAACTTTTCCATTTGTCAGCTTATCAAGTATTGAGATCAGATATCTCCAGAACTCCGGCGATCGCCCCACAATATTCTCGACAAACCTTGATTGTGATTCGTGAATACCATAGGAGCAGGGTTCACCTACAGGTGTGAAGAACCATTCCTCAGGGAGATTATGATCATAGAGGGCGTGTCCACACTCGTGTAGAGCAGAGAATAGTGCATAGGTGAAGTCTCCTGGCCTATAGTGGACTGTGACCCTGACATCATTATACTTCCCGGAGGTGAATGGATGTTCAGATATGTCTATACGGCCCCAGGCTGACTCTCCGTCGAAACGGTATCCCAGAAAACTGGCAACTTTCAAGACTAACTCCCTCTGTCTCTCCACATCCATCTCCTTCGATGTGAAGAAGTTTTCTTCGCTCTCATACCTATCTATCAGCATTCTCAACCTTCCCCCAACTTGGGAGAAGAGAGGATCAATGACCTCCGTAGAAACCTTAGGCTCATATATATCTATGAGGGCGTCGTAAAGGGTTGAGACCTCCTTCTCATCCATGAGAAGTCTTGAAAGTTCTCTGTTGAGCTCTATGAGACGGCCTAGCTCCTTCTCCACAACTTTGAAGTCTCCTCGCTTCTTGGCTATGAGCCATTTGCTTACTGTAGTTGTCTCCTGCCTCTTTATTTCTGAGATTAGCTTTTCTGGTACTGCAACTGCCTCTCTATGCATCCGCTGTATCAGCTCTATGTTTCGCTGTTCCACCTGAGTTAGGGAGCTAAAATCCGGGTGGGCTAATATCTCTTTAAGAAGATTTCCCAACTCTCTGCTTCTAATTATTCTGTGTTTAAATCTCTCTGTGAGGGATCTCTGGAGGCCTCTTATTTCAACCCCTGCAGGAGGCATCATGGTCTGTTGATCCCAGAAGAGAAGGGATTCTATGGATGTTAGAAGTGAGAAATCTCTATATCTCTCAATTATTTTCTGATAGAGCTGCCTAAGGTTCTCTATAGGCATCTATCATCATAAGCCCCATCACTTTAGGAATTAAAAAGCTTAGTCTGGTTTTATTTGGCATACTCCAGCTTCTCAATCTTCTCCATAATAGCTCTGTGAAGCTCCATCAACATTCTCTTACGATCCTTCATAAGGATTATGTCAGGTTCTCCTAGAACTATGAGGTTGTGGGCAAAGGGAGAGGGAATATCTGTCTGGATGTAATTCACCTCTACCTCTCCATCCCTGATCCATCTCTGGACTATTTTAGCTGACTCCAAATCCATGGCATCCATTAGGATCTCACGATAGGTCTCCTCTATCACAGGGAACTCTGGATCGATCTTCTCAACGAGGTTGAGCAGAACCTGAGCGTTTCTCTGCTGTTTCGAGACACTGATCTTATAGCCCTTATAGTTTCTGAGAACTAGGAAGCTTCTTGAGGCACAGTGCCGGAATCTGCGTTTCATCATCTCCGTCCTCCTTATGTTCCTCCTGAGCAGTTCCTCCATATCTACATTGACAAAGCTCTCAACCACCTTCTCGAGGTTCAGCCTCGCCTTCTCCGGAATTATTAGAGTGAAGCCATTGTCACTTATCATGACCATCACATTTCTTCTTATCATGTCTGAGACAATTATCGAGATAACACGGGAGAGGACATCATTGGTCCGTCTGCCGAAGAGGGAATGAAAAACAATTATTCTCCTACCTCTGAGGTCTCTGGTCTCCTCTACAAGTATCTCCTTAAACCCAGGAATATGCCCCTTTGTGAAGAGGTATTGTTCACGGAGATAGCGGAAGATGGCCTCAGCAGCATACTCATCTACCGGATAATTTCTCTTTATCCACTTAAGGATCTCAGAGTCTTCTAATTCACTCCTGAACATGTCCCTAACGGTCTCCCTGAATCTCTGTACATCTAAGGCGAGGTCGAAGCTCAGAGGAAGCATCTCTGAAAACCATGCGGGAATTGTTGGAGATGAATCCTTCGGGACATTCTCCACGTAGCAACGCATCCCCCTCGCATACCTAAATTTATAGAGACCTCCACCCAGGACAAATATATCTCCGGGTCTGAGTCTTTCAAGGAACTCCTCCTCAATCTCCCCGACAGGCTTCTTATCTGGAAGCCTATAGACATCTATCTTAACCTCATCAGGTATCGCCCCAAGATTCAGATAGTATATGACTCTCGTGTACTTACCTCTCCTCCCGAACATCCCATCCGATTCATCATACCATATCTTTCCATACACCCTCCTATCTTCAAGCCTGACATAGTGGCCTGCTAAATAATGTAGAAGTTTTTTGAACTCCTCCTCAGACAGTTCATGGAAGGGATAGCTCCTACGTATCACACGTAAGGCATCCTCTACTCTCCATTTACTGTTGAGAGCCATACCAACTATGTGTTGTGCAAGTATGTCGAGAGGCTTCTTAACCACGTGCATCCTGTCAAGCTTTCTCATGTAGGCATCCCTTATCATGACAGCCAACTCAACCACATCATCTCTATCCATAGCTATGAAGACACCCTTCGCAGTATCTCCAAATTTATGTCCACTCCGTCCAACCCTCTGAACAGCTCTGCTCACACTCTTGGGGGAACCTATCTGTATGACGAGCTCGATGTATCCCACATCTATCCCAAGCTCTAGGGATGTTGAACTGACCACAACCTTCATCTCGCCTCGCTTCAACCTATCCTCCACATCAAGCCTTATTGTTCTAGAAAGGGAGCCATGATGTGCACCAATAGTTATATCATTGTACTTCTCAGGCCACATACTTTTTAGGTGGTATACAACCCTCTCAGTACCGCTTCGAGTATTGGTAAATATTAAGGTGGTTTTATGTTCTGAGATGAGTTTGTCCAAAAGATTATAGAGTTCTTGATTGATCTCCTCAGCTGAGGTATATATGAGGTCCCTTACGGGAGTTGTAACTTTGAGATCATAGGGTTTCTCCCAACTCACGTCCACAATATAACACTCTCTTAATTCACCACTATCATTATACCCCACGAGGAACTTTGCAGCTTCCTCCAATGGATGAAGTGTTGCACCCAGTCCTATTCTCATGAATTCATGTCCTGCGAGTTCCCTTAGGCGCTCAAGGCTGAGGGAAAGATGTGCACCCCTCTTGTTATCTGCAAGTTCATGTATTTCGTCTACGATTACCCATTCAACAGAGCCAACCATCTTGCTGAATTTTGGAGCATTAAGGATTATGGCGAGGCTTTCAGGGGTTGTAATGAGAATATGTGGAGGCTTCCGTAGCTGTCTCTGCTTCTCCGATGGTGAGATATCGCCTGTTCTCACACCCACCCTTACTTCAGGAAGCTCAACACCATGTTCCTTCGCTATATCCACTATTTCTTTTAGGGGCTTTAGCAGATTTTTGCGTATATCATTATTTAATGCTCTTAGAGGAGAAATGTAGACGACATAAATACCCTCCTCAAGTTCTCCATGCTCCCCTCTCTTAAAGAGCTCGCTGAGAATGCTGAGAAAACCTGCGAGTGTCTTACCTGAACCTGTGGGACCAGTTACTATAACATTCTTCCCCTCAGCTATGAGTTTAAAGGAATATTCTTGTGGCGGTGTAAGTCTCTCATAGTTTTTCTCAAACCACTCCCTTACATACGGCTGCAGGACTGAAAGAGATTCCTCTCTACTAAAGGGTTTGGAGACATACTTCAGTCCTGCAGCCATATCCACATAGGACACTTTAGAGGAAGGCTAAAAACTTTTGAAGAAAGAAAGGAGAGCATAACAAATTTAAAAGAGTTAAATAGGTAGAATATGAGGAGCCAAGGAGTTGAGAGAGAGAGGCTTCTATTTCAGCATG
>NJEE01000024.1 GCA_002255045.1 Candidatus Bathyarchaeota archaeon ex4484_205 | reverse complement strand
TATCTGATATCCTTCACTAAAGCTTGGAATGCCGATCTGAATAGATCTTCCATTAAGTCTCCAGCTAGTTTGAGTCTCTTATTAGCGTAATGATCTTTATCGTCTACACTTCTCAAGCCTAGGTGTAGCTCAATAGCCCTCTCTGCCATTTTGCCTAGGAAGTATGCCTTCTTTATCCTGTCTTCCTCTTCTTGGCCAATGTGAGGCAGTAGATATCTATCTAAAACTTGTTCAGCCCTCTTAAGCCTATATTCTTTTGGCTGTTCTGCAGCGACACGCTTACCTATGTAGTCCAGAGCCTCTTCCTGTGTGTGGATGTCTAGTGCTCTCTCTATGTTGAACATTATATCAGACGCCATTTCTGGATTTTCCGAGATGGCTTGGAATATCTCTCTGTCCTTCTCCAATCCCAAAGCCTTCATAAGTATCACGATTGGAATGTAACCGGGGATTGAAGGAAAACTAACTCTTATTAGTCCAGTTTTCCTCCTCTCAACAGTAACAGGAGCTCTGAATCCACCACTCATTGATATAACTTTAGCTCTACAAGTCCCTTCTTTTTCATCCTTCTCCACCATTATCCTGTTGACAGCCAAATCCTCTATCGAGACTATCACTCTCTCTGATCCATTTATTATGAAGTATCCTCCAGGGTCTCTTGGATCCTCTCCAGCTCTTATTAGCTCCTCCTCACTCATTTTAGATAGAGGACATATTTCTGACTTAAGCATCACTGGAATCTCCCCTATCCTAACTTCCACCTCTTGTTGCTCCATACCATTTCTTATGGGAGTCATTTTTAGATATATTGGAGCGGAATACGTTAGATTTCTTATTCTAGCCTCCATAGGAAGTATTTCTTTCCCCTGACCATCTGCTTCTTGAATAAATGGTCTCCCAACTCTTATTTTGCCTAATTTTACCTTAAAACCCTCTATCTCTGGTTCAATATATCCAACCTCATCTACTACTCTTTGGAGTCCCCTCTTTATGAATTCATTGTAAGAATCTAGATGCTGTCTAACTAATCCTTTTTCGTCAAAGTAAGCTCTCATTAGGGACCATTTTTTCTTTTGTGAGATTAAATTGCCAGAATTACGAGAAGACACAGGAGATCACCCCTCTATTACATATCTATACGAGGTGAAGTAACCTGCAGTTGGGCTCTTTCTCTTTATTTCGACAATATCCCCGGGCTTAGCACCTATAGCTTTAGCAACAGGATCAGATGCTTTCATTAGAGGAAGTAAATCTGGCGAAACCTCCAGTTTATTCAATATCTCTTTAGCCTCCTCTACACTCAATACTCTATGCTCCGGAACCAATTCATGCTCCATTATATTAAAACCTTCTTCCCTACTAACACCATCTTTCTCCTCTCTCATTTTTTTCTGTCGTGTTTTACTTCTTCTCTTTCTTTCACTTCGATGAGATTTACTCTTGCTTTCAACTCCTTTATCCCTCTTTGCTTCACTGTCATCTCCAGCTATCTCAGTTTTCGGTATTTTCTTACTCTTCCTTCTACTACCCTTCTTAGCCATTCCTTCCCTCCTCTCCCCTTAAGCGGGCCCGCGGGGATTCGAACCCCGGACCACCAGGTTAAAAGCCTGGCGCTCTTCCAGACTGAGCTACGGGCCCAACAAAATAATTGCGAGTGGCGCCCTGGTCGGGATTTGAACCCGAGTCTCGGGAGTGACAGTCCCGAATGATAGGCCGAGCTACACCACCAGGGCACGGGCTGGCGGCGTCCCGGGCTTCCCGAGGGCTTCCGCACCTCAGTACAACCCGGATCGCTGGGGGACTTAACTTCCGTGTTCGAGATGGGAACGGGTGTGACCCCCCCGCTATGGCCGCCATACCCAAGTCGCACATTCCTGAGCCCTATTTAAGCTTTTCTCCCTTAGGTACTCCAAAGAAGATCAGACTGGAGCGGCTTCATCACTCCTCAGTGACTACCTCCTCATCACCTGTTAGTAGTGAGTATGAGAACAATAGTGCTCCAACTACAATCAACACAAAGGCTATTATGGACACTACGAAGCTCAGCCACCTGTCTATGTCCTTACCTTTCAGTATGAGGTTCCAGTCAACGAATCCAAGCGCTGATGATATCACTAAGAACATGGAGCCGGAGAGTATGTAGTTCCATCCCAATGGCTCTTTATCCCTGAATATTGAGTATCTGTACAATACACCCATTACTAGTATCACTAGGGCGAATGCCAGCTCTCTTGGTATGTCCATCTCGCGACCCCCCAGTCCCATAACCCAGTTAGCTTAAATACCTTTTTCCACACGGATTCTGTTAACTCATTGGTGGTGGGACGAAAAAAATGAAAATTTATTAAGTTTTCGTCTTCTCTCCATTGGAGACAAACATACCCGACTTAACGATAATATAGGTGACTTCTCTTGCCAAATCTTCCCTATTTTCCACTTCTTCAATAGTAAAAATGCTACTACTAGTCTTGCTCTTATTCTAGCTCTTCTCGTAAGTTCAACTCCACGTTGTTTATACATACAGTAAAAACTTCCTGAAACTTTTTCATAACCCAACAAGACACCTGAAACCCTCTTTGGTCTTTCAGCATATCTCTTTTGTCGTCAGACATTTTCGGCTTACTGTCTTGGAAATTACAAAGTATTAAAAATTTTCGCGGAGTCTTCATCATCCATACTGAAATTGTCGTGACTATCTAGACAGGATCGATGGGATAGGATTTGATATACTTTTCGAACAGCTGAATGCTGATATCCCTCCTGTAAAATGATGAAAGAGCACAGAGATTATGCCAGCGACGTTTGTGAACACCCAGTCGTTTTGGAAGCATAGAGTTTTAATAGCTTGCTGAAGGTGTAAAGAATACATCGGGGGAGAGGAAAAGAAGGCCTACGTGAATAGTTGGAGGATACATTTACAATTGCGTTTTACATACCTCTAACTAAGGGAGAAGTAAAGACGACTTCTTTTGATAGGAAAAGATGGAAAATGCAGTTAATGTTGTAAAGGAAAAGATAGGAGAGGATGTTGTAGCGACATCCCTTTATAGACAACGGAGGTTTAGATAAACTCCCATGCGCGTGTTTTCTCGGAAGCTAACTCATGAACAGCAGACAAAACCTCTGAAAGTGAGATGATTTTACAAGATCTCTTGAAGTAATCCGGTTTATCCTATTCGGGACGAAGTAATGGGGACAAACAATTCACAAAACTCTCTCATGGAACGCAGCAACTCCGATGCTCCAGCTCTTGAGTTCGATTACATAACACGATAAAGGAATTGTTTTGTCTCTCTGGAAAGACCATGGTTTTAATATTCCAGATAGGACTTGGGAGAGATCGAAAAAAGCTTAAAGGGAGATCGGAGAAAGAGGTTTAGAGACAATAAGAATATTGTTTTGATTTATTTGTCTGAAAAGACCGTCTTAAGCATAGTGGATTGGGTCGTCAAGAAGGAATTAGAGATACTTACGATGTGCTTTGGAGTTTCCAACTCCTCACGGAAACATTGATAAGTCGCAACATTCGCATCACTTATAATAATGAGAGGTTCTGCGACATCATCTCTGTCTATGAGAGATCAATCCCAGAGAGCATGATGGAGTCGCATTAGCTATATCTCCTACACTGTAGTTCTACGATTAGATAAGAGACCTCTATTTTGCCTACCAAGCAATTACTGAGTTAGAGCTACTTTTGATGTAGACTTCCATAGCACCGAGCTCCCCATAATTGAACTTTTGCTACACCTCTACTTCCTCTATTTTTATATCCATCGGCTCGAGAGGTCTATCTACATCCACTCCTCTCTTGATTGCCCATCTTCTTATGCTACGTATGACCAATCTTGAGCCCAATTTTGCAAGAGGTGCGAAAATCAAGAAGTTCGGATTACCTCTAGTTACCATCTTCAAACCGTGGTCTACCTCCCACACGAGATGCCTCCATGCATGATAGATGTGCAGAATCCTTCCTTTTGTAAGGTGTTCCTCAATATTGAAGAATTCCCCCTCTTTTAAGCTACCCATCGGAACAAAAGCTAGCGGAGTTACAGTAAAATGTGCTCTCTTACCCAATTTCTCTTTTAACTTCTTTTCCATTGTTATTATCAGTCTCGCAGTCTCTATTCCATCCTCATCGGTTTCCCAAGGCAAACCAACTATAGTGGTATATGCCGGGAACCAGAAAAACTTATTAAATGCATAGGTCCCGTTCAATAAAACCCAAGGCCACTCTTCTGCGCTGAATGGTTTCATCTTGTTGTTCGCAAGCTTTTTTATCAGCTCTGGAGACGCCGTTTCAAATCCTACCTGTATGCCAATCCATCTGTTTATTCCCGCATGGTTTAGTTCGGAAACCCTTTTAAGAATCCTTGGAGCAGCAAGCGCACCCGCTACTGTTCCGTGAGTAGGGTTTGCGAACTCTGCCTTCTCAAGAACCCTTTCGAAGAGCTCTATTACTGCATCTTCATTCGGATGGAAATTTCTTCTATCTTCGACCATGTAATTAAAGATATCCTCGCTGTGGAGCCATATCTTTTTCTGCCCAACTTTCAGATTAACTTCAACCTCTTCCATTATTCTTTCCATGGGATAGAATCTTGCTACCCTCAAATTCGGAGAGCAGAACTTGCATCCTCTGCCACATCCACGCATGACCTCTACCATTCCTTTATAGGTTGGATTTACAATCGGAGGTATTTCATCAACCTTTGGCCATGTTTTGATCTCTATAAATTTGTCCACTCCCCCACTCTCTATATCCCTGAAAACATCTCCTATTACATGTTCCACCTCTCCAGATATCACATGGTCTATGCCTAATTCCTCGGTCAAATCCTGCTTTAATTTCAACTGCCACCCTGCCTGACCTCCAATGACAATCTTGAATTTGTATCTCTTTCTTTCCCTATAGTCTCTCAACCTCTTTATAAAGGAGGTAAAAAGGTATTTCGAATAGGATGTTTTCTTTCCACCACCAGTAAACATTAAGGTTACAGGTCCCAAGCCATAAGGGTCCATTGTGTGTACTCCAACTATTGTAGTTTTCTCGTCTATGAATTTTTCAACCTTTTTTGGATGGGCAACAACAATATCTTCTTTCTTAAAACCATGTCTGAGTAGCGCTGCTTCCACCTTTCTTATTGCATACGGAGCCTGAATTAGTTTGCCATCATCGTCTGGAAGTTGGGTATCCAGAATTTTGTAGATGAAGTGAGGTAAATCCTCAACAGGTGCACACGGTAAAAAGTCGAGCAAAGGTATATTCCTAAAGGTAGAGGTCAAACTCGGGTCAGAGGTTAGGACAATTCTCATTTTAATCCTCCTCTGGTTTTCCAGTCTTATTGACGGACCTCTTCAATTTAGGGTTTGTGTTTTTTGTTATATATGTACTCCCCCGTTCTTTTCCTAGGCACCCAATGTAAAAAAACGTATTCTAAAGTTTTCGGTAATGCAGGAGAATGTCTTGAACTCGTGAATTTATTCAAGATCCCCGAAGAATTTTTCAACCCTTTTCTTGCCAATTTGCTTTCCTCCCATCTCCCTTCACATCTTTTACAGTATTCTTCTCAATGAGGGTATAAGGTCGAATAAATCATGCTAGGAGAAGACTTCAATAATCCCTTCTTTTCCTCAACTTTTATTCATTAATTTGTATCATACATAGGCTTTCTTTTAAAATAAAGAACGAATGACTCCAAAAATCCTAGCAGAATGAATCCTTCCGAGATTTTGCATCAGATCAGCGCAATAATAGTCAATGACTATCAAAACATTACACTCTAAGTAGTCTCTTCGAATGGTACAGTCCTAGAGAAACAGCTAGATCAGTAACCACTAAAAATTTAGTATCAACATCAATTATATGGAGAAGGAGCTTTAGGGGAGCATGGGTAGTTCCTGAGGGAAGTGGACTCAACGGAGTTACATGGGAGTTATGACAACATTGGAAGAGGACAATACAATCGAATGGAAACTCGAGAACCAAGAGTTAGTGGAAGATAAAAGAGATAATGGCTTGAATCTGGAAATTAGACAAAAGAGAAAAATACTAAGAGAATTGGTAGAGGACAGACTTAAAGCAGTAATTAAGCTTGTGGAATCAATTAAAAGGACTCGGAGACCTCCAAGAATCTTAGTAGATTGTAAAAGGAAGAAATATACGTCCTCTGTCCGCAACTCTCTGTTGCTTCGGTGCCATTGTCCACGCCTAACAGGTAGGCAACCCCACGGAACCCGAATTTTCCCTCGAGAATCTTCGTATGTCCGCAGAGTGTTGTTCGAAATGAGCATTGAAACGACCTCAGTATTGGTTGCTGCCTATGTGTGAAATGATTGATTCATCATTAGAAACGCTCTTATGGAATTCTTTTGTCTGACCTCATCACTGCTGAGTCTACCTCTCCTCGTGGCAACCTCTCCTATTCTATTTATTTTTCGGAGATAATCGGGGGGCATGAGAGCATCCATTGGGCATCACCGGCTTAAGAAAATGTTTTACCATAAAAGAGGATGTAATGAAAAGATTAACCGAGCTGGTTATGTAAATTCTAGAAAAAGTGCAACTAGGAGATTTAAAGATAGTTTTCGCCATAGTTTCGGTATTTTTAGCTGATATTACAGCAGCATTAACATCTCACAAGTATTTCCGAAATCGACACAGTAGTTTGTGCGAAATTCCAACTTGCACTACCGGATTTCTCAACTACTTCCTTCTCACTTCTTAAATTGGAAAGGAAAGAGGGCTACCTCCATGGAATCTCGTCTTGGTTTGACTGTCGAATCAATGATAATAGGACCTACAACTACAAAGTTTAAGTCCAAAAGAAGTTGAGATTAGCTTCGGAATCTCAGCCTCCTAGAATACGGACGTTAGCCAAACATGCTAATTTTGAAAAACAATACAACAGCAGATAACGCGGCATGTAGGCCGCGGATACGCCTTGCCCCGGGAGATCGCTCCCTTTGGTTGCAGCATCGCATATGCTGGGGACGTTATATCAACAAACAACGAGTTAACAGAATTCCACGCGCGAACTTTTTTACTCTGAGGAGTACTCCACTGAGGGTATAGATTGTTTCACAAGGAGTATCCGAATGCAAGGAGATTTGAGCTACCAGAAGTTCAACCCCTTAGAGGAAGAAGTCTAGAAGAAACGATATTGAGTAGGAGGTCCAGAAGGAATTACTCCAAAGAACCGATAACGATGGAAGAACTTAGCAGAATACTATTTTTCTCTGTTGGAATTACTGGAAAGATCGGGAGATACTATCTTAGAGCGTATCCATCGGCAGGGGCCCTAGCGCCCGTGGAGGTATATCCATTAATAGAGAGAGCGACAGACTCAGACTTAAAAGGAATATATCATTACAACTCATTAGAACATTGCCTAGAAGAGATCAGGAAAGGAAGTTACATAGATGAGCTAGTGGAGATATGCTATCACCAAGATTTCATACGTAATGCCCCAATATGTCTTATACTCACGGTATTTGAGAAGAGAACGAGATCTAAGTATGGAAGAAGAGCAAAGAGATATGTACTCCTTGACGCAGGACATGCGGGTGAGAACATATATTTAGAATGCGAATTCCTAGGCCTAAGTACCTGTGCAATAGGAGCATTCGATGACGAAGCTCTTTGTTCCCTTTTGGAGATAGATCCTGAGGAGGAGTATCCAGTGCTTTGCTACCCCATCTCCAGGAGGAGTAAGCATTGAGAGTAATGATCCTTGGGGCAGGACAAATAGGGGTAGAGCTTGCTAAAAGGATAAAGGGGGATTGGGAAGTAAAAATAGTAGAGCTAAATCAAGAAAAAATCGAGTTAGCCAAGTCAATTGGAATAGAAGTGTTTAAGGGAGACGGAACTAGTTCGGTGGTATTGAGAAGAGCTGGGATAGAGGAGGCAGACGTATTCGTATCCACAACTGGAGACGATGAGGTGAATCTGGAAGCATGTAGAATAGCTAAGCTATATGTTCCCCACGTCATATCAATAGTGAACGATGAAAGTAAAATGGAAGAGTTCATATCATCCGGAATAGAGGCAATACCAAGAGCCAAAGCTCTGGCCACCGTTATAGAAAATCGCCTACAAGTCGGAACGTACAGAGCCGTTAACGTGGGTCTAGGTATTGGTGAGATCGTGGAGACAACGGTCTTACCCGGTTCCCCGGCCATAGGTAGAAAACTGAAATCGCTTAAGAGGAAAGGATGGACTATAGGCGCAATCTACAGAGGAGAAAAGCTAATCCTTCCAGAAGAAGATCTAGAAGTAATGGAAGGAGATAGGATATTACTAATAGGTGATCCAGAGATATTGAAAATAGTGTCCGAATTTATGAGAGGAGGAAAGCCGCAATTCCCGAGGCAATACGGAAATAGGATTCTAATAGCAGCTAAGGATGACTTAAACACATTAAGGGAAGGGATCTCATTAGCATCTAGGAGTGAAGCCGAGGGCGTGGATGTGATATTTCAGGAATTGGACCTAGAGGTGGAATCGTTCCTAGAAGACTTATGCACGAGCGAGATAGTTGATTGCGTCATAATAGAGGGAGAGGATGATTACAGGAAAATCGCAATGGAAGAATCTCTAACTGGAAGATATGGGGCAATAGTCCTACAGAAAGAAAAAATGGGAGTATTCTCAAAAATTGGAATTAGAAAGACTGGATTACAATCAATACTTGAGGAAATAGAGATTCCAGTGATATTATCAGGTGGTGAGTTCCCGTATGAGAAGGTGGTATTACCGATATTCGAAGATTGGGCACCAATCTCTCTAGAAATAGCCCTAGATGTATCCAGAATGTTGAATTCCGAACTACTGTACGTCAGGATAAACCCACCATTTTTCACAGGAGAAGAAGGATCTGCAGAGCACATATGTGAGGAAATATCTGAGAAGACTGCACTATACAGAATAAGAGCCAATAGAATAGACTTGGAGGGAAATCCGATTCAGGAAGTGGTGTCGGTTAGCGACGAAAACTCACTGATAGTCTTAGACTACCTAAAAGGAAGAGGAAACAACTTGTTCAAACCAAACGTCCCGTTGCACATAGCCCATAAGGCTAAGGGATCTGTTCTACTCCTCCCAGTTCAGGAGTGATGTACATGGCAGAACTAGAGGCAACCTCTCTCTTGATAATTTCTGGAGGCGCATTCTTAATCCCTCTCATCGCTGGCAGAATCGGGATACCCGTTGCAGTCGCAGAAATAATATTTGGTCTCTTAATTTCTAGGTGGATAAAAGTTGGAGAACTAATAGAATTTCTCTCTATACTGGGTTTTGCTCTCCTTATGTTCATAGCGGGAATGGAAATAGATTTCAAAAGGGTAGAAGAAGAGGGAAAAGAAGGTCTCCTATTTTCCACTCTAATATGTTCCATGTTCTTCATCCTCTCATATGTGCTCTGCAGATACCTCTTCCTAGATGTTTTCTATACTCTCGTCCTAGGAGCAACCTCTACTGGAATGGTCATTGCTGCTTTGAGAGAAACAGGAAAAACTAGGACTGAACTTGGGCAAACCCTAATATTAATGTCCTCTATAGGTGAGATAATGACTCTGGTATTGATGACAGCCTTTAGCATATATGAGAAAACTAGCTTATCCGTTGAGTTCTTCGTGGAGATAGGAACACTATCCGTGATATTTGTAGTTGCTTATCTGGTGCTTTTCCTATTGAAGAGTGCTGTATGGTGGTATCCAAAGCAATTCTCTAAGATAATAGCTGGAGACCCCTCCGAAGTGGGTGTCAGAATAGGTCTAGCGCTCATGTTTGCGTTCATTGCTATATCGGTTAAACTGAAAGTCGAAATGATCTTAGGGGCATTCATAGCAGGTGCTATCTTTTCTTTCGTGTTCAGAGAGAAAGGACCACTTGAGGAGAAGTTCTCAAGCATAGGATATGGTTTCTTCATCCCAGTTTTCTTCATAAATGTCGGGATAAGCTTTGAACCAGTGTTCTCTGTCGAGCTGCTCAAATTCCTGTCCAAACTCCTAGTTCTAGTTCTATTGGTTAAGTTGATTCCATCTTTGCTCCTTTCATCCAAAGGAATAACAATAAGAGAGTCATTTTCCTCCGGATTTATCCTTTCTGCACCTCTGACGTTATTGATAGCAATAGCCTCGCTGGGGACTGAGATAGGGGCAATAACACAGGAGGAATCCTCTGCAATAGTGTTGTTGGCCATGGCTTCCGGCCTATTGTATCCCACAGTCTTTAAGTTGTTGGAATCTGGAGAAAACGTCACTGCCTGAGATACCTCTTTCATTGCTTCACTATTCAGCTAACTATGGTGCTACCTGCCATATCTAGCCATAGCTTCTCCTTTGGCTATTACATGGTTTTTGATAGCCTCTTCTAGCTCATTTCTCGTGGAACCTGGGGGCAAATCTAGAGTGGAGTCCAAGGCATATACTTTGAAGAAGTACCTGTGTGGCTTCCCTGGAGGAGGACAAGGTCCACCGTAACCTATTCTTCTGAAATCATTTACACCTTGATAGGCTTTTATTGGACTAGAGATGATCTTATCTTTGGGAATCCCTTCTGGAATCTCCTCCATGGGAGGTATGTTCCAAATTACCCAGTGTGTGAAGACACCTATTGGAGCATCCGGATCGTCCATTATTATTGCTATTGACTTAGCCTCCTCTGGTATTCCGGAGATCCTAATCCTAGGAGAAACGTCCTCCCCATCGCAGGTATATTTCCTAGGAAATTCATCGAAATCTAATGTGACTCTAAGCTTTTTAACCTCTGTTCCAGTCAACTTTTCCACCTCCTTACCTCTTTTTGTTTTCTCCTCCCCGATGCATCCAGGGAAGAGGAGCACGAGGATCAAGACTAAGATAAGTCCGTTTCTTCCCATGACCTTCCCACCTCTCAGGGATGAAATGTCTATCTGTCTTAAAAAATTTCCTACACTAATAACCAGAAGGATTGTGAAATTCAAATATCTCGCTCTTCATTTCGTGAAGAAGAACTTGGACCCCTCTTTTTGTCACTACTTATGGATGCAAAGCCCAAGTGGTTCCTACTCGACGAATAATATTTGTATCCGTCAAGCAATCCCTTTCCTAACCCTATTATCAGAGGACCATATATTATCCCCATCGGACCAAAGGCTATGGGCCCAGCTAGGAATCCCATGAATACTAGGAAAGAATCTATCTTAGTAGTTTTTCCAACCAATTTAGGTTTTATTACGAAGTCAGGCGCTATTGAAAGGACTATCGCACCGTAGAAGAATACAACTATGGCTTTTATAACTTCTCCGCCAGCTGCGTATATTACAGTCAACGGTAGGTAAAGTAACCAAGGACCAATCAGAGGAACTAACTCTAGTAATGCAGCCAAAGCTCCTAGCAGAGATGGAAAGGGGACACCTATCAGAAGGAATCCCATACCAGCGAGTAAACCAACAAAGAGACTAACAAGTATGTGACCATACAGCATGTTCCTAAGAACGTCGTCTACGGACTTCCAGAACACTTCAAATAGCTCCTTGTCCTGTTCAGGAACAAATGACCTCAGGTAGTTCTCTATCTCGAACCCTTTGTACAGGACGTAATATGTAGTTAGGAACAGGACTAATAGTTTAATTCCCCATAGAAAGAAGTTCTCACCACTTAAAGAAAGCTCAGCTTGGACTCTCTCTACCATTGGAGCTAGAGCATTAGTTATTTCGGAATGTCTAGCCGATTCAAACCCGAACTTCTCCAGAACAGATTCTAGAAAACCTTTAGACGTTAGAGTCCTCTCTTGGAGCGACCCCAATTCCTTTATGAATAGATTGAGGAAGTACAGTACGATTGCTAGGATTGGAGATGCAGTCATCAGAGTGGTTAATGCAGCAGCTACCCCTCTAGATCTAACTTTCTCCTCTATTTTGTCTGATATAGGTCTTAGCACATAGGCTAAAACAAATCCACCAATTATTGGACCCACAAATGGGTGAAAAAGATAGAACACAAGTATTACAATCGAAATTGTGATTACTAAACCGACTACTGTCCTGATATCCAATCTCCTAGTCCAGTCGTGAATCAATCTCCAAACCCCTCATCAGAGAGTCACAAACCCCCTTTTAAACAAACCTACGTAGAACCGTAAAGAGTAATTCCTAGAGATCTCGTCTCTCTAAATAAGAGATCGACCTCCTGTATTCTCTCTCTGTTAAGTATGTCTTTCCATTGATTTCTCTGCCCCTAAGATATTCGAGGATATATCTCATTCCTAAAATTGATGAAACTTTTATTCCTCTTGATTCTAATACTTCTCTCGCTTTTAGACCTCCAAAGGACTCCTCTCTGTCAACACCCACTACCAGCCCTATGACCTTTGCTCCCCTGTCTTCTAGCTTGGAGAAACTCTCTAATTTGGTTTCTCCTGTGGTGAGGACGTCGTCTATCACCAAGACTTTGTCTCCAGCCCTCAGATCACCTACGATCTCGGACTCCCCCAAATCCCCGTATTTCTTTACCTCTTTTCTGTTGTATCCCCACCTCAAGTCAACCCCTCTCCTTTTTAGTAGTTCCAGTGCAACGGATGAGGCAAGAGGTATTCCCTTGTAAGCAGGACCGAAGATGAAATCTATTTCATCTAACTGAAAATCTCTCTCTATTTTAGAAGCATAACATTCAGAAACCTCTCTTAGGGAAGAAGCTCTAGACATAGCCTTCCCCAGATTCACGAAGTATGGAGAAACCCTACCACTCTTCAATTTAAAATTTCCAAATGAGATACTCCCTTCTCTAAGGAGTACGTGCAGGAATTTTTCCTCTAGATTCAAGACTAACCCTCATTGGATTACTCACACTATAACATATAACGTTTATAACTCTCCCTAACCTGTTGCACGACCTAGGCAAAACACGTGCGCCAGACAGAAAGGGAGAAAATAGTGTTTGCTCATTAGAGAGTCAAAAAGAACATGGAATTGCAGGAAACAATACCCTAGGGGAGAAACTTGCCAATCATGGCTTTGAGTGAAAGAGATACCAGGCTAATGATTCTTTCAGCAATACTAGCTAACCTAGCTTGGGGACTTTTCTCAGTGATTTTCCAGTTGTACATGAAAGAAATTGGATATACATCTAAGGAAATAGGAGAAGTCCTAGCCATATATGGTATTTCCCTTTCTTCAGTGGCGCTTCCTTCAGGAGCAATAGCAGACAGGTTTGGGAGGAAGTCTACGCTAATTGTCGGATATTTATTAGAGATCATTAGCCTATTGTTACTTCTGATTAGTAAGGAGATGTCAATAATAAGGATCTCGTTCCTTTTTTCAGGAATTTCAGCAGCTCTCTCGCATCCAGCATATCAGGCTCTATTTGCCCTACACACTCGGGAGATGGAAAGAGGTTTCAGCTCACTGGCTTTTTTCTCAACGTTCTCTTCTAGCATGGGTTCATTAATGGGGTGGATCCCTGAAGTGCTTTCAGGGAAATTGGGGGAGTTAAGAGCTTATTATCTCTCGCTACTGATAGTTTTCAGTTTTTTCGTCTTATCGGTAGTTCCACTAATTTGGGTAAGTCCGCATCGTGACGAACTGAAGGAAGGACGAAGGAAAGAGAGGACATCCTTTAGACGAATATATAGAGAAAAAGCCATGCTAAAACTAATATTTCTAAATGGAGTAATAGGATTTGGGGCAGGTCTCACAATTCCACTCTTTACTTATTATTTCAGTGAGAAATTCTCAGTTGGACCAGGACCAATAGGTACGTTGTATACTGTGAACGGATTAATGATGTCCCCATTGTTTCTACTGTCTTCAAGGCTTTCGGATAAGCTGGGACTAATAAAAGCAATATTCTATCCACAATTATGAAGTAGCTTCCATATTGTACGTTTACAGAACAGCGATGATGAACATGTCTAATCCATTGATAACTACTTTAGGAATGAAACTAACCAAAGAGGAAATAAGGGCGACATTTTCTGCAGCATTTCAACTCAGTTGGACCGTCTTGAACTCTATTGGAACACTCCTCGGAGGGAAATTAATGGCCTCGAGCTTGGATGCACCACTTTACGCAACGTCATCTATATACCTAGTTTACTTAGCTCTCTTCTTGCAGCTAATGACTCCAGAGTCAACTAAACTTAAAGAAAAGGCTTAATCCTTGAGTTTTACATCCAACTGCGGGAAAGGTATTTCTATTCCATTCTCATCTAAGGCCTTCTTAATTTTCCATAGAAGCTCTCTTTTCACATCGAACCAAACTTGAGATGGAGCCCAGATCCTTATTGAAATCTCTACTGAGCTATCTCCCAAGGAATCGACGAATATTTGTGGAGCTGGATCTCCTAGTACGAATGGGTGATCCTCTAGCACTTCTAATATTACTTTTCTAGCCTTTTCTGCATCATCAGAGTAGCTAATCCCTATTCTATAATCGAATCTCCTAGCTACACTTGTATAATTAGTTAATACTGAGTTAAACACCTTCTCATTAGGGATTCTCACGCACGACCCATCGTATGATCTCACGACAGTAGACAATATCCTCACGTCTTCTACAATTCCGGACACATCATCTATGCTTATGGAGTCTCCGATTCTCATAGGACGTTCTAGAATGAGAAACATTCCTGAAATGAAATTACCAACTACGCTCTTGCTTGCGAATCCTATAATAATTCCCAGGATTCCTCCAGCGAGTAATAAACTAGATGGATTTATTCCCAGTCTAGGAAGTGTCAAAGAGAAGGCGAATAGGATGACTCCATAGTAAATCACTTTGTTTAGAATTTCTAGGTTTTCCCTCTCAATTTTATCCTTTAACGATCGCCTAACACGTATTGTCAACATCTTTGCGACAATTACAGACAGGAGTAGTGTGATAGTTACGAAGAGCACATCTCCTATGGTTACATTTCCAAAAACCCTCTCACTTGAGATCATTTGAACCCATCCTCCATAATAAATTTGCTTTGATGAGCAGTAACTACCATCTCTTTCAGTAATTTGATGGACTCAGTACCACCGTTTGCGGGCTTTCTGAACCTCACTTCCCCAACTTTCCTACTAAGTATCTTCATTTCTGCTTCTGAATACACCTCATCCTCAGAGTAGACTATTTTCATTTCTGATGCATCTAGAACCACTTTTCTTATCTCTATCCAATCACTAGTGTCATTTTTAACCTGCAGTCTCAGACGCCCCTCTACGAGCTTGTCCTTGTTTAGGTTGGGACCGCTTCTCCAGTACCTGCAAATTATCCCGTCTCTTACTCCACCGTACAATGAGAATTTCTGCTTGGTAAAAGAGAACACATCTATGAGCGAATATTTATCTTTCTTGGCTATGAAGACCCCAATCTCTACAGGAAACCCTGTATCTATAGTCCCCTCGTCTTTTGGTCCAAGGAGAACCTCCTTATCTAGCTCAATCATCAAGTACCTAGTTATTCTTTTGGGGAGGTTCACGGGTTCGACTGGACATATAACAACCTTGGGATTCTCTCTAGACACTATGGTTTTACTAACTTCTCCAAGTATTCCGCTTCTACCATATGTTGTCTTTCCAGTCTGGTCCCTCTCGACTTTTATTTCAATGCCTGCCTCTGTTAAGTTGAGGGGTATGTCGTAGCAACCATACATGTCTTGAAGGGGAGTGGAAGTGGTATTTAAAGACTTCATGAGCCATGTGAGGAAGGATGAAATTGAGTTGAGTATACAGAGAAATCAGATCCTCTTATAACAGAACCACCAGTCATAGCATTCTACCTCTCCTCTCTCTGCCATTTTCATT
>NJEE01000077.1 GCA_002255045.1 Candidatus Bathyarchaeota archaeon ex4484_205 | reverse complement strand
AGGACTATAGGGAAAAATTAATCAAGTTAGCAGAGAAACTAGGCATAGAAACTGAGGGAAAGAGCGAAGAACAAATATTGGACGAGATACTCTCCAAAATGGAGAAGGAGAGGAAGTGATCTACGATTCAGTTCAGTTCACGGAATACACAAATTTCAACTTGGAAAATCATCACTGCTATTCACGAGTACAACTCACACACTAACTAGTCTAGGGAAATTGAACTATCGCTTAATTCAACGAAAATCTCGAGGAGAACAGAAGACCAGAGGAAAACACTTGGGAAGTGGTGGAATCAAATCCTTGATGACCCACGAAGAAAAAGTTTTTTGTTCTCTATTCTCCGGAATCCTAGGGAACTAAATGCCTAGGAAATTAGTTTTGCCACCAGTACTGACAGTACTTCTACTACTCGGGTACATTAAATTCTTTCATAATGAAGAGAAGCCAGAAATGAGAATCAACTTCCATGCTTCGGAAAATGTGAGAGAATTGTTTTCAATTCAGCAGAAACTCGGAGAAGTGGAGGAAATTCTATTTGATATTAGAGAGGTAGACGTTTGGGAATCACTCAAGGAAGACGAGAGAGAAACACTCTCAGAACTGATCCAAAGGGAGAATGATGGATTTAGGAAATTATTCCTGCTTCTAAACAAATTTAGCATGGAGTACGATTCGAAAGAGTACAATTGGACGGGAATTTCCCTGGAAGAATTTTCGCCAGAGATCTCTCGCTTGGAAGTCGATGCCTGGGAGTTCGTGAGATACATGTCGAGAGAACTCTCAATAGATAGAAATACGTGGGACTTTGAGCTTAGGGCCTGTTGCTGGTTCAATGGAACACTTCCTAGGCATTTGAAACCAGGAGAAGCTTTTATAGTTGATTTCTCACTCAGGTATTACACAAAGGAGGAGCTAGGCGGAGGGAGAGTGATCCCTGTGATTAGACACTTCTACTTCTCTACTGAAATGGAGAATCCCAAATGGGAGTTTTACCTTTCATGCGAAGAAATAAATAGATTCAGAGTCAAGGAAAAATTCAAAGGAAAATTTAATTGGAAATACAAGAAATCTTGTTCGCTTGGAAAGCCCTGCTTGTACATGGAGGGAGACTTAGTGGTTTTCAGAGGAAATCCTTACCTTGTTATGCCTCCCTGCCCAATATTCGTTAGATTCACTGGAAATTCTCCAATTTCAGAGGGAATATCGACCTTCCTTAGAGTTAAGGTATCTGAGACTTTCCCTGGGTTCCCGAGAATCATTCGTTTAATAGAACATCATAGGATAGTAGTATCTAAGGATAGACCCATTTGGCTCGAGGCTTTTGCCTCCAAAGAGGAGCTCAGGAAAATCAGGAGAATACTAAACGATATAAAGGATTCTGAGACTTCCGATAAATTTCTAAGGGAGGAGGATAGGAGATTGCTTGGAGAGCTCTTGCTGAAAGAGGAGGAAATTTCCAAGAAAATTCCAGGTCTTTTCTCGTACTTGAGAGGGAGTAGGCAAAAGGAGACAGCGATTGAAGCCTCCATGGAGCTATACTCAGAGATCGCCTTACTCAAAAAGGAGACCCTAGAATTGTATAGGAGAGCGATACGTACAGTAGGAGAGAAGCAAAGTCTCTCCCATAAGCATAGAGGACTTTTACAAAGGATGAGGGAGGCATGGAGATGGTGAAGCTTCCTGCCAATGTATTCTTTATCCATACTCAGAGACTTCGAATCCTTTTCCATGGGAGAGGTTAGATGAATAGACCAGATCCAGATGGGAATCAAGAATGCCCCTTCTATTCGTGTCCAAGGGACGACTGCATCAATTTCACATGCAGCATAGTCTCTTGTCTGAGTCACGATTGCAACACATTTACTTGTGGTGGTGCCCACTCCTGCTCAGACGAGACCTGCTCGAACGAAACTTGTAAGGGGGATAGATGTGCATCTGATACCTGCAGTACCGATGAGTGTGGGATAGAAATCTGTGCAGATCAAACTTGCAGTCAGGACACTTGTGCCTTGGAAAACATTTGTAGTGATTACGATTGCTCTACAGAGGCACGTCAAGGAAAAAACGAGACTTGCAACCTTCTTCTGTCCAGGTCAAGTCTGCCCATCTGTTTCATGTAACGATAGAGGAATAGGACACTCCTGCTCTGACCATATGTGCAATACTCACAACTGTAAAAAGCATGCTTGTGCCTCTTATGTCTGCGAAACAGGTTGTAGAGCTCCTATTGATACGGGTAGAATGTGAACAACCAGATACTTGCCAAGCAGAGTCTTTAAGCAACATCATTGTGAAATAGACGATGTGTGACTCGGAGACTCGTAACTTCCACAGCTGTGAGGAGGAAATGGTTCTGTTCAACTCAGGTGTAGATTTGAGGTTCCTGAATAAAGACGATTTCTAAAACAATGCTTGCATGATGATATTACCTCCTATAGGGGATTAGAAGAAGAGTTTACACAAAAGTTATAAATTAAAAAATTTAAGATGGATACTCAACCAAAGAAATTAGTAACAACAATGGTTGAAGGATATGGTGATGTTCCATGACAGACAAAATCGAACTCCCACAGATCAACCCTCCCAGTATCTTCTTCTTTATGGGAAAGAATCGCTTAAATGAATTCTTAGACTTAGTCGAAGAGGCATTTGAGAAGGAATTTGTAAAGCACTCCAGAGAATCGTTCAGAAAAATGGTGGATGAGGCGATAGAACCATTACTATTGAGTAAGCCAGAGGAAGTGGAAGAGAAATTCAAAACTCATTTCAAAAAGGCCATCCCGTACCTAATTCTTCCTAGTTTCTTTCTTGACATCAAAAATCCTGTGAAAGCCATGGAAGTTCAAAAAAGACTATACGATATATTGAAAAAGGAAATTCCTCCCTCACTACTCGATGCCTTTGAAACACTCTCGGATGCTAGTTCTCTCATCATTTCCAAGATAATGGAATTAGGAATAGTAGACTTCATTAAAGTCATCGTTGAAAGAGCTGAAGAGGAATATAAGGAGTTCTTCATCGATTACTTGTTAACTTATTTCACATTCCTGATCTGCTTAGTTGGAGAGAAAAAGGAAATTGCCGAACCCAAGACCCTCGATAAACTAAGAGAAAAACTGGATCGTTACGTAGAAGAATTAGACACCGATATAACCACTATAGATTTACTCATAACCGATGAGGACTACGAGGTGGTAAAGAATTACATTTAACGCCAAACGAAGATCAGTTAAGTGTGATATTGACCGAAAACAGTCCTTTGAGAGAGACTTTAAGAGACTTCCCTCCGAAGTTAAAAAAGAAGTTGAGAAGTCACTCAATGTCATCTCGAAGGATCCTTACGGCATTGGTCAAAGATTGAAAGGGAAATTAAGAGGGCTTTGGAAATACAGAATCAAAGATTGGAGGATAATTTATTACCCCAGACCGTGTCACGTAGAAGTGGTCTTGATTAAACCTAGAAAGGGGATGTCGAGGTTTTACAAATAGAATAGAATAAAAATAGGTAATAGAGCCTGTTCAACTAGATTCGTTGGGGAAAGAGTCGGTCAATTCCAAAAATTAATCTATATGTTCTCCTTCGCTCACTTCAGAGAATCCATCCAAATGCCAGCTAAACAAATCCAATACACACCTAGTGTTTTAACATCTAAGCTCATGCAAAGTCTTGTGAAGTAGTAGACTGATTCATAAGCGAGATGTGATTTAGACGATGCAGGAAACGACTGCGATGACTTCGAGATTTGCTATTTGGAGACACGTTCCACTAATGACTATGATAGTGAGAGACGCTCCTCTGACAAATGCAACGTAGAGAATTGCTCATCCCACGACTGCTCCTCTCACGAGTTTAATTCGCACACTAGCTAGAACCCAAACGATAGCAAGTACTCCATGGGATATACCTGCCATTAACCTTGGGGAGAACAGAAGATCTGAAGAGAATCTTCGAATATTAGTAGAATTAAGACCTAGATGTCCCACGAAGAAAAAGTTTTTTATTCTCTATTCTCCGGAATCCTAGGGAACTAAATGCCTAGGAAATTAGTTTTGCCACCAGTACTGATAGTACTTCTATTATCTATTATTACTGGGATAACTAAAATCAATGAGAAATCGGAGGAAGAACTCCTCAAAGAAATAGCTCTGGAGCTAATCTCAAAGAGACACACTCAAGGACGAGTTATCCTATCAAATGAAAACGAAATATCTTGCTTACAGTAACATCTACCACTCCAGAGAAATTGAGCCATCCACGACCCGAGGCTTACATGAGATATGTCTCCTAGAGAAGCAAATGAAATCGACGAACTAGAACTTCCCATGGACTCTAGGTGTTGGAAGGAGAGGATTGGAACTGTTACTACGATTGCTTAGGAGTAAATGGATACGAAGCACTGTGCCCTAAAGGGACAAGAGGCTCGAAAGAATCCACAGTATTCTTCTGGAGATCCAATTCGATCTCATCAGAGGGATGGGAGATTAGGATCAAACCCTTTACCTTTTATTATAGGTTCGAGGCCATCTCAGGAGAACACTATTCCTGGGGTTACTTCAGTAGAGAGGACATGAAAGAAACTATAATGGAGATTCTCAAAATTTACGAACGGATTTCAAGAGAAAAACAAGAAATGATTTCCGAGGATAGGGAATTCACGAATGAGGAATTGAAATTGGGGGAGTAAGAGTTCGAGAGGAGGAGGACAAAAGGAAGATGGAACTCTTTTATTCCGGAAAGTATTGGAGATATACCCCAAAACTGACCCTCAGTATTGGAGGAAGTAAGGAGAAGATAGAAATAACAATAAAAAGAAGAGAAGAGAGTCCAAAGGAAGAAACTAGGGAGGATTACAAGTCAATTTACATAGCTAGGAATTAGGAGAAAATCCGAGTGAATACTCCATAGGAACACTCTAGGGGGAAACTAGAACAAATTCTGGGATTAGCAGATGAGTTCGAGAAAGAAAAAATAAATAGAAAATAGAGATCAGAAGAGATTTGCCAGTTCATTCATTCTTCAGATCCACCGAAGTTCCGGAAATCCGAGTGCACGTTCCCCACTCTGATAATGACCAACTCACGGAGAAGCTACTAGCTCACATAATTCCTTCTCATTTCTTATTTTTCTCTTTTTTAACTTCAAGCCACTTGATTATTTCCCTCTTAAACGACATGAAGACGTCTGGAGCATCTCTTAGGACCGAAACCACCTCTTTAGGATCTATTCTCACGTATTCATGGACCAAGACATTTCGAAATCCACCCGATCCTTTCAGTTTCTGGTAGAGGGAGTTTGAGATCACTCTAACGGATTTAAGC
>NJEE01000023.1 GCA_002255045.1 Candidatus Bathyarchaeota archaeon ex4484_205 | reverse complement strand
GGATCTCCAACCTTCCTTCCGAAATCAAGATGATTCTTAATATATTTCCCGATAGGTATGGAGAGGAAATCTAAGTTTGCCATAAGATTGGATTTCCTAACACCGACTTTGCCGAGTGTAGCAGCAGTAGTTTCAGACTCGAGTGAGGCACCTATTGTAATGACCCCGTGCTCCCAGCTGAAGCTTTCGAACACAGGGGGCCAAGTGTCAGAGTCTCGTCCACCATAAATGATTCCCTTAACTACCACGCCTTCAGGATCCTCAAGGACGGGATCATAGTTACGTAATATATCAAGCCGGATTGTGTACCGTGCGTTGGGATGTGCATAAGGTATTAAATTTCCATTCTCATCTCGCTTCCCCTTATACCAATGTCCTGAAAAATTAATTCCTTCTTCAGGCTCCGGCCTTCCATCTCCCTGCCAGTAAGGCACTCCATCCCTTACAAGGACATTGGTGAAGATTATTTCACCCTCTTTATGAAGGGCCTCCCATATCAGCGGATCATCTTTGGGATTCACACCAGTTATTATTCCGAAGATTCCTCTCTCTACATTTACAGCCCTAACCACACCATCTATAACTTTGAGATAGGCTATATCATCACCAACTATCTTCTCACCCTCAACCATACAGGTAGATGTCTTACCACAATATGAGGGGAAGGCACCGGTGAAGTATGTTTTACGACTTTCAGGACCATGTACAGCCATTAGGAACATGTGTTCAGCCAACCAGCCTTCCCTATCAGCCTTCTTAATTGCAAGTCGTAATGAGAGTTTCTTCAAACCTACAGTATTACCGGCATATTGTGTATTCACACTGTAGACAGTGTTTTCCTGGAAATCTATGTAAATTCTGCGTTTGCTGATATTCTTTGAGTTCATTCTCTCATCCAACTCACCTGCTGAATGAACATACCTGAAGAAATCTTCAATAGGTTGCTCCAGAAAAACGTTGTAGGCAGGTCGATATAATATATCCTCAGAGTGCGCTACGTAGGCTGAATCAGTGAGTTGCACAGCATATATTGAGAATTTGGATCTTAAGGGACCTAGGGAGAGGAAGAGAACATACATCATCTTACCAACCATGGAGTCTCTGAGAAGACTGTGTATCTCACTCAAACCTTCTTCTCGATCTATACAATTTAATCCCTTGAGCTTCATATCAGGTGTAACCATGAACTTCGTATTCTCCTTATCTCTTGCCTGGTCGTATATACCATCGAAATGGACTGTGTGACCCTTTATCTTGAGAGGATGCTCCTCTCCTAACTCTATGGCTCGCCTCCTTATGTACTCTGCATCCTCCAGCGAGTCAGTTCTGACGAATACTGAGTCGGGATTACATAGTTCGACATATTTTACAACAAACTGGAGGAGCCTTGTATTATTAAGCCTCGTAAGCCTTTCGAAATGTCCTTCTAAACATTTCTCTCTCAAAAGACTGAGGCCAGCCAAAGCCTATATGACTATAAAATGGGTTAATTTAAGGATTTTGGTTGTTGAGAGAATTCAATAAAATAGATTAAAATTACAAAAATAAATTGGAAATAGTAAATATATTAAGGAATACTATAAAATATTTTAAAAACTTCAAAAATCTGTATAAATTTATTGATTATTTATAGAAGTCATATTTTAGGTAATTTTTTCGTCGATATCTATTAGGTGGGACATCATAAGCCCTAGAGCTCTTCATTTGGAGGAGGGGGACCATTGAAAAGTCTCCCTCTGAGAACTAGGCTCTGCACCCAAAGATGGGAGATTGCCTTCCCAAAATCATGGGGGAGAAACACTTTGATTCCATCTTCTCAAGTTAATGTATAGAACTTGAAGATCCTTCTTGGACTTCTCTTCACTTTAGATAGTTCGAAAACACCTCTTACGTAATGTATTTCGCCAGACCAGCTGTCTTTCTTTCACCACAGGTTATGAGGAGATAGGGAGAGATATAATGATGGATTTTTGGAGAGGTTTTATATGATTATGCTTTCGTTATCCGAAAATAGATAACGTTTAAATAGAGACCACCTTTAAAGGGAGATAAAAAATGAGAACAATAAAGAAAAAGGAGATAATAATTCTTGCAACCCTCCTCTACATTATATTATTCTGCTTATCCATGTTATATAGTACTTCACGTGAGATTAAGATATTTTGTGCAGGATCCCTGAAGATCCCCCTTGAAAAAGTGGCACAGAGATTTGAGTCAAAGTATGGAGCCAAAGCCATTATAGAGCCGAGTGGAAGTCTAGAGGCAGTTAGGAAGATAACTGAACTCCATAAGAAGTGTGACATAATAGCCTTAGCAGACTATAAGCTGATAGCTGAATACCTCCATCCAAAGTATGTAGATTGGTATATCATATTTGCAACAAATAGTGTTGTCCTGGCTTTCAAGGATGGAAGCAAGTATAGTGAGGAACTGATTGCAGATCCCTCAAAATGGTTTGAGATACTCATGAGGCCGGATGTCAGATATGGGTTCTCAGACCCCAATAAGGACCCATGTGGATATAGGGCTGTTGGGATCATTGTCCTTGCATCAATTTACTACTCAAATTCCTCCATATTGAGACTCCTCACTTCGGGCTCTAACATACAAGTAACCAATGATAGTAGAGGCATCCTAATTCAAATTCCTGAAAACTTATCATGTGAGAGAGGGGACCTGTTTATTAGACCTAAGAGCGTGGATCTGATCGCCCTCTTGGAGGCAGGGAGCATAGACTATGCTTTCGAGTATAAGAGTGTAGCAATACAACATAACCTGAGTTATATTGAACTACCTCGAGAACTCAATTTAGGAGATCCCAGTCTGGATAATTTCTATAGGCAGATAACCCTAAGGCTCCTAGTTGGCTCTTCCAACGAGAAGACTATTGAACTCCAAAGCATTGCGTATGGGCTTGCCATCCCATCTTCTGCAGAGAATCTCCAAACTGCCCTAAAGTTTGTTAAGTTTCTACTGAGCGATGAAGGACGAGAAATATTTGAAGATTTAGGACAGAGGTTCATAGAGAGGCCTATCGCCTATGGTGAGTTGTTGGAGGAGTTAAAGGAAGTTGTTGGGGGGTAGACGAGGCTTTCTCTATGCATTCAGCATCCTATCATCATTGGTGATACTTTTCATATTATCTCCATTGATCTACATCTTTCTAGCTGCGGATTACGGTCTAGTCTCAAGGATACTATTTCTCGATGAAGCCTATGTGAAGGAGGTTTGGGGAGCATTTCTCACAACATTTAATGCAGCAACCTTATCCACAACATTTCTAATCCTTACAGGGATCCCATTGGGGTATCTGCTCTCGAGATATGAGTTCAGATTTAGGAGTTTGGTTGAATCAGTCATAAATATCCCCTTTCTACTCCCTCACTCAGTTGCAGGGATATTCATCTTGATCACATATGGAAGCAAGGGACCTGTGGGAGAGTTTCTCGCAAACTTGGGGATGAGGGTTGAGGACAGCTTTTGGGGAATTATTGCTGCTATGGCCTTCGTCTCAGCGCCCATCCTAATAAATACAGTTAGAGATGGTTTCACAAGCATAGAGAGGGATATAGAGTATGTGGCCAGAAGTCTGGGTGCGGGGCCTTTCACAGTTTTTCTAGAGGTTTCCCTTCCTCTTGCATCGAGGAGCATAGTTACAGGTTGTCTGTTAAGTTGGGCGAGGGCTGTGAGTGAAGTTGGAGCACTCCTAATAGTGGCATACTACCCTAAGACCATAAATATCCTAGTGATAGAATGGTTCAACACATATGGCCTGTCAATGGCAATCGCCTTAACCATACCCCTCATACTTCTTTCGATACTGCTCTTCCTACTTGTGAGGAAGGTGGCAGGAAGGGAGTTAGGATGATAATGGTTGAGAACCTCAGAGTAGAGGTTGGAGAATTCAGCATCAGAGATGTGACAATGAGAGTGGGGAAGGGAGAGTATATGATTGTAATGGGCCCAAGTGGTGCTGGGAAAACAGTCCTATTACAGACCATATTGGGCATATATCCTCCCACTAGTGGGAGGATATTGGTTGATGGGAGGGATGTGACCTCCCTACCTCCTGAAGACAGGGAATTCGCCTATGTCCCACAGAACTATGCCCTATTCCCTCATATGACTGTCTTTGAGAATATAGCCTTCGGCCTGAGGATGAGAGGAGGCAGAGGACAAGACTTGAGAAGGAGAGTTAGGAGGATAGCTGAGGAATTGAGGGTTGAGAGGCTCCTAGATAGGAAGCCACCTACTCTAAGTAGCGGTGAGAAACAGAGGGTGGCAATAGCTAGGGCATTGGTGACCCAACCTCAAGCTATACTATTAGATGAGCCTACAGCTTCCCTGGATCCTGAACTAAGGTTTAGGGCCAGGAGACTTCTGAGGAAGTTACATCATCAGCTTAAGTTTACAGCCATTCATGTGACTCATGATATTGTGGAAGCAGTTATGTTGGGGGATAAAGCTCTCTTCCTCTATAAGGGACAAGCCTTGAGAACCGGTTCCGTGGAGGAGATTCTCCGAACCCCTGAGGTCCTGAAACACTCAGAAGATCTCAATGTACTGAAAGTGGAGGCAGAGGATAGGGAGATAACACTCTTCGGGATGAAAGTAGGTGATAGAAAACCAGGCAAGTATATAGTGGTATTCAGGCCGGAGGATGTTATAATAGGTGAGGGGAATGAAGTTGAGGGAGTAGTTGTAGATAAAGAGAGCAGGGGACCACTTGAACTACTATACATCCAGGTAGGGGAGGATTTAATAAAGGGATACATTACGAGGGGGAGAGCAGAGTTATATGGCGTCGAAGTGGGGGAGAAAGTTGGAATTAGGCTCCTACTCAATAGGATAAGGATATATGAAGATATTGGAGATTCTTTTTAATTCCGATAACCATAATTTTAGATAAAGGATGGATAGAAGTGAGGAGAACCTAGATGTGGAGATGAAGGTTGAGGTTTTACTGAGGTTCCGTGGAGAAACTATTCTCGATCCCAGGTTTGCGGAGGTTCTAAAACTTGTCGATAAATATGGGAGTTTACTTAGGGCATGCAGGTCTCTTGGACTCTCTTATTCCAGAATTTGGGAGAGGATCTCTCTAATAGAAGAGCTAACGGGAAGGAAGCTTATTGAAGCTAGGAGGGGAGGGAGGGGTGGAGGTGGAGCCAGACTTACAGGTTTCGCAGAGTTCCTGCTGGATAGGTATTCAGATGCTGTTGAGAGAGTGAGGCCCTGTATGGAGGAGTTCGAGGTGATCCCAGTAGAGGAGAGGCCTCAGCCAGATCTAGTTGTTATGGGAAGCCATGATATAGTGCTGGAGAAGCTCCTTGGAGAGGTGAGGAACAGTGGGGTTAGAGATATCAAAGTTTTCTGGACGGGCTCTCTAGGAGGATTGGCGAGCATGGTTCTGGGTGAAGCTGATCTCGCAGGCATCCATCTCTATGATCCAGAAAGTAGAGAGTACAATACCCCCTATGTGAAGCGCTTTCTCTTGGAGAAGGAAGTTGAGTTGGTGGTGGGCTATGAGAGGGAGCTTGTTTTCGCCCTTAGGCCTGGACTCAAAGTGAAAGGTATTGAAGGAATATTTGAGGGCTTGAGGAATGGAGAGCTATGTCTAGCAAATAGGAATAAGGGATCAGGTACACGAATCTTTCTTGAACATCTACTGGAGGAAAGAGGAATACCTCCAGATGATGTGAGAGGTTTTGAGACGGAGTTCAGAACGCATTATGAAGTTATCGATGAAATAGTATTAGGGAGGGCGGATATAGCTCTCTCACTTAGACATCTATGTGAGGTACATCGCCTCAACTCTTTTCATGCGACTTGGGAGAAATTCGATTTTATAGTGAGAAGAAATAGCTTGAGAAAGAGAGAGGTGGAGACCTTTTTAAGAATCCTCCGAGAGGCTGGAAGGATTATCTCAACGTATGGAGGGTATAGGGTGAGGGAGAAGGTTGGGAGAGTGAAGGGATAGAGAAAGAAGGGAGAATCTGTGTATTTTTATATATAATTAATAGTGTGTATAATAATTATGTAGGGACTTCCATCTTGAGAGATATGTAATCGAGAATGTGAAGAGATGTCTTGAGAGGAAGGGAGGCATGCGGTTCTTATCAAATTTATGAGAGAACTGGCAATAGGGAACTTTCACCTACATACATTTCTCGAAGAGAACTGGAAAGAGATTTATAATATGTGAGTTCCGTAAGGGTTGTGGGTGGCATTCCGTGCCTGAGGATGAAGAGAAGGTTGTAATTTACAACCCTATGACGGTTTCTTATATCCTCCTATTGATTGTACTTACTTTGTTTATGATTCCTTTCATGTTTCTTGCATGGAGAATCATGAGCTACACGCTCAGAGTTCCTTATTATCTCATCTTCTTCATATTTCTCTTCTCTCTCTACGGTAGTAGTTTGAACATCAAGCTGTGGGAAGTCAGAAGTATGGTTCCCATGCTCACCCTTACTGAGGTAGCTTTCTTTGGAATTCGGTGGCAGGTTCCTGAAGTGAAGTATGAGGTCAAGAGAACCGTTATAGCCATAAATGTGGGTGGTGCAATCATACCCATGCTATTCTCACTATATCTACTTCTTTACTCCATCCCGATGATAGAGAGAAGTTTGATTCTAGCATACTTGAAGATTCTTATAGCTACAGCTATAGTGACGGTAGTCGTCCACGTTTTTGCAAAGCCAGTTAAAGGATTGGGTATCGCAGTACCATCTTTTATCCCACCCTTCACCTCAGCGCTTGCTGCAGCAGTTGTATATCGACTCATAACAGTAAGCAACCCATTCATAATTGCATACATCTCTGGAACATGGGGGACATTAATTGGAGCGGATTTACTCAATCTCCGGAAGGTTTCAGAGCTTGGTGCTCCTGTAGTTAGTATAGGTGGTGCAGGAGTGTTCGATGGGATATATATGACGGGCATATCTGCAGTCTTTCTTCTTTTCCTCTTACTATACTGAGAATGGGATATAGAACCCCCTCTACATTACTTACTGGAAATAAAACACATTCCATTCCCCAATAATAATATTTAATTCTTCCAAGAGAGAAGTGAGAGAATAAGTGTAAGGAGGGTTTGAGAAATGAGTTATAATCCCTTGGAAAGAGCAATTGGATCTGGTATAAGTGGGAAATCTGACTCAACTCAGGAGAAGAGAATGATTTTAGATGATTTTGATAAGAAGAGCGATTATTGGATCCATAGAAGGGATGGAGTATCAGATATAGTTTACGAGGGAAGTGCTATCCAATTAGTTGTGGGTCCAACTGAAGCTTTATATTACAGTAATGCTGAGATTGCGGATGGTGACTTTAACCACTTACCTTGGGAGCCATGTAATTTCGAGGCTAAGGTGAAATTAGTAGGAGAACATTTTGGCAGTGCGGGGTGGGGATTCTGGAACTACTCTATGGTTCTAGAGGAGTCTGTTTCAATCTGGTTTGTATACCTACGTTCAAGATCAGCGAAGTATCCGCTGAATGGTTTGTATGTACAGGTTGGAAATATCTTCACACCAATAAAGTACTTCAAGAAACCGCCTTTAAGCCTAAGGATAGGACTCAAACTACTGAAAAAAGTGTTACCTATAAAATTCACCACAATGAGCCCTGTAATGCGAAAGTTAGATCTCTCAGAGTGGCATATTTACAGAATATTGAGAAATGGGAAGACCTTGGTATTCTACATAGATGAGAATAAGATTTCAGAGATCGGGATACCTAAGAGCAAGTATAGATTTAGGGCAGACGCATGGATAGACAACGCAGTTTTCACACCATTGAAAGGCGATTATGCACGAGTGTATAGACATGTGACACATGAAAATAGAGGAAAAGCAATTCTAGCAATAGATTACATAAAAATTTGGCTATAATAGATTTATTCTTAGCAGAAGCCTTCATCACTACATCTCTGAGATAAGAGGCTAACCTTCAATTCTGATAGCCTTTCCCACTTCATACTCTATGAAATCTCCATTATGTTCTCCTGTGAAATCCTCCCTTACAGAGTTCCAGCTACGTTGTAATGGGACCGCCTCCAATATACTGATTTCTCTGAACTCCTTAATTATGGCGAGGGCATAGGATGAACATGAAGAAAATTTATTCATCTTAACATCCTTTGGTTTCATAGTGAGAGCTACTGACATTGACTTTAGAATGAGGAAAGAGTTGCTCGGAAGATGGAGAGATGTAATCCCTCTTTCTTTAAAGTATGGTAGAGAAAGTTTTCATGGACTTACTGAGAAGTGGAGAAATTGTGGAGAAATTTCTAAGGATAAAAAGAGTATAGTGAAGAAAGTTGTGATGGTGGTAAAGGATTGTTTAGAGATCATGATTACTGTAAAAATATTTCGTAGACATCCTGTTGTAGAATGGAGAGGTCGGATAACAAACATTAGAGATATTAAAACACAAAAAATAGAACAGCTCAACGTTTTTGATTTCATCTTCAAATCAATGAAGCATCCTACTCTTCGATACTCATTGGGAGCGAGATGCACCCCCTCAGATTTCAAACCAAAGAAGAGGATATTAAGAAGAGGAAGCAGAGCAATATTTTCTCCAGGTGGGGGGAGATCCTCCAGTGAGTATCTTCCCTTCTTTAACTTAGAGCTTGATGAGAGTGGAGTAATCATGGGGATAGGATGGACTGGAGAGTGGATTGCAGAGTTCAGGGGGATGGAGAAAGGAGTACATGTGAGATGTGGTCTTAAGAGGGTTGGGATGAAGCTTAGATCTCGAGAGAGTTTCAGACTTCCTCTCATGATGCTACTCTTCTGGTCTGGAGATTACCTCAGAGGACAAAACCTTCTTAGGAGTTTTATATTAGAGGAACATACTCTCAGAAACTTTCTCCAGAAGGAGATTAGAGTTGCAGTCTCTACATGGGGTGGAGAGGGAGAGGATAAGCATTTAAGAAGAATCAGGCTGATCGGAGAGAAGGCTCTTCCGATAGATTGTTATTGGGTTGATGCAGAATGGTATGGTGATGGAATATGGTGGAGGAACTGTGGAAACTGGTATGTCAACAGGAGACTCTACCCAAACGGCTTGAAGAGTATCAGTGACGAGGCACATAGATTTGGTATGAAGTTTCTACTCTGGTTTGAGATTGAGAGAGTTTGTAGTGGAACTGAATGGTACAAGAGGTTTGGAAGAAGACTTCTCACGATAAGGAGAGGGTTAGAGAGGTATGGGTGGCCGAGGTTTGGTGACATGGAGGATCCGAGGTGGTATATCCGTGAGGGTAGGAGGAACCAGATGGCTGGCGGGGAGAGACTGCTAAATCTTGGAGATGAGGAGCTGAGGATGGAGGTTTTGGAGGAGGTTTCGAGAATGATCTCTGAGCTAGGAGTAGACATTTACCGTCAGGACTTCAATGTGGCACCAGCCGATTTCTGGAGATGTAAAGACACACATGAAAGAGTGGGAGAGACAGAGCTTAGATACGTGGATGGACTATACAAGTTTTGGGATGAACTTCTGAGACGGCATAGGGGACTAATAATAGATAACTGTGCTAGTGGAGGTAGAAGAATAGATCTGGAGACATTAAGCAGGAGTATAGTGCTCTGGAGAAGTGATTATAGCAGTAAATGTGAAGCAGCACAAAACCAGAACTATGGGCTTTCACTCTGGATACCCATCCACTCACTCGGGGGATTTGACATCATTCAAGCTGATGAATATGTCTTCCGGAGTTACATAAGTCCCATTATGGTCTTTAAGATGAATATAGATAGGGAGATATCTGAGGAAGATTTAGAGAGGATAAGAAGAATGATCGAGGAGTATCTCAACATTAGAGAGTATCTCATGGGAGATTTCTATCCATTAACAGAATATTCAGAGAATGATGACTGCTGGGTTGCATATCAATATCATAGGGAGGATCTAGATGAGGGAATAGTAATAATTCTTAAGAGGAGGAACAGTCCGTATGTTGAGGCGAACTTCAAACTCCACGAATTGAAAGATGAACAAGTTTATCGTCTTAAGGACGTGGATAATGGGAAGACCTGGAAACTAAGGGGGAAGAAACTTATGGAAGAAGGGTTTATAGTGAACATAAGAGAGAGTCCAGGATCCAGAATTATCATATACAGAGGGATCACACATCACGAGTGATAGAAGGATTACTGAAATTTAGAAGCCCAAATTGTGTAAGGACTGAAATCTAATTCAGAACGCCTACTCTCTCCTCTATCTCCTTACAGCCAGCTTAAGTTCTGAATCTCCAATCCATTGTCTCAGCTTCTCATTTGATTGAAGAATTCTTTGGAAAATTGTCCTTGAGCGTTAGTTCTAAATCTATCTTGCTTCTCAATTAGCATTTCCTTTTAAATACCTTATTTTATTCATCTAGCAAGCATCGGCTTTAATAAAAAATAGGGAGAAAGGAGGTTATAGCTGAAGTTTTTGGAACATTGCTGGGGCCAGTAGGCTTATGAAGAGACCTAGAATGAAGTATTTCGTATACAGTATTGGAAGTATTACACCCAATTTCCCAATAATTAATAGAATTATGAGGAGGATGAGTATACCTAGAGGATATCGCAAGACTCTTCGCATCAAGGTGCCTTCTACACTGAACTTCAGATACTTTCGCTCTAATATGATGCCGATAGATGCGCCGGAGAGGGCACCCATCGCCGCCAAGTAACTGTTTGAGATTGGATGAGGAAACATGTAATATGGGATGAGTATGAAGATTGGTGGAAGGAGGAGGGATATCAGGATTTTGTGGATACACTTCAGCTTTCCCAGGGATTCTGCCAATCGGGGTTCAAGCTTCAGATAAGCTATAAGGAGCAGGGTGCCTATCACCAGACCTCCGAGCACATCATGCAAGTAATGTACACCCAAGTATATTCGAGATATGGAGATTAGGATTATTAAGATCGTACAGGTTATTGTGACCCAGGTTTCTCTGATCTGTGTGGAGAGATAGCCCCATAGTGATACACTATTCTGGGCATGGCCGCTTGGAAAGCCGTATCCCTCTGCAGATACCAATCTCTGAGATGGTGGAGGCCGAGGCATCTGTAGGATGTCCTTCAGGAAGCTGTTGAGCCAAACAGATGGTAGGAGGATGTACAGCAGTCTACGTCCAAGTCTGTCGTCTATAACCCAGTAGATGAAGCTCAGGAAGAGTATGAAGAAGAGTTCTGAACCCAGTTGAGTAATAATATAGAAGAACCAGCCTACAGGGCTAAGGTTTGACATAATTAGAAAAAGTTGAAAAGAGAAGATAAAAATTATCATCTTTACCTTATTGGAGAGTCTTCTCAGGTAGTTCAGGAGGAACCTGATTTAGGGCTGGGGTGTGTTAGAGAACCTGAAGATAAGGAATATGGGCATACCTCTTTCATTGGTTATTGTCTCTATAGGAGAACTATATGGGAAGGCTTCTACCACCTTTGGAAGTGGAGAGAATTTATCTATCGATGGGTGGCTGCATATGAGGTATATTGTGAGGTTGAAGGATAAGGCTCTCTCTATGCCAACCTTGAGCTGTTCGCTTGTTATATTAAGTGGTAGAAAGATCAGTTTCTCTCCGTAGAGAGGCATGAGACGGCTTATAATGAGAGTCTTTGACCCCCCTGCAAGGTATATGTCAGCCTCGTAGGAGATGAGGCTATGAAGAGCCTCCATATGAGTTGAGTTTGTATATCCATATTTCTCCCAGGCATGATAGCTTAAGAGGAGCATGCTGTATGGTACCACTATAATCAAGAGGAGAATAAAGGTGAGCAGTAGCTTCTTACCTCTACCTCCTACGAACCACCTAATAAGAGGATATGATAGCAGGAGGTAGAAGGTAGGTAGGAGGGGTTGGAGGTAGTGTGGACCCCAGGCATCTGGAAAGCCTCTCACACCCTTTATGAGAATTGGGAGAAGAAGGAAGTAAAGGATGAAATATAGTAGAAGCATCTTAGAGCATCTTATTCCCCTTAGAGCAGTCCAAGATATTGAGAGAACTGTGAGGAGAAGGAGGATCCCTAGTACAGTTAAGAGTAGGAGAGATATTGAGGTGGGAAGATACTCTAGAGGAATTGTAATACCTGAGATCATTCTGGCGAATTCCCAGGACATTCCAGCTAGGCGCACTAAGTAGGTCTGAGGAGTTAGAGGCTGAGATAGACCCATCCACTTAGCATGCAGAGAGAATCTTATAGATATGAGTGGAAATATAATATTGAGTATCACAAGATTTATTGATCCTAGTAGGAAGAAAGTTAGAGAGAGGATTATTACCTTCAGGTTTCTAAGCGCCCCGCCTTTCAGAAGAAGGTGAAGGGCCATCATTCCTAGAGGGATGATTGTTGTAGGATGCGTTTGGAAGGTTATGCCACCAAGCAGTGAGGCGAAATAGAGCAGGCGATGGGAGGATTTGGAGAGGGCCATGAGATAGAGATATATGGTCAGAGTTAGGAAGAAAGGGGTTAAGCTGGCGGACCATCCTACATGTGAAGCTATGAGTATATGACCTGGCGAGAAGAGGAGCAGAATTGAGGCTATCAGGCCAGCCTTCCAACCGTATAACAATTCACCTATGAGTGATGTGAGTAGTACAGTCAGAGAGCCTAAAATGACTGAGACCAAACGTGGGAGCATCGGGTTGAAGCCTGTAGATGCCATAAGTACACCATTAAGATATATGTAGAATGAGCCGATGTGTGGAGGGCCATTTGCGAGCAGAAAATAGGGTGGGGACTGCCCTTCTGCGAATATTCCTGCTCTCAGTATCTCTCCGAGCTCGTCCAACCTAAAGGGGGGATAGAGGTCGTATCCATGGATCCTAATAATTAGGGCAGTAAGAAGAATTATGAAATTTCTGAGAAATCTTGAGCCAATTATCCTACTGAAGGATGATGTCAAACTCATTTTTTACCTTTACTTAATTTGAAGGAAATAAAATTTTTCGGAGGATGCTCTTCATCAGCTGTAACTCGAGATGGGAAGATATCTTTTTCTTCAGAACAATCATGGCTGTTATGATTCAAGGGAGTGAGACATACAACATTTCCTCAGAGGCCGAGGGGGAACCCACTATACCTATGAGTTTAAAAGTCCATTCAAATTTGCTACTAATCCTGAAGAGGGGAACTATTAACCTTATTCATAGCGGAGATAGCTTGACTTCTTTGTGATGATTAGTGAGGTAAATATTGGATTGGGAATTCCAATGATAAGTATATCGAAATAAGGATAGATCTTTAAGTAATGTGAAAAGTCTTCGAAATATGGTGGACTTTGAGAGATAGAAATTGTTAAAAATATATATTCCATGAGAACCCTTTATCTTCATGAAGATTACTATTATTTATGATAATACGGCTTTCAGAAGCGACCTTCAGGCTGACTGGGGTTTCTCAGCCTTAGTGGAGGCCCAAGGGAGAAAGATTCTCTTCGATACAGGTACAAATGGAGATATTCTGCTTTCAAACATGGAGAAACTCGAGATTAGTCCTGAGGAAATCGAAGATATCTTTATTTCACACCCTCACTTCGACCATGTGGGAGGTTTATCAGCTTTTCTCAGCCGAAATAATAAAGTCAAAATTTGGGTTCCTCCCTCCCTTAGAGGAATTAGAAATGTAAAGGAAGTTATCAAGCTGGGAGAACCCACTCAGCTCTATGAAGGGATCTATTCTACGGGTGAGCTTGATGGTATAGAACAATCATTATGTATAGAGACTGTTAAGGGTATAGTGATTATAGCTGGATGTTCACATCCTAGGATGGAGCACATCCTTCAAGTGGCATCTCAATTTGGCAGGGTTTATGGTATTATAGGAGGCTTACATGGAACAAAACCCGAATCCCTGAAGAGCTTGGAGCTAATCTGCCCTACACATTGTACTCAATATAAGTCAGAAATAAAGACACTCTATCCCGAGAAATATGTTGAGGGAGGAGCGGGGAGAGTAATTGAAATTTGATGTTCCTTATGAGAACGATACCCTGGATCTCAACTGAGATAACAACAGTAGGGTGGGAGAAGCCGGAAATAACTATAATCTCAGTCTACGACAACTATAGGATAGATCCTGATCTGGAAACTGCATGGGGATTCGGATGTTTGATAAACACTTCTAGAGATCTAATACTCTTCGATACTGGAGGAGATTCTGAAATACTGCTCTCTAATATGGAGAAGATAGGTATCGACCCCAAATTAGTTAACATAGTAGTTATCTCACACATACATGGAGATCATGTAGGAGGGTTAGAAGGCTTCCTGGATGTAAACAATAATGTAACTGTATTCGTTCCCCAATCCTTTCCCCAGTATATTAAGGATATGATAATAGAGAAGGGTGCCAGATTCGTGGAGGTCTCTGAACCGATGAAGATCACTGAGTTTGCATACACGACAGGAGAGCTCTATGGACCTCCTGAAGAGCAGTCTCTAATCATTGATTCAAGAAAAGGGTTAGTGATCATTACTGGCTGCGCTCATCCCGGAATTGTGAACATTGTTAAGAAAGCAAAGGAAGAGATGGGGCGAGATGAAGTGTACTTAGTTGTGGGCGGCTTCCACCATCCGCCTCTCACTGTAGTTGAGGAGTTCAGAGAGATCGGTGTATTGAAGGTTGCTCCATCACACTGTAGCGGTGACTCTGTAAGAGAGGCCTTCGCAGAGGAGTATAAAGAGGATTTTATAGAGTATGGTGTGGGAAAGATAATTGTAATTGAGAATTAATTCCAGCCTCTCAATTGAGAGATAGAAAATTGGAGGAGGCCTCATAAGTTTCCAGAGAGAAGAATCATTATGAAATTTTATTATCCTCCCTTAAAGACGACGAATAGACCTTCTGTTGTTATTATATAAATCCGTTTAGATTCTACTGCCAGCCATGAAAGGCCGTTACCTCCAATATTAAGTGATATCTCCACATCTCCTTCTTCTTTTGAAAGAACAGCAAGCGAACCATTAAGTGTAGTTACATAAACTCTGCAAGGGGAAGATACGAGACAGGAGACAGGGAGAACTCTTCTCCACACTTTACTCCCGTTACTGACGTAAACTACTTCAAAGGGCGTTGCAACTATAATTCCATCTTTTCCTACACTTACCTGTTTTACGGCTCCGAAAGGTCCAAGTTTCTCCAGAAGGCTGCCTGACTTGGAATCGAGAATACATAGATATCCAGAGCCTACTGCTACATAGATTCTGTTTTGTAAGTATATGGGAGAGGTGAGAGGTACATCTCCAAGTTTTTGGATCCATAGTGGAGAGCCATCTTGAATACTGAGGGCAAGTAAGCTCCCGTTTGAGAGAGAGAAATATAGACCCTCACGGGATGCTGACGGAGAGCTGATTATTCCGGGAAGTTTATACGACCATTCAAGTTCTCCACTGAGCTTAGATATAGAAACGACTAGACCGTCGTTGGTAGTGAATATTACTGATGTCCCCGTGATGATGGGTGAAGTCAGTACTGAACTCTCAAGTGGGACACTCCATATCTCTTCACCCTTCGTTGAGTTGATGAGAATAGCTGAACCATCTCTACCTCCAATGGCTAGATAGCTGTCGGAGACTGTAGGTGGAGAGAGGAGAGAACCACTATATTTAAGCCTCCATAGTTCCCTGAAATCAGATTTATTAAGGCAGAGTATTACATCACCTATTGGAAGATAAATTCTGGAGCTATCCGCAACAAGAGGAAAGACCACTCTCCCCTC
>NJEE01000076.1 GCA_002255045.1 Candidatus Bathyarchaeota archaeon ex4484_205 | reverse complement strand
AGAAGATACACTTAATAGTTTCAGAGAATGGAGAGAAAGTACTTAGGAAGGAAGTAGGACTAAAAAAGGAAGATCTGAAGAGATTTGTATATAAAATCCATAGAAATGAAGATCTGGAGTCGCCTATCGCTAGTGGCCAAAGCTCATTTGAAGCTGTGGTTATAGTGCCATGTTCCATGAAAACTCTGGCAGGCATAGCAAATGGATATACGCAAACACTAATCGAGAGAGTGGTGGATGTGGCACTCAAGGAGAGGAGAAAGGTTATAGTAGTTCCAAGGGAGACGCCACTGAATCTTATTCATCTGAGGAATATGGAGAGGATAGCTGAGGCGGGGGCAATAATATTACCAGCAATGCCTGCTTTCTATAATAAACCCTCCACACTGTTGGATCTTGTTCAATTCCTGACACATAAGATAGAGAGGATATTATATGAGGAGAAAGGAAATTAGAGAGTTATACGAAGAGATAGGGCCAGAGTTCAGTATAACTAGAGCTAAGCCTTCAAGGAGTCTAAAGAAGGCATTGAGGAGGATTAAGTTAAAAGGAATAGTATTAGATGCGGGTGCAGGAAACGGTAGAAACTTATCTCTACTTGAAAGGAGAGGAGTTAAGCGTATCCTCGCTTTAGAATTCACAAAAATACTGAGTAAGGAATGTAAGAAGAGGGTGGAGAAAGAAGGACTCAGGAAGGTTGATATAATAATGGGAGATATATGTTACTTACCTTTTAGGGATCTTTCAATAGATATAGGGGTATATTCAGCAGTTCTTCACCATCTTTCTTTGAGGGAGAGAGAAAGAGCATATAGAGAGATTGAGAGGGTCATACGGAAAGGTGTCGTAATAACCTGTTGGAGTATAAAAGCGAAAGAGAGGAGAGAAGTGGAATCTACGATTGATGGATACTATATACCGTGGAAGAGAACAAGAAGAGGAGTGATAATGAGATATTATTATCTCTATACTTCAAACGAACTTGAAGAGGAGCTTTTAAAGAATTTCATCAATAAAAAAATTGAAATATTAGAGGAAGGTGAAGATATTATTGGAATTATTAAAAGAAAATAGATTTTTATTGAAATTTTATGAAACAATCGAAAAATTTAAGTTACTCGAAAACGTTAAGACTGTTGGAGTAGGATACTCTGGAGGGAAGGATAGTACTTCTCTATTGATGGGGCTCCATACACTCAGAGAGACTGGGAAAATTGAAGTTAGAGAAATAATAGCTATAACTATAGAGGAGGGAGAAGAGGAATATGAAAGGGAAAGAGAAAAGAAGGTTAAACAATTCACAGAAGTACTTGGAATACCACTTTTAATAAAAAGCTTCAAAGAAAGATATGGATTCACTTTGAAGGATATGTATCAACGGATAGGGGAAACAAAGCCACTATGCTCTTACTGTGGTGTTTTGAGAAGAAGGATGCTAGATGAAGTTAGTAAGGAGAATAACTGTGACGTCCTTGCTGTTGGCCATAATTTGGAAGATTATATAGAAACATTCTTAATGAATATTGTGAGAGGGGAACCCGAAAGAAATTGGAGAACAGGTATAAAGACAAGTAAAATAGAAGGGTATGTCCCCAGAATAAAGCCACTGGTATTTATGAAGCCATCTGAAATAGAGATCTTCTTAGAGGAGACGGGAAATATAAAATATGTATATGAGAAAAAATGCCCGTATAGAAGCAGATCCCTACGTTACAGCATATTAAACCTAATAAAACTGTTAGAGAGGCAAGAGAAAGGTTATATGGAGAAAACTATGGAAAAAATTCTTAGCATACAAAGGGAACAAAAACAGCATTATAAACTTGTACCCTGTGAAAAATGCGGATATCTCACCACCAAGAGAATATGTAAAGTATGTGAGATTATAGAGGAATTGAGGGGATAAGACTTATTGGAAAGTTAGAAATATTTCTAATTTCGGTGCGGCGTTCGTCTAGTCTGGTTAGGACCCCAGCCTTCCAATACCGGTAGAAGAAAGCTGGTGATCGCGGGTTCAAATCCCGCACGCCGCACCAAAGTTGGAGGAGAATAAATGAAGAAAAGAACATTAAGAGAAGAAAGGAGGAAAATAGCGAAAGAACGTGTGAAAATACTTTTGGAGAAAGTCGTAAATAACTGGCCAGCTTGCTCTAAGAAGAGAAGGAGGTACATAGAGCTCGCAAGAGAGATCTGTCTCAAGTACAGATTGAAACAACCAATTCTTTTACGCAGATTAATATGTAAAAAATGTAAGAAGCCGATCCTTCCTGGAATAGATTCAAGAATCAGAATCGGAAAGAGAGGAACTGTAATAATAACTTGTTTAAATTGCGGAAATATCAAGAGAATACCCACCTCTCTAGAGGGGAAAATCTCTAAATAGGCAAAGGGGAATAAAGATAAAATACAACTTTCTGAAATTAGAAAAACGTCAAAGGCGAAGAAGAATGGCGTGGAGACATATTATGAAAGATTTGAAATTACCTTCACAGGTTAGGATATTTGATACTACACTTAGAGATGGGGAGCAAACACCAGGAGTGGCTCTCACTCCTGATGAAAAAATAAGAATAGCACAACAGTTAGATGTTCTTGGAGTGGATATAATTGAGGCTGGATTCCCTATAACATCATCTGGTGAGGCTAATGCTGTAAAGAAGATTGCGAATTTAGGATTACATGCAGAAATATGTGCGCTTGCCAGATCTGTGGAGAAAGATATAGAATTGGCAGCGTTATGTGAGGTAGATACCATTCACACCTTTATAGCTACATCTAGAATTCACATGGAGAAGAAACTTAGGATGAGTGAAGATGAAGTAGTAGACAAGGCGGTTAGGGGAGTAGAGCTGGCAAAATCATATGGAGTTAAAGTGGAGTTCTCGGCGGAAGATGCCACACGATCTGATATTAAATTTCTTAAGAGGGTTTATAAAGCGGTTGTAGAGGCAGGAGCAGATAGAATAGATATTCCAGATACAGTTGGTTTTGCAACACCACATGCAATGAGGATACTAGTAAAGGAGGTTCGGGAGGTTGTTAACGTACCTATAGCAGTCCATTGTCATGATGATATGGGACTGGCAGTAGCCAACTCCATCGGAGGAGTAGAGGGAGGAGCTACTGAGATTCATGCAACTATAAACGGGATAGGGGAGAGAGCTGGGAATGCAAGCTTAGAGGAGGTTGTAATTGCCCTGAAATACCTATATGGAATAAGAACTAACATTAATTTCAGAGAGCTTTATAAGACGTCTCGACTTGTTGCAAGTTTGACAGGTATTACAGTACCACCTAATAAAGCAATTGTAGGGGATAATGCCTTTGCACATGAGTCGGGAATACATACCCATGGAGTAGTGAGCTCCCCCCAGACATATGAGCCCATTTCTCCTGAGGAGGTAGGTGCAAGGAGAGTATTTGTAGCAGGAAAACATGCAGGGACGCATGGAATTGAGAAACAACTTAGTGACTTAGGTTATGTCCTAACTAAGGAGCAACTGAAAGAGGTTATAAAGAGAGTGAAGAACCTTGGAGATAAAGGTAAGAAGGTAACTGACGTTGATTTGGCAAGAATAGCTGAGAGCATAATTGGCGCAGGCACCGAGCAAAAAGTTAAACTGAAGGAACTTGTAGTAGTTTCCGGACTTAATGTAACACCTACTGCTTCCCTTCATCTCGAGATCGAGGGAAAGGAATATAAAATTGCAGATTACGGTGTGGGACCTATCGATGCTTCTATAAGGGCAATAAAACAGGTGATGGGAGGCCGATTACACTTCAAGTTGGAGGATTTCAGATTGGAGGCAATAACTGGTGGTACAGACGCTCTTGCAGAAGTTTTAGTCCGCCTTTCAGATGATCAAGGAAATGTGGTTTCTTCTAGAGGTGTAAGTGAGGATATTGTACTTGCTGGAGTATATGCAGTAGTGAATGCTGCAAATAGGTTACTTCAGAAGAGAGAAAGGGAGTAGAGCATCATAATGAAAGGAAGGACCCTCGTTGAGAGCATTCTCTCAGAGAAAATAGGCAGAGAGGTAGAGGTAGGAGAGATCATAAAGGTAAATGTAGATGTATTGATGGTCAACGAAGTGACTGGACCTCTCGCCTTTGAGACATTTGAGAAGATTGGCGGGGGAGAAGTTTGGAATCCAGATTCCACCGTATTGGTTCTCGATCATGACATCCCACCAAGTGACATAAAAAGTGCTAGAATGATTAAGCGGATGCGGGAATTTGCATATAAGTATAGTATCAAAAATTTTTATGAGATAGGAAGAGGAGGGATATGCCACCAGATACTTTATGAGGAGGGATTTAATATCCCTGGTCATATAATTGTAGGGGCAGACAGTCATACTTGTACTTCAGGAGCTACTGGAGCGTTAGGAATTGGAGTGGGGTCCACTGATGCGGGAGTCATCCTAGCAACTGGCAAAATATGGTTGAGAGTTCCTGAGAGTATAAAAATCTCCGTGAAGGGTGAGATGAAAAAATGGATTACACCGAAGGATATAATATTGACTATAATTGGAGAGGTGGGAGCCGATGGGGCGTTATATAAAGCAGTAGAATATCATGGAGAAACGATTAGGAAAATGAGCTTGTCAGGGAGATTGACGATTTGTAATATGAGCGTAGAGATGGGGGCAAAAACGGGTATAATACCACCTGATGAGAAAGCGATAAAATATGCAGAGAAACAGGGATATAGAGTCTCAAGTATGGATTTGAAGGATGCAAAATATGTGGAGGAATACGAGTTTTATGCTGATGAGGTAGAACCTGTAGTAAGCATCCATCCGCGGGTAGATAATGTGAAGCCTGCACGAGAGTTAGAAAATATTGAGATAGATCAGGCAGTAATAGGCTCTTGTACAAATGGTAGAATAGAGGATTTAAGAATAGCGGCAGAAGTGGTGAAAAATAAAAAAATAAACTCTAGAGTGAGATTGATAGTTACACCAGCATCTATGAAGGTTTATAGAAAGGCTTTGAAGGAAGGTTTATTGGAGATATTTATAGATGCTGGTGGAATAGTTACTTGCCCAACTTGTGGAGTTTGTTTGGGTATGTCACATGGAGTCCTCAGCGAGGGAGAGGTTGCAATAGCTACAACAAATAGAAACTTCATAGGTAGGATGGGGCACAAGGATAGTAAAGTATATTTGGCGTCGCCGGCTACAGTTGCCGCATCTGCCCTCACTGGGAGGATAACCGATCCGAGGGATGTAATATGATTATAGAGGGAAGAAGCTGGAAATTTGGAGATAATATAGATACAGATATTATAATTCCTGCTAGATATTTGAGAACTACAGATAAGGAGGAATTAGCAAGATACGTTTTCTACGATGTGGAGCCGGAGTAT
>NJEE01000075.1 GCA_002255045.1 Candidatus Bathyarchaeota archaeon ex4484_205 | reverse complement strand
GAAAAAGTGAGACAGCCAGGTTGAGAGTGGATTTTGAAACGTTAAGGTGATCTCCCAGACGATGCAGAAAGGAGAGATAATAGAGATTGCGGGAAATTTTGCCCACCCGTAACCACGTCGCACCAATCCTATTTAAGTGATGGAGATAGGGATCCTCAGAAGCATGGAGATCCATACAGCTACCTAGATGTGAGAGAAAGTTTGGAGCATCGAGAGAGCTGAAATGAGGTAAAGAACGGGACATATCCACAGAATTTGTGAACACAACCAATCCACAGTTCTTGCACACTAATTCATTCTCACAGAACACTAAGGGACTACCGCACTCAGGACACCTTTCAAGTGTGAAATCTTGGTAATTATTTTGGAAATTTCTCTTTGAGAGAGTCATAGGAAAGAAGTTTTAGAAGTGGAAGTATATACAGACGTCGGACAAAAAATATGATAGAGAGACACATAGAGAAGGTCTAAGGTAGGAGGGATAGAGTGGGAGAGATGCGAAAATAAAAGTTATTTAGGAGGGATGGAAAGATTGAGATAGAATGGAGAGAGCATCTTTAACACATGAGATAATGGATCTTTTGAAGAGGAAGGTGAAGGTGACGATGAAGGATGGTGAGGAGTATGTGGGAAATCTCATTGGAATTTCGCTCGAGACATTTACTTTGTGTTTGGGAGATGTGGAGACCAGCAATGGAAAAAAATATTATAGAATTCTTTTGAATGGAGAGGAAGTTAGAAGTTTAGCAGTAGAGGAGGCAATGATAGATCTTCGTAAACTTGCTGAAAGGCTGGAGAGAGTTTTCCCGACTATGGTGAAGTATAATGAGGAGGCAAGAGTTATAGTTGTGATGGACAGAATACGAGTAGGTGAGAAAGGTATTATAGAGGGCTCCGGCCCTGCCGCTGAGAAAGTTGAGATGATATATAGGGAATTTATTAAGGAGATGGAGAAGGAGAAAGCCTAGAGATCAGCCGATAGAAATGAGAGAGAATTGTGGTAGAGGCTTCTGAGTCGCTGTATATACCAAGTGTTTCACATAATAGGCATATACTTTTGAGATTTAGGAGGGGAGAGATACCTACGAAGAGGCCTGCAGCTCCCGTTACTGTACCTCCAAAAGTGTGTAGACCAAGAGATTCAGCAATGTGAAATAGTGTCACATCATTTGTGGTGAAGAAGACCCGTCGTCTTTCCGGTGAGGTGGTTTGATACCCCCCTAAGGTTATTACATACTCACAACCAAAATTCTTTACAATACGTAAAGTGTTATAGGCAAGCAGATACTGAGTGAGGTTGTAGCTGGGTTGAGCCGCCCCAGTTAAAACAAATAGATCGTAAGAAAATTCTGGAATACTGACCGAATGTAGTTTAATTGAATTATCTCTGAGGAATCCATTTGAGGTGGAGGATATGAGACGTCTTAACTCAAAGGGGTATATTAGGTGAGAGATAACGGATCTTGTGGAGTTCTCGATGAGGAAGTTAGCTGCAGAGGCACCTACCATCCCCATTCCGGGAAGGCCCACAACTAGTAAAGGATGCATGGAGCTTAACTTTGCTATTTCCATGATATGTATATATTCCATTGTCTAAAAGAAAGTATAGGAGAAATATAAATTGAGAGATGGCAGAGTGGAGTTCGAAATAGTGAGAAAGGACATATTGGCCAGAATTGGGAAATTGAAAGTGAAAGGAAAGACTATCGAAACACCTACTCTTCTTCCAGTCATAAATCCATGGAAAATGACAATTAAACCGAAGGAACTATGGAGAAATGGGTTTAAAGCACTAATAACAAATGCATATCTCCTCTGGAAGAGGGATCGAGAGGATGTCTTAAGGAACGGAATCCACAGCTATCTGAATTTTCCTGGCATGATTGTAACAGATTCTGGAGCATATCAAATACTAAAGTATGGAAGTATAGAAATAACTCAAGACGAAATACTGAATTTCCAGATAGGCATTGGGGCAGATATAGGAGTTATTCTCGACATACCTACAAGAGGGGAAAGCAGGGAGGAGGCAGAGAAGAGTATAGAAGAAACGATTGTGAGAGCGAGGGAAGCACAGAGAATAATACAGGATACAGATATGGGATGGATTGGACCTATTCAGGGAGGAGGATATATCGACTTACTAGAGAAAGCAGCTACAGAGATGGAGAAAATGAGCTTTGACATCTATGCAGTAGGATCACCAACCATTATTCTTGAAAGATATGATTATCCAACGCTTGTCGACATGATTCTTAGCGTTAAGAGAGTTGTGAAGCCGTCTCATCCACTCCACCTCTTCGGTGCAGGCCATCCGGCAATGTTAGGATTAGCAGTAGCATTAGGATGTGACCTCTTCGATTCCGCAGCATATGCATTATTCGCGTATGATAATAGATATCTTACGGAGAATGGAACACTCAGACTTGAGGAGATAGAGGAGTTCCCCTGTGTTTGTCCCATATGCAGAACCTACAAGCCTAAAGAAGTTCTTAAAATGGAGAAATCAGATAGAGAAAGGCTAATAGCACTACATAATTTGTTTAAGACCCAAGAGGAATTAAGAAGGGTGAAGGAGAGCATAAGGAGAAGGAGATTGTGGGAATATCTCGAAGTTAGAACTACATCTCATCCCTCTCTTAGAGACGCCTTCAAGAGAATGGTGAAATACAATGATTTCATAGAGCAGGAGGCTCCCCAGTGGAGTGAGAAGGGGATTTTTATATTATCGGATATATCGAGCTATAGACCGGAAGTAGTAGGTTTTAGAAAGAAGTTGGAGAGATATAGAAAAAGAAGGAGAAGGAGATGTACATTAGTGATTGGAGAGATAAATGAAGAAATAAAGATAAGACATTACAAAGAAAAAGTTGATTTATACGTATTTAAGCCACCATATGGTGCAGTACCTTCTACACTACTTGAGGCATATCCCATGGGGAAGACTGAGATCACTACATCACTGCCTACACATACAATTATTGAGTCCTTGAAAGAGGCCATTGATTTCCTCAAAGAGAAATACAATGAAGTGAGGATATTAGTGGAGAATGAAGAAATTAAAACACTTTTGAAGGAAATACAAATTAAGACGAGAACGATTTTAGAGGAGATGAAATAAATGAATATCACTTTTCTGGGAGGAGTAGGACAGGTAGGAAGATCTGCAATATATGTAAAAGGGAGAAGAAAGAAAGTTTTGCTGGATTTCGGGGTACTACTTAAAAATGAAGACATAGGATTTCCAGCCTACATAAATCCCAAGGAGATAGACTTAGTCATACTCACTCATGCACACCTAGATCACAGTGGTGCTATCCCCCTACTCTACATACATAGAAGAAGATTACCTGTGGTGGCTACTAAGATGACTTTTCAGTTATGTAGAGTTCTCTTAGCAGATTTTATTAAAGTTTCTGGATATTATCTCCCCTTTGAATATCTAGAAGTAGAGGAAATGTTGCGCAATGCGAAGTATGTTGAGAATGGAAAGTCGGATGTTATAGGAGGAGTCCCCGTTGAAATGTATGACGCAGGGCATATACCTGGAAGTAGTCAGGTTGTTACAGAGTTAGAAGCAAGAATTCTATATACAGGAGATCTGAATTCGGTGGGAACTAGATTATTAAAACCAGCAGATATCAGCTACAAGGATATAGAGTATGCGATTGTGGAAAGTACTTACGCAACCAAAGACCATCCTGATAGATGGAAACTGGAGAAAAAGTTTGTGGAGAGAACAATGGAGATTGTTGAAGATGGAGGGACTGTTCTTATACCTGCATTTGGGGTAGGTCGTTCCCAGGAGATGCTCTGCATTTTTGAGAAACATAAGTTTCCGTACAGGATAGCCATAGATGGGATGGCAGAGGTAGTGAATAAGATACTGCTAGAGAATTTAGAATATCTAAGGGAGCCTAAACTCTTCGAAAGAGCGGTTAAGAGAGTCAAATGGATAAGAAGTTGGAAGGAGAGAAGAAGAGTTGTAAGGACACCAGGAGTTATAATTTCACCTGCAGGCATGCTTAAAGGAGGGCCCGCAGCCTTCTACTCCACAAATGTAGCCAAGGAGGATAGGAATGCAATATTTCTTGTTAGCTATCAGATTCCAGGGACCCCTGGAAGAGTTCTCCAGGAGGAGGGAAAGCTGATAATAGGAGGAAAACCCATGAAAGTAAAGGCGGTAGTAGAGACGTATGAGTTCTCATCTCATTCAGGTAGAAGACAATTGAGGGAACTATTAAAGAAAATAAGAGGATGTTACAAAGTGTTTATAGTTCATGGTGAGCCAGAATCTAACGAGGCGATGAAGAAAATGGCAGAGGAGGAGGGCTTAGAAGCCATAGTTCCAGAGATAGGTGAAGAATATATAATTTAGGTGGTGGGCGCGGCAGGATTCGAACCTGCGACCTCCGCCGTGTGAGGGCGGCGTCCTAACCAACTGGACGACGCGCCCCTACCAATAAGAGAAACCGATGGAAGTTCATAAAATTTTATCTCATACGTAGTTCCCATCGCTTCGGCCTTAGATTTTTACTGTGACATTTTCGACATTTTGTGGCCTTAAGCGAGTTTCGGGCACCACATTTACGACATATCAGAAAATAGAGACGTCTTTTTTGGGCAATCTGTTTCTTCACGGGATCCGTTATGGGCATACTTACCACCTTTTTGTTTTAACATTAAGAAATATAGGAAGATTTAAACCTTACATAAAGGGAGAGAATGGAAGAGAGAGGGGAGGGATGCCTAACGAAACTTCCGTTCTGCGATTTCTGTATTAGAAGCGGAGTCCTATGCAACAAATGCGTAGAAAAGATAAGGAGAGGGGAAAACACTCAGTTAGATCTGGAAATATCTCGGTACCTCCTTTCTGCAAATATACCAGCAGAAGTTCGGAAGATAACTTTCTATAGGAGCATAGAGGGAAAGAATATTCTTACATTGATCGTTGAGAAAGGAGATGCTTTAATATTTCAAACTAAGGGAAGAAAACTAGTAAGAAAACTCTCCGAAAGATTTGGAAGAAGGATAATGATAATTGAGAGGGGAGTGAAGGATAAAGAACTTTTGGAGAAACTTTTCTCACCTATGAAAATATTGACGCTCAATACGATATGGCTTCCAGACGGCAGTAAGCAGACTAGGGTCATTCTAGCAAGAGCAGCCAAATATAAGTTAGATGAGGAGGATGTAAAAATATGGAAATAGTAAGAGTGGCAGGATGGGTCTTTGAGAAGAGAGATTTAGGTGGAATCATCTTCATACTTCTCAGGGACTCTACTGGGATAATTCAGGTTACATGGAGTAGGAAAAGAGGAGACAAGGAAATCGGAAGAAAAATGAAGAAGCTCAAAATAAATGACGTAATTGAGGTTAGAGGAGAAGTAAAGAAGGAGGAGCAAGCACCCAATGGTGTTGAAATAATACCACATACTCTGAGGGTGTTAAACGAAGCAGAGCACCCTCTACCTTTAGATCCCACAGGCAAGATAGATGCGGGATTGGAGACACGACTGAATCTTAGGCCACTGGATCTGATTAACCCGAAAAGAAATGCGATATTTAGGATTAAGTCAGAGGTTCTTAGGTTGACAAGAGAGTTCTTGAGAGACAGGGGATTTCTCGAGGTCATCACACCTAAAATTATAGCAACAGCCACAGAGGGCGGGGCGGAACTATTTCCAGTACCATACTTTGAGGTTACTGCATTCCTAGCACAGAGCCCTCAGCTCTATAAGGAGGAACTTACCATACCATTCGAAAGAGTCTTTGAGATAGGAACCTATTTCAGGGCAGAACCATTTAACACAAACCGGCATCTCAACGAGTTTGTGTCAATAGATATAGAGGCAGCATTCCATACCTATGAAGATGTAATGAAAGTTGCTGAGGAGCTTATAGTACATGTTTACAAAAGGCTAAATGAAGGGATGGAAGAGGAATTAAAACTTCTGAATTTGGATCTCAGAATACCGCAGACACCTTTTCCTAGAGTTAAATATGATGAAATAATGGAAAAACTAAGGGGAATAGGGGTAAAGATAGAATCTGGTGAGGATATAAAGATGGAGCATTTAGAGTCCCTTAAGGACGAAAGGACGGAGGGATACTATTTCATTATAGACTGGCCGAGCAAAGTGAAGACATTTTACACAAAGGATAAGGAAGACAGAGAGGGATACACGAATTCTTTCGACCTTATGTACAGAGAGCTAGAAATAGGTTCTGGTGGGGAAAGAATACACAAATACAATGATTTAATTAAAAAGATGAGAAAAATGGGATTGAGTATAGATAATTTCAGACATCACTTGGTATTTTATAAATGTGGTATGCCTCCTCATGCCGGTTGGGGAATAGGATTAGATAGGCTAATGATGAGCATCCTAGGTTTTAAAAACATAAGAGAGACAGTACTTTATCCTAGAGATAGATTCAGATTGGTGCCGTAGGATGGAGATAGTTGTAGGCATTACTGGTGCAAGTGGTGTGGTGTACGCTGTAGAGCTGCTTAAAAAACTGAAAGATAGGGGAGAGAAGATACACTTAATAGTTTCAGAGAATGGAGAGAAAGTACTTAGGA
>NJEE01000004.1 GCA_002255045.1 Candidatus Bathyarchaeota archaeon ex4484_205 | reverse complement strand
GGAGCTACACGCCTATAGAAATTCTGTGGCAAGGGGGAAATCCCAGCCTTCATATTGGAGGAAAGCCGGTAACGTATCGAGAGAAGATCACTGATGGATAGTGGTTTTTCTCCCACAAGCTCTACAAGCCCTCTTTCCTTAAGTTCGTATGCGACCCATCTAGGAACTCTAGTCGTCTCGCCAACCTTCGGTTTTATATAGCCTTTCTCGGCAGGTATCTCAGACTCAAAATCAGACAAGAATTTAACGGGAATATACTCCAGTATATAATTTAATCTTATACGGCCAAGTGAGCGTTTAAGCTTGAGGAGGAGCATATCCATTTCACTCTTCAGCAAGGTTATGTATATTGAATTGTAGTATGAGATTGATAATCATTTCTAATGAATTATATTTAAAGTAGAGTGGTATTTTCTATTGAGTAGAAGAATAATGAGAGATATAGAGGAGCTTTTATGGATTGAGAAATATAGACCTAGAACCTTAGACGATATTTATGATCTTGAGGAAGTTGTGAAAAGGCTGAAGGTCTTTGCAGAGAGCAAGGCGGTCCCCAATCTTCTTTTTGTGGGACCTCCAGGCACTGGAAAAACGACCGCTGCTCTGTGCCTGGCGAATGACCTATACGAAGGGAATGTGGAGGGAAACGTTCTAGAGCTGAATGCCAGCGATGAGAGAGGGATTCAGATGGTCAGGGAGACCATTAAGGATTATGCTAGATCCAGGCCACTAAATACAGAGGTACCATATAAGATACTTATACTTGATGAGTGTGACAACATGACTAAGGACGCCCAACAGGCGTTGAGAAGAATCATGGAGAAGTATGCATATACGTGTAGGTTCATCTTAATAGCCAATTATCTTGCAGGAATTATAGAACCTATACAATCCAGGTGCTCTGTATTTAAGTTTTCAAAATATGACGAAAAGGATGTGACAGAAGTATTAAAGAAAATCTGTGAGAAGGAGAGTGTAAAGTATTCAACGGAGGCCTTAGAAGTAATTGCGAGATATTCGGAGGGGGATATGCGACGTAGTATAAATATACTTCAAGCATCCGCCACAGGAGGGGAAGTCTCCAGGGAAAGTGTAATGGAAGTTATAGGGACCACAGAGCCTGTATTGGCAGAGAAGATGGTTAAAATGGCGAGGGAGTTGAAGATCATGGAGGCAAGGGAAATATTGAGAAAAATGCTCTATGAGTTAGGTTATTCAGGAAGTGACGTGGTGAGGGAAATACACAGACAAATAGTAAATCTCAATATGGATGAGAAAGAGAAGCTGGAGATCCTTGAGAAATGTGGAGAAATAGATTTTCGTGTAAAGACTGGTGGAGATCCTGAGATACAGATAATGAGTTTACTGGCAAAGATAGCATTATGTGGATGGGTGGAGAGTCTTTGACAGAAATCTGGACAGAGAAACACATGCCTCAAAAAGTTTCTGAAATTGTTGGAAACACAAAAGTGATTACAGAATTCTATAATTGGTTAAAGAATTGGAGCCCTGAATATAAGGAGAAAGGGGCGCTACTCTATGGCCCACCTGGCGTAGGGAAGACCTTGACAGTACATGTTACAGCAAAGGAGTTGGGATATAGATTAATAGAATTAAATGCCAGTGATTATAGAACACGGGAGGCTCTGAAGGAGAGAATATGGCAGGCTCTTACTACACGAAGCTTGATTGGAGGATATAAGAGGATGATTCTACTAGATGAGGTGGATGGTATGTCAGGGAGAGAGGATAGAGGAGGAGTTGAATTCATAACGAAGATGTTGGAGGTGACACGTATCCCTATTGTAATGACAGCTAACGATCCATGGAGTAGGATACTCTACCCATTGAGGAAGAGTGGACTGGTGAAGATGTTCAGGTATAGGAGAGTTCCTAAACAAAGTGTAATGAAAAGACTAAGAGAAATAGCTAGAAGGGAGGGAGTTAACATAGGAACTCAAGTATTAGAGGTTATAGCAGAGAATAGTGGGGGAGATGTGAGAAGTGCGATTGAGGATTTTCAACTAGTAGTAAAGACTGGAGGGCTAGATGGAGCCTCAATATTCCTGGGAAGCAGGCGAAGAAGCGATGTAATATTTAATGTATTGAGAAAAATAACTTATGCACAGAGCATAACAAGCCTAAGAATGGCAGTCTCGTCTCTGGAGGAGAACCCCGATGAACTTTTCGAATGGATATATGAAAATATCCCAAATATAAAGAGAAATCCAAGAGATCTGTTTAAGTCATTTGAGCTCTTATCTTTCGCAGACTATTTCTACCGAAATATGAGGAGCAGAGGAGACTGGAGTTGGATCTCGTATCTTATGGAGCTGGTACCTTCTGTACTCTCACCCTTGACAGGACAAGAGGGAAAGATTATACCGAAGTATAATCCACCTACCAGAGTAAGGTACATATTTTCTGCCAGAAAGAAGTGGGAGAAAAGAATAAAGATCGCTAAGGAGATTGGTAAAAGAATTCATCTAAGTGGGAGAAGAGTTTTACACGAGGTTGTTCCTTTCCTTCCATATATCTTGAGTAATAAGAAGATAATTCCTGAAGAAAGCTGGAATATTCTCACCGATTATTTAGAGGATTTACGTGAGAAATAGTGAGAACGCATAAATCTTATGATAAGTTTGAGCTCGTCATTTTCCTTCTTGAGCTCTTCCACACTTCTTTTAAGATTCTTTAAGACTTCCTCCACATTCTTTATAGAGCGTTTAGAGTACTCAACTCTTAGTTTGGAGAGGTTATCTCTACAGACTTCAAGTTCTTGATTAAGACGATCTATCTCGGATATAAGGTCAATATTTTTGGAGGTCTCTTTAGAGAGGGTATTTTGAACTTCTTCAAGTCTCTTTTGAAGTGCTCTCTTTTCAGATTGGACAGAGAAATAATTCTTTTTTATCATCTCAAGTTCTTTTTGTATAGGAGAAAGGAACGATGACTTCTCCACAAGTTTTAACATTTCTGATGTAATAGGATTTGGTTCTCGGTATATTTCCTCTAAAAAACTTAAAATCTTCGAGGACTCTGATAAAATAGTCTTTAATAAAGTAATAAATGAGTTGACGTTGAGGGTGTTAAGAGAGGTCTTTAATTGAGATATTGATTCCAAACATGATGAGAATAATGCTTCTATTTCTCTATTCAGAGAGGGTTTTAGAAGGAAAGCATATTCTTTACAGGTTCTAAGGTGGGCATCCAATGAGGTGAGTAAATCTCTGAGCTGGGAGACTTCTTCATCTAACTCTTCTCTATCTGAAATCCTAATAACCAGCGAGCCGAGTTTCTCAATAGTCTTTTTAAGAGATTGAAGATAATTATGGAGAAGTGTGGACACAAAGGAAGAGGAGAAGGAAGGCTTATTAAGATTTCTCAGAGGAGAATATAAGTTCTCTAAATAAGCGGACCTTCTCACTTTCATTCAACCTAAAGATACGTATTCTCCCAAAGTTCTTTTCCTCAACTAATCCTATATTTTTAAAGTATTCAAGATGTTCATTAACTAAATTGTGATTGAGGCCAGTTTTCCGTACTATGGAGGATATATTCAATTCTCTAAATTTGATAAGTACTACTAATATTTTCATCCTTGCCTTTGAATAGAGAAGAGATTCAACGCTCATTTCATGACCCGCCCTCAAGAAGTGAGTGGAGTTGACGGGACAAGGAGTGTGTAGGTATCCGGAGGGAAACAACAGTTACACGGCCGTCTCTCCCTCTACTAGAAACTTTACGAGTGATAAAACCTAGAGAGGACAATCGATTGATGTATTTCCAAATCTGTGTATGCTTCCTGGGGGTAGCCCCGAAATCTTGGCAAAGAGAAACATACTCTTCCTCTACCTCGCTTAGAGAGACATAGCTCTTTTCAGATGATAAATTTGAGATGGCAAGCAGCAAAAGAAGCTCCTGGTGAGAAAGAGCAGATAAATCATCTTTGTAGGGAATATAGGGGAGATGGAAAAAGGCTTCTCTCACATCCTCAGGAGATATCACAAATTTATTACCATACTCTGCAATGATAGCAGATTTCCAGAGTATCTCTATAGCATACCGGGCATCACCATACTTGGCTGACTCTTCAGCTATTAGATTTAGGGCATCGGAGGATATTCTCCCAGGATGTAGAGCATATTTCACACGCTGAGATAATATGTCAGTAAGTTCGAGAGAACTATAGGGAGAGAGGCGGATTATAGGAGAATGTATAGTATGAAGTACTCCTCTATCGAGCTTGGAGAGATAAGAGGGATTACGGAGAATCATAATTATAGCAGCGTTCCCTTCTCCTTCAGTAAGCTCATGTAAACGGAAGAAAGAATAGAGAATATTGGAGCCTCCGATATCGATTAGAAAATCCAGCTCGTCTAGAATAAGTAACACCAGGAGACTCTTCCTTTGTATAAGCTCTATAAGAGAAGATAGAACCTCATCATTTGAGAGACCTCGTAGCGATATCGAGATTCCCAATGAAGAGGCGATGGAGTTCAATATATTGAAGGAGGAACCCTTAAGGCGTGCATTAACATATATAGATTTGAATCTTCCACGATAATGCTCGGATATTTTTTGAGAAATAAGTCTAGAGATGAATTTAGATAGGACAGTCTTTCCTACTCCACTTCCCCCAGTCAATATGACTTTAGTTACATGCCCACCATAGAGAAAGGGCTCTAAATACTCTATGATTCGAGATACTTCTTTCTCACGATGTGGTAATGAGGGAGGGACGTAACTCAGGGATAAAGGATTTACGTCCTTTATTATCACACCCGCTAGAGACATCTCAGATGAACTGTTTTTGAAAGATAACTTCCCTCTAAATAAATGGTATTGCATCTTTTCTGGAGAGGGAGGGAGGTCAAGAAAAATGAAAGAAAAACTTATTTCACACATCCCCCTCTTGTTAGAGATGGATGAGCAAGAAGGAAGGTATACTTGTCTGCTTCGTCTGCGGGAAGATAGTGGAGAGGAGCCAGCTGATTCCATATATGAAATGTGAATGTGGATCTAAGATTTTTATGAAACCCCGTTCACCGATCGTTAGGAAAGTCATTGCGACATAATTGCAGAGAAAAGATTATGTAGTGGATAACTCTCCTTTTCTGTAATGGGGGAGAGAGAGCATCTAAATGGAGCTATTACTCAGATATTGAGAGAAATAAAGAGATGTTATCAATGTGGCACTTGTGTATCAAGTTGTCCAGTAGCCAAACATGAGGGTCGGTATAACCCAAGGAGAATATTGAGAAGAGCGCAGCTGGAGAATTTAGAACCTCTTATAGGTTCGGATGTCATATGGCTGTGTACCACGTGCTATACTTGTGTAGATAGATGTCCACAGAGTGTGGGGGCCGCAAACCTCATACTTGAACTCAGAAGGATGAGTGTGAGGGGGAGGAAACTGCCGGAGGGATTTATAAAAATAATAGAAGAGCTGAAGAAAGATGGATATATTTATCCTATTGACAGCATAAATAGGAGAAGAGAAAGAATGGGTCTTCCTCCAATTGTAGTGGGGAAGAAAGAGGAATTTGAGAAAATTTTGGAGGGAATTATATGAAAGAAAGGGAATATGCAATTTTTTGGGGATGTACAACACTATATAGAGAACAATCCTACGAGATCTCTACCAGAAGTGTTCTACAGGAACTTGATATTGGCCTTCTGGACGTGAATGGATTGGGCTGTTGTGGTTTGCCGATTCTCCCTTTGGATGAGGATGCTGCAATAACTATGGCTGTGAGAAATCTATATCTTCTGGCACAAACAGAGAGACCTATCTTAACTATATGCAACGGATGCTACAAGATGTTTAGGGATGCTAGCCGAAGATATGAAGATGAGGAGTTTCAAAAGATAATTGAGGAAAAACTCGGAATAGAGAAATTTGAAATACCAGAGATATATCACATAGTAGAAATACTGAGTGATGAGGACGTTTTGGAGGAGATAAAAAGCAGAAAGAAGCGTGAGATAGGAGGTATGAGAATAGCGGGACACAGCGGATGCCACTTCTATAGACCTAAGAAAGATCTTTCAAAGGGAGATCCAGAGAGACCTCAGGAATTGAGAAGAATAGTAGAAGCATTGGGAGGAGAATATGTGGAATACTGGGATGAAACTGAATGCTGCGGAGCAACAGTCGCACTCATCGATCTTAAACTACCTTTAGAAATAGTCAGAGAGAAGGTATTAAATATGGAAAGATTTGGGGCGGATTCTGTAGTAACAATGTGCCCCTCTTGCCATATGATGCTTGATCTATATCAGAGACAGGCGCTTCGCGACATAAAAGGTGCCAGAGAGATTCCTGTATTGCACATAACCCAACTCGTTGGGTTATTCTTGGGGTTATCTCCAGATGAGTTAGGGCTCCATCTAAATAAGGTGAAGCTCCATAATGTGATAGTTACGTAAATGGGGTGGTGAAAAAATGTTCGGATATAATGGGAAGATCCTGATAGTAGATCTATGTACAGGAGACATAGAAGAAAAGCCGTTGACGGAGGAGTATGCAAAGAAATACATTGGAGGAATAGGATTAGGAATAAGATTGTTGCATGACTACAGCAAGAGGGGAGTAGAGGCCTTTTCTCCCGACAATCCTCTAATCTTAACTACAGGGCCCTTGGGAGGGACTTTGGCACCCACAGGAGGAAATGGACATGCCTTCGTCGCCAAGTCACCGCTTACAGGAGGGGTTGGGGAGTCTAAATCACATGGATTCTTCGGTGCAGAACTCAAGAGGGCAGGATTTGATGCCATCATATTTCGAGGCAAGAGTGAGACACCAGTATATTTATGGATAGACGATGGAGATGTCTCAATAAACTCCGCAAAGCAACTATGGAGCCTTTCCCCACACGAAACCATAGATAGGATACAAGAAAGACATGGAGACCGAAGTATCAGAGTGTCAGCCATAGGATTGGGTGGAGAGAACCTGGTGAGAATAGCAGGCATAATGAATGATGAAGAAAGATTTGCAGGAAGGGCAGGCCTGGGTGCAGTTATGGGATATAAGAAGCTGAAAGCTATAGCAGTAAGGGGATATAAGGATATAAAGGTGGCAGAACCTGAAAATTTCAAGAAAATATGTGAAAAGTTGACGGAGAAGGCAAAGGGGCCTGCCACAAGGAAGTATAGGACATTAGGTACGCCGGAGAATGTTCTGGTGTTCAATGGTAAAGGTATCTTGCCCACAAGGAACTTCAGGGAGTCTGTTTTTGAATACGCTGAAGAGGTAAGTGGAGAAACCTTGAATGAGAAGTATGTGGTAAAGATAGTTGGATGCGCATCATGTCCAATGAGGTGTCAACATGTTGCGTTGGTTAGAGAGGGTGAATTCAAGGGGGCGAAGGCGAGAGTGGAGTATGAGTCTTTATGGGCTTTGGGTCCAAATTGTGGAATTGGGAGACTGGATGCGATAATAAATGCAATAGAGATATGTAATAGGTACTGTATTGATACGATCTCTACGGGAGTAATAATAGGATTTGCCATGGACCTTTATGAGGAAGGTATCCTGAAGAAGGAAGACCTCAATGGACTTGATCTCAAGTTTGGAAACTACAAGGCGGCGCTTGAACTGATACATATGATAGTGAAGAGAGAGGGAATAGGAGATATCTTGGCCGAAGGTGTGAAGAGGGCTGCTGAGAGGATAGGTAAGGGAGCTGAGAAGTATGCACAACATATAAAGGGTTTGGAAATGACGGGATATGACATAAGAGCCTTGAAGACTGCTGCCTTAGGTTATGCAGTATCCTTCAGAGGAGCAGATCATAACAGACATGGCAGTTATGGATATGACATAAAGGAAGTTGTGGATAGATTCAAGGCAGAGAAGGGAAGGGGAAAACTAGTAGCAGACATGGAGGACAAATACACGATTATAGATTCTCTGATCGTCTGTAAGTTCTCAAGAGGAATCTACGAATGGTATGATGACCTAGCTAACTTGTATACTTACGTTACAGGTATGAAAGTGACGCCTGAGGAATTGAGGAAGACAGGTGAGAGAATAAATGTGTTGGCGAGATTATATAATATACGTGAGGGATTTGGAAGAAAGGATGACCACCTACCACCAAAAGTACACATGGTACCAATACCTGATGGACCCTCAAAGAATTCTCTTGTGACTAAGACAGAACTGAATCTACTATTGGATGATTATTACGAATACAGAGGATGGGACAAAAAGGGGGTTCCAACTGAGGAGAAATTGAAGGAGCTTGGGCTGGAGGATCTTCTATGGATAGTGAAGGGAGGAGAGGAATAATGCTGAAGAAGTTTGTTGGTGTAGATCCCGATAAATGCACCGGATGCAGAATATGTGAGTTAGTATGTTCATTCGAAAAAGAAGGAGTATATAACCCTAGAAAATCGAGGATAAGAGTCGTAAGGCTCGGAACTGTAGTTAACGTGGCGATAACCTGTAGATTATGTGACGAACCTGCATGCGTCAGAGCATGTCCAAGAGAAGCATTAACGCAGGATGAAAATGGAGTTATAAGGGTAGATAACGATAAATGTGACGGATGCGGATGGTGTGTGGAAGCATGCGAATTCGGAGCCATAATGATACATCCAGAGCTAGGAAAGGCATATGTATGTGACTTATGTGATGGTGATCCTCAATGTATAAAGTGGTGCCCTGAAGAGGCATTAGAGTTAACAACAGAGGAGATAGTGGCTCAGAAGGCACGTATCTCCACAACTAGAAAATTATTTGAAGAATTCGTATAGGAAAGGAGGAAGAAAGGATGCTTATAAAAGAGAAAATCATAAGAAAGGAGAATAGGTATGTTGCATCCCGTGTACTCTATCGTACATTCTATGAGCTAATAGTTAATGAGGATAGATGTAGAAAATGTTTGATATGCAAGAATGCATGCCCCTTCGATGCTATAGATGTGAAGAAGGGAGAGCTATCAATCAATGTTAGTAAATGTACATTCTGTGGAATCTGTGAGGCCTTATGCCCCTTCAATGCGATTACACTCTACAAGAATGGAGAGAAATATAATCCTGTGGTGGAATTAGAGAGATTCCCAAGATTAGTGAGAGAAGTGAGAATAAATATAGAGAAGTGCCCAGAGGGATGTACTGAGTGTGCAGAAGCATGCCCGCTTGGGCTTATTGAAATAACATGGGAAGGGAGGAAACCGAGAATTGAGATACAAGAGGCGGAGTGCCCAGGTTGCGAATTATGTGTAGATGCATGTCCTGTGAATGCCATCAGTGTGAAGAGATCTTATTATGGCGAGATATCCATTGAGAGCTCTAAATGTCCCCCCGATTGTGAGGAATGTATCAAGGTATGCCCTCTCAAGATAATACATAGAGAAGGGGGAGAGGTGAGGGTCGATGAAACACACTGTATTTACTGCGCTGCATGTGTGGATTCTTGTCCTGAAGAGGCAATCTCATGTAAATTAACTTGGATTAAACTTCCCTTGATCAAAAGTGGTGCACTTCTTAAGATATTTGAAAGATTCTTTGGGTCCTCGGGGAAAATTAAACTCCTGAATAGTTGGTGTGAGAATGTTCGGTTGAGGAGAGTGGAGGAGAGGGAAATTGTCTGAAGAGCCGAGGATCGGTGTATTTGTCTGCCATTGTGGTACAAATATAGCAGGATCAGTCAATGTCAAGGAAGTTGTCGAGTATGCATCTAAACTTCCAGGAGTAGTATATGCAACAGATAATAGGTACTCCTGCTCGGACCCTGGTCAGGAGCAAATAAGAAAGGCAATTAAGGAATATAAATTGAATAGAGTTGTAGTAGCAGCATGCTCACCTAGGATGCATGAACCTACATTTCGTAAATGTGTGGAGGAGGCAGGGCTTAACCCCTATCTCTTTGAGATGGCCAATATTAGGGAACATTGCTCCTGGCCTCACTACAAGAATCCTGAAGCAGCCACAGAGAAGGCTAAAGATATAGTTGCTATGGCAGTAGCTAAGGCTAGGCTTTTAGAACCACTAGAGAAGATGAAGGTGCCCATTACTAAGAGAGCACTAGTAATTGGTGGAGGTATCGCTGGAATAAATGCAGCTCTGAGCCTTGCAGACATGGGATATGAAACTATACTCGTGGAGAAGAAGGAAAGTATAGGGGGAGTTATGGCTGCTCTTGATAAATGTTTCCCTACATTAGATTGTTCCATATGTATCGAAGGACCAAAAATGGTTGAAGTTGCAAGGCATCCTAACATCAAGATAATTTCATATGCAGAAGTGGAGGATGTAGAGGGATACGTCGGGAACTTCAAGGTTAGAATCAGGAAGAAACCAAGATATGTAATAGAGGAGAGATGCACAGGATGTGGAGAATGTGAAAAGGTTTGCCCAATAGAATATCCAAATGAGTGGGACCTAAATATGGCATCCAGAAAGGCTATATCAATACCGTTCCCTCAGGCAGTACCATTGGTCTACACAATAAATAGAGATGTATGCATAGAATGTTATGCATGTGTAGATGCCTGTGGCGAGAGAAGGGCGATAGACTTCACACAGAAGGAGGAAATAATTGAGATTGAGGTAGGTGTAATTATTGTTGCGGTAGGCTACGATCTCTATATACCTACGGACAATCCTCTCTATGGATATGGAAGGTATCCTAATGTCATAACAACTATGGAGCTTGAGAGAATTATTTTAGCGGCTGGTCCTACAGGAGGAAAACTTTTGAGGCCATCAGATGGAAAGAAACCTCATAGAATCGCCTTCATTCAGTGTGTTGGATCCAGGGACGTGAATAAATACCCCTATTGCTCAGGTTTCTGTTGCATGTATACAATCAAGAATGCCATATTACTTAAGGAGAAATATGGTGAAGATCTGGAGATATACATTTTCTATATGGATATGAGGACGAACTTCAAGGGATATGAGGAGTTTTATAGAAGAGCAAGAGAAATGGGGATAAAAATGATAAGAGGTAGACCTTCAGAGATTCTTGAGGATCCAGAGACGAGAAATTTGATAATTAGAGTTGAGGATGTGAATTTGGGAGAAAACCTCGAGATAGAGACGGAATTAGTTGTTCTCTCCACAGCTGCCATACCATCGGAGGGAAGCGATAAGCTTGCCGCAATTCTTCATATTCCAAGAGGGACAGACGGTTTCTTCCTTGAAAGTCACCTCAAACTTAAACCGCTAGACACTCCAGTAGATGGTATTTTCCTTGCCGGATCCTGTCAAGGACCAAAAGATATAACGTATAGTGTATCACAGGGAATTGGGGCAGCAGCGAGAGCAGCGAGTATCTTATCTAAGGATGAATGGGAAATAGAGCCTATAGTTGCCTACGTCACACCAGAGACGTGTAGAAACACTGTTGCTGATTGTGGAGTATGTACCAAGAAGTGTCCTTATGGCGCAATTGTTGCAAAGAAAGGAGAACATGCGGTAGTAAACGTTGCCATGTGCCATGGATGTGGTACGTGTGTTGCAGATTGCCCAATGAATGCAATACAGCAGAAGAACTTTACGGATGAACAGATAATGGCCCAAATTAGGGAGGCATTAAAAGAGAATCCAGAGAAGAAGATAATAGCCTTCTTCTGTAATTGGTGTGCATATGCAGGGGCAGATCTTGCAGGGACAAGCAGGTTTGAGTATCCACCAAACATTAGAATAATCAGAGTGATGTGCTCAGGAAGAGTGGATCGTGATTTTGTACTTGAAGCCTTTAGACTGGGGGCCAGAGGAGTACTCATTGGTGCATGTCATTTACCTTCAGACTGCCATTATATAAGTGGGAATTGGAGAATGAAGGAACGGATGGAGATATTAGCAAAGCTTCTCCAGAAGAGGGGGATAAGTCCGGAAAGATTCAGGGTTGAATACATCTCGGCTGCGGAGGGGTTGAAATTCGCCCAAGTAGCTAGAGAGATGGAGGAGCAAATAAGCAAGCTTGGTGAGGAGAGAATAAAACAGGAGAATGAATCAATTAGAGGTATTCTTGAGGCGCTAATCTCCCGAGGGAGAAGGTAAATTAAGATAGATCTTTATGAATAGTATATGCCACTCTAACCCCTGCTGCTATGGCTTCTACCGCGGTTGCAGCTCCTGTTGTTATGTCTCCCCCTGCATAAACCTTGGGAATGGAAGTTCGTCCCTCTTCATCAACTTTTATGGTACCTTTTCTCTCATCACATTCCAACGTTGGAATTAGTCGTGGAAGTAAAGGATTAGGAAGTTGACCAATTGCTATGACTACGCAGTCGGTCTTCATGAAGTAATTTGAACCCTCAACTGGTACGAAGGAACGTCTCCCATCAGGTCCTTTAGGACCGAGTCTATTTCTTATGAACTCGACACCACTAACCCAGAAGTCATCCCTAGAGATGAATCTGATAGGGCTACTGAGGAAAACAAACTTTACGCCTTCCTCTTCTGCATTTTCTATCTCCTCAATCCTAGCAGGCATCTCTTTACGACTTCTTCTATAAGCTATTATCACTTCGCTCCCCAGTCTTAGAGCAACCCTAGCCGCATCCATAGCAACATTTCCCCCACCTATTACGACAGTATGCTTTGCTCTATATATTGGAGTCTCATATTCAGGGAAGAGATAGGCTTTCATTAAATTAACTCTTGTTAAAAATTCATTAGCAGAGTATATGCCATTCAGATTCTCTCCAGGTATATTTAGGAACCGTGGTAATCCTGCACCTGTCCCAAGGAATATTGCATCGAAGTGCCTAAGCAAATACTCAAACTTAATGGTACGTCCAACAAGGACGTCAACCTCTATCTTCACACCCATTTCCCTAAGTTGATTGACATAGCTTTCTACAATATTTTTAGGAAGTCTGAAGGCGGGAATACCATAAGTGAGGACACCGCCAGGTTTGTGAAGAGATTCAAAAATGGAAACTGAATATCCCATTTTAGCCAGGGTGTAGGCACAGGCCAGCCCAGCAGGTCCAGAACCCACCACGGCTACTTTCTTTCCATTGGGAGAAGCAACCTTGGGGTTCGACTTATTTAAATAGAGATCTCCAATGAATTTCTCCAGCTTTCCTATAGCTACCGGCTCACCGATTTTACCTAAGGTACATACCTTCTCGCACTGCTGTTCTTGTGGACAGATTCTTCCACAAATGGAGGGGAAGGGATTTGTAGCAATCATTACCTTGTAGGAATCTTCAAACCTTCTTTCTCGTAGAGCCTTAATGAAGGAGGGAATATCAATGGAGATGGGACAGCCGGTTACACAGGGAGGAGAAGGGCATTGAATGCAGCGTTCCGCCTCCTTTATGGCTTCTTCTTCTGTATACCCTAAAACAACTTCATTGAAACTCTTCACACGTTCCTCCACAGCTAATTTCTTCGGCTTAATCCGTGGCTTCATCTCCCGGATAACCTCCTCACAAGCATAGCCTCTTCATTTCGATACATCTTTAACCTATTTGAGAATTCTTTGAAGTCTATTAGATGCGCATCAAACTCAGGACCATCAACACAAGTAAACTTAATACATCCTCCTACCGATACTCTGCATGTTCCACACATACCAGTTCCATCAACCATTATGGAGTTTAGGCTGACTACAGTTTTGACCCCAAACCTTTTTGTCAAATCAGCTATAGCAGCCATCATTGGAACGGGGCCTATTGCTATAACACGATTATATGAGTCAGACTCCAAGAGCTCTTTGAGGGGAATAGTAACAAGGCCCTTTCTTCCATAGCTTCCATCATCGGTAGTAATAATGAGATGGTCGCTCACATTTCCTATTTTATCTTCCCAAAATAGGAGGGATTTACTCCTTGCACCGATAATAGATGTAATTTTATTGCCATGATTTTTAAGCTCCTTGAGTATGGGATATAATGCAGCAATGCCTACACCACCACCGACTGCAATAACTTTTCCAAAATGGGAAATTTGAGAAGGATTCCCAAGAGGACCTAAGATATCTGCAATGAAATCTCCAGGTTTGAGTTTTGAGAGACGTATAGTAGAGGCACCGATACGGAGATAAACCATAGTGATCGTTCCTCTCTCCGGATCTGCATCAGCAATTGTGAGAGGTATCCTCTCACCTTTTTCCCATACTCTAATTATGATGAATTGACCTGCCTTACATTCTGAAGCGATTCGCTCAGCTTCCACCTCAGCTAAGAAGGTGTTCTCAGCTATTTGATAATTCTTCAAGACTTTGAACATCCTTTGTTCGCCTCATAATAGGGAGAACATTATAACTATTGGAAGAGAAACTATTGAGACGGTACTCATAAGTTTTATGAGGCCGTCAAGCGAGGGACCTGCAGAGTCTTTGAGCGGATCACCTACTGTATCGCCTATTACTGCTGCTTTATGTTCAAACGATCCTTCTCCGCCCAAATATCCTGACTCAATATATTTTTTGGCATTGTCCCAAGCTGCTCCTGAATTGGCCATCATAAGGGCTAGGGCAAAGGCAGTCACCAAGGCACCCACAAGAAGTGCAACTACAGCTTTCACGCCGAGTATGAAGCCAATTAATAATGGGATAATTACAGCTATTATTCCAGGTTTCAGCAATTCCTTTTGAGCTGCTACAGTAGATATTTTAATACATCTACTGTAATCGGGAGAGGCTTTTCCCTCTCTTAAGCCAGGTATCTCCCTAAATTGTCGCCTCACTTCCTCAACCATTTTTTGAGCTGCATTACCAACGGCTGATACCACAACAGCACAGAATAGGAAGGAGGTAGAGGCGCCGACAAGCAGCCCAGCTATAACAATGGGATCCATTAAGCTTAAGCTGAGAGAACCAATAAAGTGACTGACTAATTCACGGTATTCGCTTATCAATGCCAAAACAGTAGTGGCACCAGAGGCTATAGCAAACCCTTTTCCCACAGCTGCAGTAGTATTTCCAATGGCATCTAATGCATCAGTCCGTTCCCTCACAATCGGTGGAAGGTCAGCCATCTTAGCCAATCCACCCGCATTATCAGCCACAGGTCCATAAGCATCGGTGGAGAGGGTCATTCCAAGAGAGCTCAACATACCTACAGCTGTGAGGGATACACCGAATAAACCCAGAGACTCCTGCACTACGCCGCCTGCTACATAAAAGCTAAGAGCGGAGAAGAAGGCAACCACAATAATTGGAATGACAATACTTTCCATCCCCACCGCCAGACCATTAATTATTACAGTAGCTGGTCCTGTTCTGGACGACTCTGCAATCCTCTTAGTTGGGCCATATGCATGACTTGTGAAATACTCTGAGGAGAGACCTATGACTAGACCTGCTAATAGTCCCAGAATAAGGGCTATGAATAAACCAATAAACTGGGGGCCGAGCAGGAAATATATCACCAGGAAGGAGAAGATTACTATCAGCAAGGATGTTGTAAAAATTCCCTTTCTCAGGGCATTTAAAAGAGCTTTCTGGTCCTCCTTTCTACCCAACCTCACTGCTAAAATGCCGGCGATCGAAGCAAACACACCTGCAGCCATAATGAGCAGAGGGACTAACATCCCTTCATATGCCAGTCCATAAGGAGCTAGGGAGGAAGCACCCAGAGCAGCTGCGGCCAAGGTGGCACTAGCAAAGGACTCGTGGAGATCGGCGCCCATACCGGCAACATCTCCCACATTATCACCCACATTGTCGGCTATTACAGCAGGATTTCTGGGGTCATCTTCCGGAATTCCCTCCTCAACTTTCCCCACAAGATCGGCACCTATATCTGCAGCTTTTGTGTAAATACCGCCACCTACACGTGCAAAGAAGGCCATAAAGCTTGTTCCAAAAACCGAGGATATCAAGATGGGGGAGAATTTGAGTGCCTTCTCAACTGGAGAGAGGCCAGGATATAGGAGATTCAGGAGGGCATACCATATGGAGATATCCATAAGGACGATACCTATGACTGAAAGACCCATTACTGCACCACTTCTGAAAGCCACACGTAATGCACTATTCAGACTTTCTTCCGCAGCCTTAGCAGTTCTGGAACTAGCTTTTGTAGAAATCATCATCCCTATAAATCCTGCCAGGGCACATGTTGAAAGACCATGAATAAAAGCATAGGGAATAAAAATGTCTATTATTCCATGTAAAGCCACCACCAGAAGAATTAGAAATATAGGTATTCCCACCGAATATACCGCTTTATACTGTTGAACAAGATAGGTTTTTGCACCTTCATGCACTATCTCAGAAATTTTAATCATTTTCGGTGTTCCCGGTGGTTCGCGTAAGACTCTATAGGCTAAGAAGGCAGCCATCAAAAGGGATGAAAGAGCACTAATAGGCAATAATATAATGGGATCCAATATTAGATTTAGAGGGATATAAGCAAAGATAAAAAATTTTTTAGGAGAACTAAGCTAAATGTTTGGCGATCTGATTTACAGCTTCTTTACAATTTCTTCCAAATTAAGGTGTTTAGTAATTTGCCTGTTAATTACCCCTGTAAAACAAATACAGAGATGTTTAAGGAGGCGGGCCCGGAGGGATTTGAACCCCCGATCTCCGGCTCCGGAGGCCAGCGCCTTAATCCAGAGTGCCCTATCTGATCTAGGCCACGGGCCCAGTTTACCTTAATTTATTTCTAGTAAATTTAGGTTTTTGTATTTTAGAGTTGGCCGAGTTCCCTTGCTATCAATTTTAGCCTTTCTATTCTTCTACGTGTAGATGGATGTGTACTGAAGAGTTCCGCCATCAAGTCGCCTGAGAAGGGGTTTGATATCCAGAGGTGGGAGGTTGCAGGATTTGCTTTTATTGTATACCCATGCTTCACGGCTTTTTCAATTTTCTGAAGGGCGGAAGCCAAGGAGAGAGGTTTCTCAGTTACCTTCGCTGACTCCTCGTCAGCATAAAACTCCCTTCCGCGGGATATCGCCATTTGCAGGAGTACAGCCGCAATCGGGATGAATATTAAGCCGATTAGGAAGAGTAGAAGACCGGCAGGATTGGCTTCCCTTCTCTCACCAGTACCGAAGAAGAGGGCGTATCGGCCTATGAAGGCTATATAACTGAGAGCACCTACAAGCGTAGCTGCAATGGATGCAATTAAAGTATCTCTATGTTTTATATGAGATAATTCGTGTCCTATTACACCCTCCAATTCTTCATCGTCTAGGAGACGTAGTGCACCTTCAGTCACACATACGATGGAATGTTGAGGATCTCTGCCAGTGGCGAAAGCATTTGGAGAAAGCGTTGGAACAATCCCTATTTTTGGAGTTGGAAGATTCATTTTTTGAGATACCTTCTCAACTATTCTGTATAAACGTGGAGCCTTACTTTTGTCGATCAATTTAGCATTGGTCATTTTGAGCACTAGGCTGTCTCCATAGAAATATGCAAGAAGGTTCATAAGTGAAGCCACAATAAGTGCGAATAGAGTAAGGACCTCAGGGGATCCTATGAATAAGCCTACAAGGTACCCCAGCCCCATCAACATTAGAGTAAGCAAAGTAAATATTACAAATTCTCTCAACAAGGCCGATCCGATAATAATGAGGGAAACACCCCAAAATAAAGATTACTCCTCTACTTTTATTACTGCCTCTGCCATAGACATGAGTACATCGAAAGGATTCTTAGCCTTCACTACTCCACTAGCCAATAATACACCCCGTGTGCCAAGTTTTAGGGCAGCATACACGTCATCTCCAGTCGTTATCCCTGCACCACAGAGAACAATTACATTTCTGTTTACCTTGTGGACAGCTTCCAGGGAGCCGGTCACAACTTCTGGTTTAGCCTTTGAAACAGGAATTCCTGTTCCTATTAATTCTGGGGGCTCGATTGCTATGAAGTCAGGGTTTAGGGCGGCGGCAGCTGAGCTGACAATTTCATTGTTAGTGCAAACCACGGAAACTAATCCAGCTTTCCTCAAATTGTTGATACATACATCGATGTCTGCGAGCCGAAGCCTATGTTCGGAGTGATTGACGAGGCTACCAATAGCACCAGCTTCCTTTACTGCCTCCACAGTAAGGAAGCCGGTATGACTTCCTGGCTCTATTGGATCTACATGTTGTGCAAATACAGGGACATCTACACTCTCTGAAATCATTCTGATGTCTGTAGCTACTGGTGCCACGCCAATATTGACACCTGTCTCCTTAAAAACGAGATCAGCATCCTTAGCTATTTTTAACGCATTAGCACCTGTGCCTTGGGAATATGCCTTGAAGTTCACAAGAATAAGAGGAAGCGAGATATTCATGGATAACACTCACCATAAGTCGGAAATAAATTTTTAGGCATAATAATATTCTCCCCGCTCTTTCTGAAGTCTATCTAGCTTTGAACCTGGCTTATTTATTCTAGGCCTTTTGGTATCAGGATCCCTCCGGAAAGTTATGTCGAGAGCCTTAAGGAAGAGGTTCATACCATCACGCATACCTCTCGGAGAGTTTGCATGTCCTTCTGACCCGGGCTCACCTTCGAAGACAATAAGTCTATCAGAAAGGAAATCTATGGCGATTACGTCATGCTCTACAACTAGGGCAGAGACCTGACGCTCTTCAACTATACGTCTTAAAACCCTTATCAAAGTCATTCGTTGCTCCACATCAAGATATGCACAAGGCTCATCTATGAAGTACATATCTGCGTTCCTTAGGAGAGCAGAGGCTATTGCTAAACTCTGTAACTCGCCTCCACTCAAAGTAGTTGCATCGCGATCTAGAAGCTTGTCTAACCCAAGGGGGGAGATAAGAGACGAGTAGAACCAATCAGAGATTTCCCTGCCGGCATTCTTCCTGAGGATGTCTCCCACATTACCTTTGAACAGGCCAGTAATGTATTGAGGTTTATAACTTATTATGAGACTCTCTGACCCCTTAAAAAGCTCCAATAGAGATTTAACAAAAGTTGTCTTACCAATTCCATTGGGGCCTATTACCCCTACTACTTCGCCTCGGTGTACCTCACCCTTCTCTGCGTATAATTTGAAATCCCCCAATTTTTTCTGGAAATTGGGCCAGCCTATGAGAACCTCACCGGATATATATTCAGGAGGAGAATGTTCATGAAAGATAATGGGTTCAGCTCTAAATCTCAAGTTTTCAGGTTTAATGAACCCCTGGAGATAGGAATTTATGGCTACACGTGTAGCCATGATTTTAGATACCACACCATACACCCCAGGTGCACCATATACTATATGCACATAATCAGAAACATAATCAAGGATTGAAAGGTCATGCTCTACTATGATAACCGTTTTGCCCCTCTTAGCAATTCTATTTACCACTTCACATAACTTAAGACGCTGCCGGATGTCTAGAAAACTAGATGGCTCATCTAGTAGGAAAATGTCACCATCCCGCACATATACTGCGGCCATAGCCAACCGTTGTAACTCTCCTCCACTTAGATGAGAGATATCCCTATCAGTTAAAGAATCTAACTCCAGAAGGGAGATCGCTTCATCGAACACACCCCGCTCATCCACCTTTGATAATATCTCCTTAACACTTCCTTTCACAACCTTAGGAAGTTTATCGATATATTGTGGCTTATAAACAATTTTAGCTTCATTATCCCATACCGATCTAAGCAATGTGGCTGTGGTGGTTCCCCTCAGGAACCTCAATACATCCTCCCTGGAGGGAGGTTTTTCTATATTTCCCAAATTGGGTAATATTTGACCAGAAATTATTTTGAGAATTGTTGTTTTTCCAGTCCCGTTCTTACCCAATAAACCCGTTACTTTTCCCTTAGGGGGGTCTATAAACCTGAATAATTTAAAAGCATTCAACCCATATCTATGAAAAGATTCTTCTTCAAGCTCTTCAGCTATATTTACTATAGCTATAGCATGAAAGGGACATTTCTTTACACAAATTCCACAACCGTTACATAAAGGCTCAATTATTTTAGGAGGAGAACTGAGATCTTCGAATACTATTACATCTAATCCGCTTCTCACCATAGGACAATATTTTCTACATTCATGGCCACAGTCTTTAGGTTTACATAATCCCTTATCGATAACGGCGAGACGTGGCAACCTACTTCTTCACCATTCTTCCACTAATTTCCATACATGTTTGTCGAATTCAGAGTCGTCCCAGATGTCCTCCTCTAGAGGAAGCTGAAGCTCGAGCTGATTATTTCTTTCCTCTTCACTCATAGTTCATCTGCAGTAAGTGTAACAGAAGATTGAAGTTCTATCCTTTCTATTGTCCCATCACGAAGCCAGGCAAGTCGGTCACTCACCTCAACCATCTTAAGATCATGAGTAGCACATATCACAGTAGTGTTACGCTCCACCTTCAACCTATATAGAAGTTGAACAATAGACAGACCTGTAGAGAGGTCGAGGTTCCCTGTCGGTTCGTCAGCGAGGATAATTGAGGGATCATTAGCGAGAGCACGGGCGATGGCAACCCTCTGCTGTTGCCCCCCACTAAGCTCTGAAGGATGATGAGTTAATCTGTCGCCGAGCCCTACGAGCTCAAGAAGCTGCCTCGCCTTCTTAAGCCTCTCTTTCTTGGGCATACCTGTGAAAATCATGGGAATCTCTACATTTCCTAAGGCAGTTAAGACAGGTATTAAATTAAATGTTTGAAAGATGTAACCTATCTTTCTACTGCGCAACCAGGCTAATTCGGTATCGCTCATCTTAGAGATGTCAATACCATCTATTAAGATCCGTCCGGATGTAGGTGAGTCCAGTCCGCCTATCATATTGAATAAAGTTGTCTTGCCAGAGCCACTTGGCCCCATTATAGAGAGATATTCTCCCCTGGAAATTTTCAGGTCAATACCTTTTAGAGCATGCACTACTTCACCCTTCAAGTAGTACTCCTTCTTCAACCCTATGGCTTCCACCACCGGTTTGTCTCTCTCGAACGACATTTCTCTAACTAGAGTTATTAGTAAAAGGTATTCACTTAAATCTTTATTCTCTTCCTTAATTTGAATTCAATAGGATTATAACCCATTAGAGGGTGAAGAATGATAATAATATGCACAACTAATAAGGGATATGAATATGACGCATTCGCTGAATTGTGGAGTATATTATACTATGAGGAAAGATTAGAAACAGTTTTTCTAGGAAAAGAGAATGGAGCTATTTTATGCGAGGTGAGAGATACATCTGGAGGAGAAGTCGTAGAGGTTTTGGAGAAAGAAATCCGAGAAAAACCTTGGAGACGGAGGTTTCTGCAGGGAGTGTACCCCATAGAATTTGTAACTACGCTGGATAGGATGGAGAAAGCTCTGAGGGGGAAAAACATATGTGTAAAAAAATGGAAGATAAAGAGAAGCAAGGAGAGATGTAAAATCTTCAAGGTACTGAGAAAGTACATAAAAATAAATGAGGAGAGCAAAGAAATTCTATATGTTATACGATTCGGTGGAAAAATTTATTTCAGCATCAAAGGTATATGAGAGCACCGTTCTCTATAGCTTGCTTTTCCGCCTTACTCATGGACTTATCCAGATAGGGGGGAGTGATATAAAGAAGACCACCGAATCTTTGAGAAAGATCTGAAATCGTTTCATAGAATGACTTCAGATCTTTCGTCGCAAGGACTAAAATGGCTTCAGAACCCACTTCCACGCCACATCTCTCCACGGCCCGACTGAACTGATCCTCGCCAGAGACTACAAGCAAAAGCTCATTGGAAGGATTTTTGAGTCTTGAAAAACCATACTCAAAACTTGACAACACGTTGTATATTGAAAAAAGAAGTTGACGAAAAGAGTAGAATGATGACAAATTGATTAATTGGAGAATATAAATATCTTTTTTTGAACTTCGTATCTTCTGGATTACCTCAAACCAGTTGGATGGAACTTTCCTTAAATAGGATATTCCAATGTAGTATCTACTCAAGTTTTCTAAGAGAGTAGAACCTGGAAAGATTTTATTCTTTCCTCCACAAAAAGAGAAATGTCATGACGGAATATGAGGCTCCCTCTTGGGAATACTTTTATGAGCTTTGTGTGGAGCTCGGAGAAAAGGTTAGGGCATCAGGATTTAATCCAGATGTGCTTCTCGGCGTAAGCAGAGGAGGGCTCATACCTGTAAGAATATTATCAGATCTATATGAGGGTGTAGAGATAGGGGTGGTAAGAGTTGAATTCTATAGAGGTATTGAGGAAACTGAAGAAGAACCTCGAATCACACAACCACCATCTGTCGAGTTGAGAGACAAACGGGTTCTAGTGGTGGACGATGTAGCTGATACTGGAAAGACCCTTAAAACTCTTAAAGAGTATATTTTGAGTGCCGGAGCTAGAGAAGCGAGAATTGCAGTAGTATACTACAAACCTTGGAGCGTTCTTAAGCCAGATTATTACGTGAAGGAAACGGAGAAATGGATTATTTTCCCACATGAAATAAGAGAAAGTATATTTAAGATTCTTAGAAAGGGTTTGAGTGATGGAAGAAAGGTTAAGGATGTGAGAAAAGAGCTCATAGACGCAGGGTTAAGGCCTTCAATAGTAGATAAATATATCCGAGAATTTTTGAATAAATAGGATCAGTAAGGTGCATGTTCTTCATCGAGAAAATCTCAGTACAGGTCAGTTTACATCATCTATCGTTAAGAAGGTTAAACTGAATTTAAGTTTATCTAGTTGAAGCAGAGAGGGTCTGAAGAAAACTCTCGTAAGAGTTAATTAATATCATACAGATTTCCTTACCATTCTCTAAACTCAAGGTGTTGGATTGGAGGGCTTGTATGATAGTGGATAGGAGGGATAGATAATTTATGAATGGATTACCTATCTCTAGACCTCTTTTCAGAACAGACTCCACAAAAATGGGAGGTAAGTAGTCTATACCTATAAGCTTTGATGCAGAGGAGGATAACTTCAAGATACATTTTATTAGATAAAATCTGCTTAAGGAAGAAGAGTTGGAAGATGTGGCAAGATGTAGGAAGTTTTTAGCTTCCTTCAGTTCTCTCAGAGCCCAACCATACTCTACCGGTCCTATTGACAACATTCCTATCCGCTCTCAGAGGATTCCTCTACCATCATTTTCTTAATCATTCTAGTCAGATAACCTGCAACCTGGTTTCTCAATTTCTTTGATGGGATCTCAGCGACCTCTTTTAATACTTGTTTGTTATGCTCGAAGTCAGGTTTGAACCTGTCAGGGTATCTGGTGTATAACATTCGGGCATATCTCTTTACTCTAGCAGTATATATTCGCCCCATTTCTTAACCTCAAAGACATAACTATGTACATTTTAAATCTTCTCCCATTCTAAAAGTTTTAATGGAAGAAAAAGACTAGAAATAGAAGGGGGAATACAAAATGGTTGAGGCAGTTCCAGCTCAGATCGGAGGGCAACCTGTACTGATTCTAAAGGAAGGATCCAGCAGGAGAAGAGGACAAGAGGCTATCACCAATAGCATTTTAGTCGCAAATATAATGGGACAGTTATTGGGGGGCTCTTTAGGGCCAAAGGGTTCTTCGAAGATGATCATAGATAGCTTGGGAGACATCACAATAACAAAGAGTGGTGTAACCATACTGAGTGAGGCAAATATAGAACATCCTATAGCCAAGATGATCGTAGAGGCAGCTAAAACACAAGATAAGGAAGTCGGAGATGGAACTATCTCTGCTGCATTTCTAGCCTCAGAACTGGTGAGAAGAGCAGAGAATCTACTTCGCAGTAAGATACATCCAGCACTTATCACAAAGGGATATTCTTTAGGTGTAGAGTACGCGACTAAGGAGCTAGGTAAAATTTCCTGGAAAATTAATCCAGACAAAGAGAAACAAGTTTTGAGGAGAGTAGCCTACACTTCGCTAAATACTATTTTAGACCCGGAGAAGAGTAGGAAGTTTGCAGTACTGGCGGTGGAGGCAGTAAGTAGAATTGTGGAGCAGAGGGGAGATAGGAAAGTGGCGGACATCGACCTCATTCAGATAGTTAAGAAAATTGGAAAGGGAGGGGAGGATATAGTATTATATAAGGGGGTGATTTTAGACAAGGAAGTTGTACATCCTAACATGCCTAAATTAGTGGAGAAGGCGAAGATCGCATTAATTAACTTTCCATTAGAGGAGAAGAAAACTGAGATTTCAGCCGAGATAAGGATTCGGAAGATAGAGGACTTGAAGAAAGTGATGGATAGAGAGAAGGAGATAGTGAAGGACATGGTTGAGAAGATAGCATCGAGTGGGGCGAATGTAGTATTCTGTCAGAAAGGAATAAATGAGGAGGCACAACACTATCTGGCTAGAAGGGGAATATTAGCAGTAAGAAGAGTTAAGAAATCTGATATGGAGAGACTTTCCAGAGCGACGGGAGCGAGAATAATAACGAGAGTGGAGGAAGTAACTAAAGATGCTTTAGGATTTTCAGGTTTAGTGGAGGAGGTTAAAATTGGTGAAGATAAGTTAGTGATAGTTTCAAAATGTCGTAATCCTAAGGCTACCGCTATCTTGCTGAGAGGGGAAACCGAGAAAATTGTGGACGAATATGAGAGGGCGATGAAGAAGGCACTCTCCACTGTTGCAGATATTTATGAGACACCATTTATAGTGGCGGGTGGTGGGGCTTCCGAAATAGAGATAGCAAAAAGAATACGAAGACTGGCATCCAAACGTACTGGAGGAATACAGCTCGTATTGAATACATTTGCAGACAGCGTTGAGGAGATAGTTCTGCGATTGATAGAGAACTCTGGACTTAACCCTGTCGAGATGTTAACTTCGTTAAGGAAGGCACATGCAACTAAGAAGGGGCTATTTGTGGGCATAGATATTGAGAAAGGAAAGATAGGAGATATGAAAAGAAAAGGCATAATAGAACCATATATCGTAAAAAGAAGAGCTATCGAGTCTGGAGCGGAAGTAGCAAATATGATACTGAGAATCGATGAAATGATACTCGCTGGTAAAACTACAAAATAAGGGCATACTCAAAACTATAGACAGTTAACTACTCCCCTTTAGAGTACTATCATAGTAAGATACCATTTGCTCCAGTAGCTCCATTCTCTCTTTCATTATTTTAAGTCGAACTTTAAGCAAAGATCTCCCTTTCTCAGTAATATTATAGACGCGTCTATCTTTTTTTCCCATTTTCTCTTTCTTCCACTCTGATATAAGCAAACCTTTTTGCTCCATTCTCCTCAGGATAGTGTAGACAGCTCCAGGTTTAGGAACATAATTACCTTTGAGCGCATGCTCAATGTTTTTTCTTATTTCATAACCATGCAATGGCCGCTTGTGAATAATCCAGAGAATTAAGGTTTCAATGAAAGCACGACCTGGATAACATCCTTGATAACTATTTTTTCTATAACACATCTTTTACCATTTTATTTTCTCGTCTCAAATATTTTACTTTAGAGTGTTTTCAAGCCTCTTAGTAGCCACTATTAGAAAGATTACTGCATATACCACAAGCACACCTATGTTAATAAGAAATGTATGTATGTCTCCCAGACCGAGAATTGCATATTGAAGAGAGTTTACTGTGTGGGTCAAAGGCATGATATAAGCTACACCCTGAAGGACTCCTGGGAGACTAGTGATAGGGGCGAAGAGTCCTGAGATAAACATCATTGGAATTCGGATGAGGTTTAAGGGAGTCATTGCCTCATGAACATGCCTAGCAGATGCAGAGAGAAGCATACCTAGCCCTGCTGATGCAAGAGCTGAGAAAATGACACTGACAAAGAACAAAGCTAGATTTACAACTTGAGGTTGTGACAAAAATACAAGAGCCAATACAGGAATAATAGTAATTATGAAACTATATAAGAAACTAGCAATAATTTTTCCAAGAGCTATTATTAATAAGGAGACAGGCATAGCAAGTTGCGTATCAAAGGTACCTTTAGTCCGTTCAAGTGCTAACGTGGTGACAGCTATTGAGGAACCACTGAAGAATACTGTAAGCGCTGCTAGACCAGGTAGTGCTTCAGAAATTGAGAGCCCTCGCCCCACCCAAAAGGTGAGGAACATCAATAAAGGAAAAAGCAATCCCATTGTTATGGTGGGAGTAGAAAAATAATATATCCTTGTATCTTTCCATGCTATTTGGACAGCTTTTCTGAGATTTTTCAACATATTCTTTCCCAAGGTTTCTATCCCCTCTTCATTCTCATTTGCCTCAAACGCCCTATCTGCTCCATCCGCTCCATATCTAATGAGGAGAGACCAGTCAGTTTTACAAGGACATCTTCTAAAGTCGGTGTTAGTGTATTTATAGATACGATCTGTAAATTCTTTCTCTCAATAAATTTAGATATCTCATGTATGACTTTTGAAAGATCATTTGTGTAGAGCTGCAGTTTATCACCTACTTTTTTGATTTTATTTACAGTAGGTAATTTAACTAATTCACTCTCTATGCCAGTCGCATACCTCCCAAACGAGATTTCCACTATCTTTTCTCCGCTACTTGCCGCCTTGAGATTTTCTGGTGAGTCCAAGGCAATGAGTTTCCCACTTTTTATTATACCAACTCTATCACATAGCAGATCAGCTTCCTCAATATAATGTGTTGTCAGAAAGATAGTTGTACCATGTTCATTTAATTTACGCAGAAATTCTCGTATCATCCTCGCACTCTGTACGTCAAGTCCTGCTGTCGGTTCATCAAGAACTAGGAGGGGAGGATCATGAATTAGAGCCATTGCAATCGTCACTCGTTTTCGTAGCCCCTTAGAAAGGTTTTCTACTTTATCATTACGACGATGATAAATACCAAGTAACTTTAGAAGATTTTCTGCCTGTTCTTCTCGTTCATATTTGGACATATCGTGCATACTACCAGCGAACATAAGGTTATCCCATATGCTCATTTCTGAATAAGGATTCGTAGTCTCCGAGATTACACCTACCTGTGCTTTGACAGATACAGGATTCTTTGTGACGTTCACCCCCATAATCTGCACGGTACCACTTGTGGGTTTTAAAAGCCCTGTGAGTATGCGAATTGTGGTGGTCTTTCCAGCCCCATTGGGACCAAGCAACCCAAAAAATTCACCTTGTTTCACTTCGAAGCTAATGTGATCTACTGCCAGGAGATCGTTATAGTATTTAGTTAGATTGTTAACGCTAATGATGTTCATTTTCAACATAGAAAACATTGTTATCTATATAAATGTTATCTATACCCAACAAGCTATCAAGAAAATAGTTCTTGCAGCCACAATTCCAAACTTGAGTAAGGAGGTTATTCCAAAAATGGTGCTCCGGCCGGGATTTGAACCCGGACCACGAGCTCGAGAGGCTCGTATGCTTTCGGCCTTTAGAGAGCCGGGTTACACTACCGGAGCACAAAGAAATATTTTACAGACTAGCTTATTTCTTTATCGTTTATGTAATGAGAATAGTAGGGGTGACTGGGACACCAGGAACTGGAAAAACCACCGTTGTGAGGAAAGTTTGCAAAAGAGAGGGGTGGATGCATGTGGATTTAAATAGGTGGATTAAGGAGAGAGGCCTGTATCTAGAATATGATGAATATCATAGAAGTTATGTTGCAGATCTGGATACAGTAAATAAATTTCTTGGGGATTTGAGAGGGGAGATAGTGATTATAGAAAGCCATCTAGTTCCTTTTCTTTCACCCCCTGAACCTTGGGAGGGGATCTTAGTCTTGAGATGTAGGCCGGATATCCTCAGGCTTAGATTGAGAAATAGGGGGATGAGGGAGGATAAAATAAGGGAGAATGTGCTATGTGAGATTTTAGGAGTTTGTACGTATGAAGCTATGGAGGTTGTGGATAGAGTATATGAAATAGATAATAGTGGTAGGATTTTAGATGCAGTACGGGAAGTAGAGAGAAGTGTGAGGGAAGGAGTTGAGGAAAATATATGGGTGGATTGGTCGAAGTTCCTTGAGAAGAATGAAGAATTTATGGAGTTTATTTCGGGGGGCGAATATTCGTGAGTAGGTATAGGATTGCACGCTGCCCAAGATGTGGTAGATTCCTCTCAATCGATTACCGGTATAGGACGAGGAGATGCCCCTATTGTGGACGCCGCATTACTACTGAGGATGTTGTGGATGGAAATTTGTATAGTGCAGAAGTTGTGTCTCTGAAGGTTAGGAGATTGAATGAGAGAGTATTCAAGAAGTAGGCTTTAAGTTCGTGATATTATAGAAGTGGACAAGAAAGGGGGTTGAGATGGAGTCAATCTTCACTACAGCATAACCTGTAGGCAAATTACTCAAGGGGGATATCTCATTCTCCGGTAATCCGAGTAAGCCAGAAATGATACGAATTTCCTCCTTCCCTCCTATCCTATGAAATATTTTTACGCAAGAATTCTTTATTGCGGCCTGAGAGGTATCTGTGGGAAGTTGAGAGATTAAGACGACAGACTCTCCATACTTTCTTAACTCGGAGATCATTCGCTCCCCTATACTTTTAGGCATTTCTGGACGTCTATAGGGGAGAATGTTAGAAGCTTCCTCAATTATTGTGACATGCAGGGGAGTGTTTCCTCCCTGGCTCAGTTTATATTCATAGACCATTTTAAGCAGAAACAAGGCAACCAAGGTCCTTGTATTCAGATCTTTTAGATAGGACAAGTCGACTGCTATATATCCTCGTAGAAGTTCCTCGATAGTGGCTGGGTTACCTGAAGAAAAGATCCTTGCAGTCTGGCCTTCCACTAATGGAGTTAGTCTCCGCAATAGAGCGAGACGCGACTCTCTGCTTGAAATCCTCAGAGAAGCAGGTGAGGACTCAATATAGGATATCAATTCCTCCAGAGTGGGGTCATCAGTGGAGGATATTAAATCCGATAGGACTACTCGCAGAGTGTAGGACTGAGGAGGGGTCAAGGTATATACTTCTTCGAAGATCCCAGTCACAAGAGAGATATGTTCCGCAGCATCCATCAATTTGAATGGTTTGAGAGGAGATATGTGAAGTCCTCTAGGCCCCTTTTCACCAGCTATGAGGTAGCTAAATCTACTATTATCACTCACATCCTTATATTCTCCGTGCCAATCAAGAATTAGGACTGGAATATTTTGTGACACTAATTCCCTAACTAGCACCTTACCTGTATTGGACTTGCCACTTCCTGTGACGCCGAGAATACACATATGACGGGAGAGGTCAGATAGCCTTAATCTAAATGGACCAACCCGATTATTCATATAGAATACTTCCCCTAAAGCCAGTTCTCCGAAACCTATTTCTGGAGAGGGAAGAGGCATTGATACAACCTTTAGTGGGGATTGCAAATGGAATAGGAAGGAGGGAATATTGGAAGGGGATATATTTGAAGGAAGTGGGAGGGATATCTCAAGATTATTCATCAGTCTGTAGAGCACCCTATATAGATCGATGTAGTTAAGTTGGGAGGTTTTCAACTCTGGAAAGGCTGAGAGAAGTGCAGAGGTTGTTCTCCCCAGGTCATGAAGCACCTGTACTTGAAGCTGTTTCTTCAATTTATGTGAACCGCTGGCGGAGACCATGAGAAATTGTATGGAATTTGGGAGGGACTCCCGTTTTGAGGGTGAGATAGCGTATAGGTAGATTACATTGATTCCAAGTTTGTGGAGAGATGTGAACAGATCTTGATACTTCCTATAGATCATTTGAAATTCTAGCGGAGGACTATTCTTCAAGCCACGACTTGGAGGTTCCACCTTTAGAATACCGAATACGCTACATCGCTTGTTCTTTGTCACAATAAGTAGATTCTCTGGAGATATCTCTACTGTGGTGGGGGAGGTATCAGTATAGGAGAAAACTGAAGGGGAGAGTTTAATGGTACTTAGGAACTTTCCTACCACTATACGCGGGAGGTTGAGCATTGTTATCCAGGAATAAGCCAGCCGAATAGTTCACTGCCGAGATCTGTGATGGAGCTCCAGACTTGGGAAAAGACATCGGTAATTCCCCCTACTATACTGTTTGCGACACCAAATACAAGGGCTATCATAACTAATGCTAGCATAATTAGGAGGCCTTCCTCCAGAAGTTGAGAGGCTTTAATTCTCATCATTGGGCCACCATAAAATTTTATTCTATATTTATTTAAGCACCTATAGTTGAGAAAAACAGGTATGAGAAGGCGAGGGAGACCAGGTATATAGAAAGAGAGAAGAAAATATCCCTCTTGGAGGGTGATGAACCTATAATGTAGGTGAAGAGAAGCCTATTAAATATGAGGAATGCTACGGATGAAAGTGTGAGGTCTCTCCAATCTAGGGATGTGGAGAAGAACATAGTTTGAAATTTTCCGAGAATTATATAAAATGAGCATATGAATCCGAGGGTGAGGGAGAGGATATGAAAGAGAATGTTCGCCCGGATGAGGAATTGTGCAGAGATGGCTTTCTGCTCCCTTAGGAATGATAGATATGTCCT
>NJEE01000074.1 GCA_002255045.1 Candidatus Bathyarchaeota archaeon ex4484_205 | reverse complement strand
TTATTTACTTCTCCTATTTGTCTCTCGATTATCCTCTCAGTAGAATCAATTCTCATGGTAATCTTCAGGTTGGGATGATAAGGAACATACAACTTATCTATGAAGGCAACCATACCACTAGGAACTTCCATACTCCACACTACAACTTTTTCTCTGGGAGATACTGTGATAACCCTATGCGGGTTAGGAAATGCCATCAACTCCTCTTCACCGCTAGATATGCTAAAAACGCAAGGAATATCATGAACACTATCAACGATATGATCAGGATTATGAACTTCCAGTCTATACCTTCAGAGGATCGGGTATTACCCTCTCCTCCAACATAGTATATAATCGGAACCTCCTTTTCATCAGGACTTGGCGGGATGTATATTCTGTTTCTTCTCTTCTCTAGATATTGCTCGGGGTATGCTCTCATCAACCAAAACCCTCTCTACAACCAACGGTCAGACATAAATATAAAGATTCCTAACATACTCCTGGGTGGGAGCAACTTGAGGTTGATAGAGTGGTTCTACAATCCTGGCCCCGATCTCTATATGCTACTGGCTCTGAACATGGTAGGAGAGGATGGAGTAACCCTGGATGTGCTGGACTACATAATAAAGATGGAATTCGCAGCATTCCTCAGGAGAGAGACACTAAAGAAAAGTGCAGGAAGAATGGAGAAGCTGGGTCTCATAGCCAAAATGGACGAGAGATACATAATAACAGAGAGAGGGAGAGAAATAGCCGATTTTATAGAGCAATTCTTAGAAAAAAACAATGAAACCCACGAATCATTTGTGCAAATAAAGAGGATATACCACTTGTGCCTGTCTCATACCTTGAAGAAGAAAATAGTCAGAGCCCTCCCAACATTCAAATACCTTAAACTGAATACATTAAAAGGATGGAACAGAATCAGAGAAATAATAAAAAAGAAGAAATCAATCGATGAGATATACAGAGAGATATCATCAATGATAATGAACAGGAGAGTATACTTCGATAGAGAAGTCCTCTTCATCATGATATATGGAGTAGAGGACATGTTCGGAGACATTCCAGAGGAAATAAAGACTAACGAGGAATACATAGCATTCAAGGTAAATTTCAAAACAAAAATAGATGAGGGGGGGTGGGTAGTCTCTGATTAGTTACTTCCCTTCTTCCTCTGTCTTCTTCTGTCCACTTAGTAGCTCGAATACTTTGGTTATAACGTCCTCGGTGTATTTCTCGAAGGATATCCTATGGAGAGCTTCTATTACTTCATCAATTTTTCTTATCACTCTGTCCTGCCTAGCAATTACCCTGTCCATCAGTTTCCTTACCTCATTGGTTTCACGCATGAGAAGTATAGAGGACAACTTATCGAGTTTGCTCGCCATGTCATCCAGCATCTCCAGCATCTCTTCCAACATCTCCTTGGTTTCCTTATCCATATTTTTCCCCGTTTGACTCTCTAAAAGAGGAAGTATTTAATATTTATTAACAAAAAACAAAACAAACAACTGGATTTACTCGAAAAGTCCCTTGGCAAATGTTAAATATGGGTTAGGGCAACCCTTAGGAAGCCCGAGCTCCTCTCCCCACGGGCCACCTCCGAGCTCCGCCCCCTCCGACCCACTCTATTTTTGATATCTCGCAGAGATTTCTTTGACTTTGTAAGGAACTAGAACCTTCTTCACAGAACCCATGACCTTTATTAGTTCTGTCCCAATTTTCTCTACCATTAAATCCATCTTACTAATAACCTGATCCAAACACGTGGAAATAGCCTCTCTGACCTTTGGCGACGCTAAGAAATATACGGCATCACACGTAACGCTTACTCCAAGAACTTTGTGCATATCAACCTTGATTACGGTATGCTCATTACACTTCACATGGATTGACATAATGAGTTCCCCCTCTGAAGCCTGAGAAGAAGTTGTCGTAGAAACAGGAGGTGTGGGGGATGTAGATGTGTCCCATCCTGTATCACCATACCATTTTTGAATATATACGTAATTATTTCTCGAAACTAACGTCACAGTATGCACACTTACCTCAACATTTACTTCCTCGGTTATTTCGAACAATGGATCATCCTCATCTATTTTCACGACCTCCTCCTCAGTAATAGAAATCGGAAAGCTCGGAACTCTGAAATCAATTTCGTTCAAAGGTCTTATGAGAGCCTCAGAGATAACATGCTTCAGGTCCCCCTCTATTTTACCAATTTCTGAGACCCCCTCAGCCACCTCTCTAATTTTATTAAATATCTCCCTACTCATTCACATCACCTACGTGCTCTTTTTTAACAGGAAATATATAAACGCTTACTTCTCCCTGATATTTCTTCTCTATGTCTCCGAGTGTGGTAATGACGTCTTTGACAGCATTAACATTGCATGGAAGTAAGAAGACACTCTTCTGCAGAACCTTTCCACCGTATTCATCCACCAGAGAATTTACCCTATACAACTTGCCACGTTTGCTCACAACCCTCCCATTCACGACATACACACTAATCGCTGAGTGCATACTCTTGGGACCGTGGGCATCAACTGCAACGAGAATGTAGTATTCATCCTGATCAAGAGATAAAATGAGTTGGCGGAAGTCGTGGTGGTTGATCTTCACAAGAACTCCACCTCCTCTCTCTCGACCTCCTCACAGGTGCTGAAATTCCTCCGTATTTCCTCCATAATTTGCTCCTTCTCCTCATCGCTAAGAGACGAAACCATGTCAGAGAGACACATTATTGATCCAATTATGTGTGCTAACTTGTCTCTGCTTTCATCATCAACAGTAATGAAGTGGGTGACATACTCATCTCCAACTTTCCCAGTGATTACTATTCCTACGACTTCCCCTTTCTTCTGCATTTCCTCTATTATCTCCTTGACACTCTTATCCTCTGCCACCTCTTCCTTTTTAATCGACAGGCTCTTCCTCTTCACGGGTACCACCTCCGTACAGCTTACTAAGCTGGAATCTAACTCTCTCTATACCAGCATCACAGGCTGGTATTATGTCTAAAACTTCGTTTGCAAGGGTCGAGAAATCGACATTGTACATTTTTACCACCTCTCTCCTAATCTTATCTTCTAAAACTTGAAGAGGAAGTGCCACATAGAAGCTACCACCAGTATCCTTCTCCATAAGAGCATACACTCCTACTTTGACAATTTCACCAATCGAGAACTTACTTATTCGATCAGTTGGGTAAGTTATTGCAACCATCCTGTTCATGCACACGATAGGGACTCCTGAGAGTTTCGCAACCCTTCCTCTAACGCTTATCTCCTTCTTTTTGTATTTTTGCAGAACTACACCCCACCTAGTCGGTAGCTCAAGGTCAGCAGGAGAAACTATCTTTTCCACTCTTCCAACAACTGTGTTCATATCCTCTTTCGTAATCTTTCCATAGAAGCACACAGGTAGTATTTCTCTAGCGATTTCCTCCAGATCCCTCTCATCACTCTTGATAAAGAATCTGTGCTTTTTCCCATCACTTATGTGCTGGGAGAACACTTTATCCGTGTCTTCCTTCCTATATAACACATTTGACACTCCTATAATGTTATTTCCTACTCTTGGCAGAAAGTATGTCGCATTCACCATTCCAGCACCACCTCTCCCAAACTTTTCAAAAAGACGGAATAAAAATATTTTTCTTATAGTTAATATCCAGTTATTTCGGGGTGAATACATGCCAAAAGGTCTGTCCAGAAGGACGCTACAACTAATAATACAATGGGTGGATCAAAAAACTCAAAGGGCTTGGAAAGGGGATGACCGTATTAGGGGGAGAGCTAACCAATACAGAAGTGGAGCGAGGAAATGCTACATAATAGACACAGGTGTGATAGTTGAGTCGGAGAAATCACTGATGGATCACCTAATTTCTGTCTGGGATGCTTCAAATCGAGAAAAATACGGTTTTAGAGGTACAGATCCAAAAACCGTAGAGAGAATTAGAAGAATAGAGCAGAGAATGACAGCATGTGCTAGACAATTCCTAGATAAATGTATGCTCGACCAGAACACGGATTGTTACCTACCACTCAAAGCCAACCCTGAGATAGCACCCAGGGTTCCAGAGTCAGTGGTATATACAAGTGCGAATGTATACAAATTTGTTGGAGAGCACAAAACAGACAAAATAAACAGTGAGTTTGACACAAATTGTCAAGCCTACATAAAAAATAAGAAGGAATGCGACAGATTTAAAAAAGCTCTCGACGCAGCTGACAAGTCTCTTTTCAACACTTATGTCAAATATCCCTATTGCACCCCAGTGACAACAGATAGGGTGCTGTATGAAGCTCTGGACAAAGCACACAGAAGAATAGGAGACTCCAAAGAGCCAATCCTCCTGCAAGAAAAATGCTGTGGTCTCAGATGGACTGGACACACCTGGGACATACGGGGGCTTACAAACCTAGAAAATGAAGAAGAGAAAATACAGCACGTTATGCTCCCCAAAGACGACTGAGCAAGAACTCCACGAGTTTCTCCACCCTCTTTATCCTCTTCAAATCATCTGTAATTTTCCTTCCCATCACAACATCTGCAACCCTAGCTATGCTTGAGTCTCCGCAGTATCGTGCTCTCTCTCCAACAAATGCACGAAATACTCCCCTTTTATCTTTCTCATACCTGAGCCAGGGTATTCTCTTACTAATTGACATAACTCTCCCTCTACACCTAACCTTGTGGTACAACCTGAGAGACAAATTCTTATACCTCCTCATTCAACCACCTCCCTCATGATGTACAGGAGAGGAAGGAGATTCGAATACAAAGTAAAAAAATATTTGGAGGGGAAGGGATACACTGTCCTAAGGTGTGCAGCCTCGAAACCAGTTGATTTAGTGGCAATCAAAGACGGAAGAGCAATACTGATTGAGTGTAAGACCAGAGAGACAAAGAAAATCCCTGAGAAACTCGTGAAACTCTCTAAAGAGAGTGGGGCTGATGTGCTGGTATTTACTCCAAGCTCTCTAGCGCGGCGAGTGAAAAGAGCATGAGGAATCCAACTTTCTCTTCGTCCAATTCCACACCTTTTAGTTCTCTCAGCACATCCTCGTATTCATCCATGAATTGATCCACGTCTTTAAACTTGAACACCTTGTCCCTAACCCTGACTTCCTTTTTCTCCAAATCCAAAGAGTATTCTCCTAGGGATATCACTCTAACCACTCCCCTTCGTAATTTCGTGTAGAGCAAACTCTTTCTTCAGTTTTTGAACTCTCTCATCTATCTCGTGGATGCATTCCCTTGTAATCTGCACGTTCCTCTTAATCCATGACACAACTTCCTCCACGCTCTTGTTAATCTCTTCGAGTATCAGAGGATCAAATGCCAGAAGAGACCATATCATGGTTTTCTTCACTGTATATGTTAATTTCTCCTTCAACCACAATGGCACAGTCACGTATACAGGGATTTCTGTAT
>NJEE01000073.1 GCA_002255045.1 Candidatus Bathyarchaeota archaeon ex4484_205 | reverse complement strand
CCCTATATGGTAAGAGCCTACATAGGGGTATTCTTAACAGCCTTCATATCGGTGGGGGGAAGCCTCGCCGTCCTTAGAGGAGTCACATACCTTCCAGCTGAGGCTTCTCATGCCGCGTTAAGTGGTGCGGCAATAGCTATAGCACTGGGATATTTTCTGGGAGGAGCTGTAGATCCCTTCATTCTCGCAGTTCTCTTCAGTGGTGTGACATCACTCCTAGTTGCGGTGAGTGGGAGGAAAGGAGAGTCGATGGATGCAGCACTTGGAGGGGCACTAGCCTTCAGCCTCTCGGTATATGCCGTAGCCAGATACCTTATTCCGGCAGATCTCAGGGTTATTTTGGACGGGTATCTAGTAGGAGATCTACTGCTTTTGACGTATAGGGATGTAGCTATGTTAATGGTAGTAGTTACCTTCGGCATATTACTTCTAATCATTTTCTACCATGAGATTATCTTCGTATGTTTCGACAGTGAGGGAGCTGAATCAATGGGCCTCAATGTAAAGAAATACGATTATCTTCTTTTCTTTCTGATAGGCCTCTCAGGGGGAGTTGCATCTAAGACCATGGGAAGCCTCCTGGTCTTTGCCTTGGTTATGGTTCCCCCTATCGTGACTTATCGATTTTCAAAGGACATCCCGAGATTTTTATTCTATACTTTTCTCTTAACTCTCTCGACAGGATTCTGCGGCCTGTTTCTGGCAGTTGCCATAGACTGGCCTACTAGTGGGACGATATCACTACTCACTTCCTTCATATATATTGTGACCTTGGTCGTTAGAAGGTGAAATCGGAGAGTTGCATACCCTCTCTAACAGTTTAGTGAAATGGATTCGATTTACATATCTCTCAGGACACTTCTTGCGAAAGCTCTGTGATAGGCTGCGATGTGTATCACAACTCCAGTTCGATTAACGTAACCACCATTTCGACAGAGGAGGCTTGAAGTATCATTTTTATTGGGACAGGAATATCAGGATCACCGAAGAGGAGGACTGTATAAGGACCATAAGAGCCTCCGAGAACGATGCAGTGGAAGGTACCTGCCGGAGTGGTTATCCAAACTTTTTCCTCCTGTTGCTTCATAAGCTGTAAGTTAGCTTGGAACTCTAGGAATGGGAAGTAGTGGGCTATATCAGAGCACGGTACGGTAATTACCTCAGTTGGAGTAATAGCTACTGCCTTTCTACAGTTACAGGATTCGTCTAGGTATGCGATATAATGTAAGAAGCCTCCAGAACCCTCTATGAGGACATCAGCTAGCTTATAGTATTGTGAGTCATTTGAGTTACGTATAGTTATTTCGATACTTCCCTCTCCTCCAGGCCCACTTACTTCAAACTTGTATTTAACCAGTTTAGGTATGAGCAGGTCGGTTTTTCTAAAGGTATACGCTTCTTCACTTTCTTGCGAAGTAGATATTGTTGTGTGAGATGAGAATGTTCTTGTTTTTCTCGGCTTCGGAGGCTTATGTCCACCGAGGAATCCAGTGGTGGAGTTTGTTGAGGTTGTAGTAGAGGTAGTTAAGCCTATTGAGAGTGTTGCCCCCTCTCTTGAAATGAGAAAGAGGTAGAATATACTTACTCCAGCGATGATGGCTATGATAAGGAGAGGGATAATTCGGCTCATTTCACCACCAGTAGAGATGGAGGAAAGTTAAGAAATTAATTTTCTGCATCCTGGGTCTATATTTTGGGTTCATTTAGGAGTTCTCCATCCGAGAAGTGAGAGAGGGGCCTCGAATAAACCCAGCTAAGAGTTTAGTGGGTTGTAACTGCCTCCAGAAGACCCTTTTTTCTCACCAATCTCTCCATTGCATTAAAAATAATGAAAGATAGAATAATCCAGAAAATAGTCTTCAGGAGCTGAGACCATAGGAGAAGGGGAACATCTATCGGATATCTATTATTCAGCCCCCACCTGTTCAACTCCATCCACTCCTGGAGGGGGAAAATCTCCGCGAGAGGCTGTATAAATTGAGGCAGAGAGGAGGAGGGAAATAGGACACCTCCCACCAGAAGCAGGAAACCTCCGAAGGAGTCTGCGACTAGTGTCCCATATTCCGATGAGAAGAGTGTGAGTGAAGAGATTAAAGCGGAGAGGCTGGAACACCATAAAACACATAATATGAAGTTTATGAGAAGTATAAGTGGATTGGGTGAAAGATTCTCCATAGGGTAGCCTACCAGCGGGAGACCAATAAGTAAAACGGCGACTGTGGGCAATACACCAATGAGATAGTGCGGTAGGCCTCTAGACACTAAGTATCCATATAGGCTGGGATATGAGATATAGGTAAAGCGAAGAGTTTCATAATGTTCTCTCTCCTCATGTATGACCCATACAACACCATAGACTCCGCTTTCAATTATATTGAAGAAGGCTCCCCCAGTTAGGAGATAGAAGGCGGACTCAATATTTGTCTCACCAGCAATCAAGAGGAAGGCGAGATATATGTAGGCATAGATGAGAATTGAGGAAATCGGCTTCACAAGGCTGTAGAGGAGGAATATAAATGGCTTTGTCCAGTTACTGAGCTCCATCCAGCTCAACCAGGAGATGGCATATACGCGTCGAAGAAGCCTCCTCACATCCATCTTAGGAGAAGCCTCCCCTCTTTCTTTGATTTAGTTACGAGATAGTTGAGAACTTTCTCTGAGACGATCAGGAGAATGGGAATCATGGAGAGGAGAAGTATGATATGTGTAGCAACATTGGGAAATCCTTCACCCATGACAAGTGTCCGTCGGACACCATCTAGCCCTATTGTGAGTGGTATAAGTGAGGCGATCATCTGTACGGATGCCGGGAAGACTTGAATAGGATAGTAGGCTCCGGATAGGAAATATACAGGCTCTGTGAGGAGCTCTGCAGTTCTCCATGCAGTCCTACTATACATTAGATACAGGCCGGAGATGGCTATTCCCATGAAGTAAAGAGCTATTAGGGTGAGGAGGAAGATAAGAGCAGTTTCAGATATTGCTGAAAGGTTAAACTCAACTCCGAAGAATAGAATTCCTACTATTACGAAAATTATGCTACGTGACATCGTGACGGTCATCCCTCCCCATGTCAAGCCTAGAAGAAGACCTTCAAGAGGAGAGGGAGAGACCATGTATGCTTCAAGCAACCCCAGCTCCTTCTCCCAGTATAGTGTGTTTCCCATCCCCCACAGAATGTTAATCCAGAAGGCCATCATGGCACTACCGAGCACTACGAAGCCATTGTAGATGGGAGGAGCACCCAAGGCATGGTAAGTATAGAGAATCGTAACTAACATAAGCATGGGGAAGGTGATGTCCCAGAGGATTATAGTAGGATCTCTGAAGTTGCCTTTTATGCGTATATACCCCCTTGCAAAGGCAGTTTTAAGGAGAAGCCTCAGCTCCCTACGGCTCATAGTCCTCTCCCTACAAGCTTGAGAAAGACGTCTTCCAATGTGGGTTCATCTCTAACGACTAGACTGACTTTCAGGCCTCTCTTACTTAGAAATGAGACAACACTACTTACTGTATCTTCTTCGGAGACAACCAATCGCAGGGAGGTGAAACCTTTAACAATATCACCTTTCTCAATAGCAGAGATAACTCCCTCTAACCTCCTTATCTCTTCAACTATATTTCGGTGTATTCCTAATATTTCAATTCGAAAGACCTTCTCTTTTGAGACCATAGATTTCAAATCTTGAGGGGTGCCATCTGCAATGATCTTACCTTTATTTATTATGTATATATGGTTGCAGAGCTCCTCAGCCTCAGCCATGTAATGTGTAGTGAGAAGGACAGTTCTCCCACCTTCCTTAACCCAACTCTTTATCATGCTACGGATGTCCCTAGCGTTTTCCACGTCTAGGCCTAGGGTAGGTTCATCGAGAAAGAGGATCTTAGGATCATTAATGAGACCTCTCGCAAGATTGTACTTTTGTATCATTCCATGAGAAAGCTTATTGAGTTTGATATCTGCATATTCGTTCATCCCAAAGGTTTCAATTAATTCGTCTACTCGCCTCCAACCTTCCCGCCATCCTAATCCATAGAGCTGAGTATAGTACCAGAGGTTCTCTCTGACCGTGAGGAGACCGTAGCCGGCTCTTCCCTCTCCCGAGACCAGGTTTATAATTTCCCTCACCTTTGAAGGTTCTTCCACTACATTATATCCGTCGACGTATGCCTCTCCAGATGTTGGGAGAAGGAGAGTGGTAAGTATCCTAATCAATGTTGTCTTCCCAGCCCCATTAGGACCGAGAAGACCATATACCTTCCCACCTCCCATCTGGAGGGTAACATCCTCGAGAGCTGTTACTAGAGAACCTCCTCTCTTGAAGACTCTATGTAAGTGAATTGTTGAAATTGCAGGATGCAACTTCTCAACCTTATTATAAATGAAGAGGCTTTGAGGTGCTATTTTAACTTACTTTCCTCGAATATAGTGGAATAAGTCTATATAACATGGGGGATCTTTCTATTGATAGTTTTGAGAGTGTATAGGAACTCTGCCTATCTCATTATTCTGGCTGCCTTACTCGTATATGGCAATATGCTATTTGAAGGAGCATATGGTGAAAATGAAAGATATCCTTTTGTAGTATATTATGGGAGTGAGTGGGATGACAGATTGCTGTGTTTCAATACCGCAATTCTGTCACCGCTCTTTAATGAGGCATATGTGAGGTTTCTCTCTGCTGCAGACGTCGACACTTACGGATACATCAGTATCTCAACTGTTGGAGGGTGGGAACCGTGGGTCTCTAAGCTTCCAGATGAACTTATTGTAGGGTGGTGGGGGGAGTGGGAGGAGAGTATAGTCAACGTGTCTCACCTCCTTTGGATGGAGATATTCATGAAGGGTATAGATTGGATAAAGAATAGGGGATTTAGAGGTGTCTTCATAGATAATTTGGATATGGCGATAGATTGTTATCCCCAATTCCTAGAAGATGCAATAGCGCTGATCAAGATGGTTAGGGAGAGATATCCAGATATGAAGATCATTGTCAATAGGGGGTTTGAGGCTGTGGAGGAATTTGGGAATTATGTGGATGGTGTGCTCTTCGAGTGTTTCCACACATTTTACAACTTTACATCAGGGAGGTATGAATGGTTTAGGGGGGAGGATAGAGAATATATTGAGGTGATTTCTGAGAAGTTGATGAAAGAATCCAGGGAGAGAGGGTTTAGAGTTTTCGCACTCTCCTATGTGAATCCAGAAGATTATATAGAGGATTATGTAAAGCTCGTGGAGGAGGCTGAGAAATTCGATTTCGAGATCTATATTTCAGATGTGTATTTAGATATGATACTGGATTGCTATAAACAAACAATAATCCCCTTCACAGAGTTCTTCCTCACACTAGAAGTGACTGATGAAGGAGAGTTGAGGGTGGAGACAGATGAAGAGATCATGAATTATTACATTGAGAAATTGAGAGAACTAGATTTAGAGAATGTTGAAG
>NJEE01000072.1 GCA_002255045.1 Candidatus Bathyarchaeota archaeon ex4484_205 | reverse complement strand
GTAATCTGTATCTCTATAGAGATAGAGTCGATGTACGAAAAATGGTCCCTTATTCCAAAATGCCAACCTTCCCTCAATCTCTATGCACATTCTGAGCCGTCCATTCTCCCTTATCCTAATTCTATTCCTATGTGAACTCATGTGACTCCTTTGTGTTTCACTCCCTGGTTCTCCCTGGAAGTATGGTTTATCTATTAATACTTCACTGTATTGGCTTGTAGGATGGTGGATTGGCCTATCTATACACCAAAGATCTCCATAATCCTCGTAAAGAACTAGTTCACCGAAATATGGTCTTTTAGAATCAACTAACTCCCTCTCCATCCTCTTATGCCAAAGCCTCTTCACCACACCACTTCTCCTATCCAACACCACCTTATAGAATGGTGTCTCTATCTTGATCTCTGAAACTCCTGTCTCTATCTTCCCTGTAACCTCTTCCTCCTTCCTATTCTTCACGAACTTCATTCTCAGACTTTTCCAACCTAAGGGAGGTACATCCACATAGGCAAGTACCCTCGCCTCGTAGGGTTCTCTTCCCTCCAACTCCCCAACCCTCTTCATCTCTGCTTGTAGCGGTATCTCCTCCCCGTTCTCTCCTAATAATATAGGAGCCAAATTGAAAGAAGGTATTGTAATAGAGAACTCAATATAGTCTCTCCTTCTATAAGGTAACTGATTAAATAGGAGAAGCCTCAGCTCCTCCCCTTCTGGTACTATCTTAGCCAGAGCCCTCTCCAACAAGCGTGTTAATGTCTCCTCTGCCTCCCTATACCATTCTATTGCATCCTCATAAGCTTCATCCACAATAGTTCCAGAAATAGTGTCATGTGACTGATTTCTAATAATACGTTCCCACGCATAATCCAGGTCCTCAAAATAATCCCATGTTATCCCCTTAAACCTTAGAATGGAGAGAACTCTCTCAACTAGGAAAGCAAGATTCTCCAGCCTTCTATTCCATTGCTTAATTTCAGCCCTACTCGAGTAAGTTCCGTGGAAAAGGGGGAGAAGTTCACCTTTATATATTGGGATCTTGGTTGAATCCTCCTTCTTGAGAGAATGGAGAAACTCCTCCAAAGAACTGAAAAACATCCTATCCTTACCTCTCCTATTGAATTCCCTCACCACCCTAATCGCTATAATTCGAGGCTCCGTAAAGTCTCCCCCTTGAAGAATTAGAATATTTGCAATATTCTCAGGCTCAACTCCCCTGAGTTCCTTAACAACCTTCTCAACTCTTCTCAAATTCTCCTCCAAGGGATCTACACCAAACTCCCTCATCTCCTCCATTTTCCTCTCCCCAGTGAAATCCACCCCTCCCATAGCTATCCAGTGCGCGAATATCTTTGTTCCATCTAAACCCAGCCATATGAAGTCTGTTTTATTCAGTCTTCTATTCATGCCCCGTGTGAAGAAGAATCCTTCAAATCCCAGCTTCATAAGGAGTTGTGGTATAGTCCTCGTGGCTCCCCAAGCATCTGCTAAGTAGAAGACCTTTGAACCTCTATAATTCAAATTCTTCTCCATCCACCTTTTGCCATACTCGAATTGTCTAAGTATCGACTCACCTGAAATCATATTGATCTCCGGCATCACATAAATCCCACTGCACTCTATTCTCCCATCTTTGAACATCCTCCGAAGCTTCTCACGATTCTCAGGTCTCCTCTCCCAATATTCCTTTAAAAGAATTACCTGCTCCACGTGATATGTGTACTCCTCCTCTGTCTCAAGTAATCTGAGAGCCTCATCAAGATTCCTAATAGATCTCTCCAAATACTCCTCGAATCTCCATCTATAAGCCACATCGTAATGGAAGAGTGGAACAAGATGTATCTTCAAATCAATCGCAAAACATCTCTCATTATTTTAAAGTTTTATCCTCTGAGGGGACCTAATGGTTCGCCTCTCCTCCTAAATAACATTTATAAGATTTACAATTGTAAAAATTTATAGTGATAAAAATTGTCGATTGAAAAAATTTCCTCCGCCCTTAACAAGTTTACCCAACAAAATCCATTTATCGTTGCTGCGGCGATAATAGGTCCTGACGGCCTTCCTATTGCAAGTACTATCTCTTCCTCCTCAGAGGAGTCCAAGCTGTGCGGAGGGACATCTACAATCCTAAGTACTGCAAAAAGGGTTTTAATGGACCTAAATTTAGGCAGTCTGAAAAGGTGTTGCTTCGTATCAGAAAATGGAATTCTGTATATATCGCACCTCACTGACAGATCTCTACTGTTGGTGGTGGCACGAAAAGAGACGAGACTAGGTGCCCTATTATATGAGGTTGCAAGTCTCACGGATACATTGATGCAAAACATTCGTTGAACATCTTTACTTTTTGTTATTTTTTTCCTTCTTTATTTTTCCATTTGTTAAAAATATATATATAATTTTTACAATATTATATATTCGATTAGTAAAATGATGCCTATCAGTAAAGTACCATTTAAAGTCACATTAATCGGAGTTGGTGGCGGAGGCATAAACAGCGTCACAACAATATACGATAGCAAAGTCCCTGTGATCACGATAGCTATAGATACCGACAAAAAACAGTTGAACATAGCAAACGCTCACCACACAATTCTCATCGGGGAGAAACTCACCTATGGTGGGCGAGGCACTGGAGGCGATATGAAGGTCGGTGAAGAAGCATTAAGAAACGATATAGATATAGTCATGGAGCATGTGAGGGAAAGTGACTTCTTTCTGCTCATAAACTCTCTCGGTGGCGGCACTGGTGGTGGAGCAGGTCCCGCATTAATCGATGAGCTGAGAGCAGAATTTCCTAACTCCATCATAGGCTCAGTGTCCTCCATCCCATTCAGACATGAAGGGCGTGTACGTTGGGAGAATGCCAGCTTAGCCCTAAGTAGGATGCTTGAGAAATCTGATTTTGTACTTGTGAGCCTCAATGATATGCTCCTTGACAAGTTTGGAAATCTCCCCGTGAGGGAATGCTTCAACAGATATGACTACTTAGTTGCGGAATATGTGAAGGGTGTGATAGATGGGATGATCCCCGAGAACTCTGTTAAACATGTGGATTTCTCAGACTTCAAGATTGCAACACAGAAAACTGGTGTCTCAGCCTTCGGTGTGGGTAGACATCATTTACTGAATAGTGCAGTAGATGACGCCCTAGAGACAACATTCCTGGATTTTGATCCATCAACAGTTCAGTCGATGCTAGTAATATTCCGAACGAGGGAAATGGTTTCCATGAAGGATGCAGTAGGCTCCCTACGGAAGCTCAACAAGTATGGTGTGGGTAGGCTGCTTTGGGGTATGCGTGTAGTCTCCAATAGCAGTAGGAACCTTGTGATCATTACTGCCTGTGGCACAAAATCTAGGACGGTAGAAGAGATGTTGGAGAGGGGTGGTGCAAGTGTCTGAGGAGAAGGCTAAGATTATAGTAGTGGGAGTAGGGAACTGTGGGGGGAACATCATTACAGCATTAGACCCCTACAAAATACCCGCCAAGAGGATTGCTGTAAATACTGACGAGGCCTCTCTCAGAAAGACTCTATGTGACGTGAGGATTCATGTAGGAAGCTCTAGGAGCGTGGATGAAAGGAGAGGTGCCTCAGGAATGCCAGACTTAGGTGAGAAACTCATGGAGGATGATGTCGGCAAGATAACTAGAGAGATAGATGAGGACACTGATGTGGTGATTGGGATAGCAGGGCTGGGAAGAGGTACTGGTGGCGGGGGTCTCCCAGTCCTCCTGAGCAGGCTTCATGAGGAAAGGCCAGATACAGTTACGTTGGCCCTCGTTACACTTCCATTCCGCACTGAAGGGAAGCAGAGGAGAAGAAACGCTCAATACTCTCTCGATAAGGTGTCTCAGACAGCCGATTCCTACATGATCTTTTCAAATGAGCTTCTAATAAGGAAGTATCGGAAACTATCTATACCTGAAGCCTTCCGACGTATGAACCTCTATATCGCGAGAATTGTAGATCAGTTGGTCAGATTAGATGAACGTGGCACCATAAGTATAGATTTCTCAGATATGCGTCGAAACTTCAAGGATGGTGATCTCTGTTTCATAGGTATTGGAAGAGAGACACGCCGATCTATCCTCGAAAGCTTTGACACAGTTTTTCATAATGATTATTCCGAATCCGACATCACAGGTGGAAAGGCAGCAATCACAATATGTGAGGGGCAGGAGTCCCTTCTTAAGGAGGATGAAATTACACTAATTCATGAGAGACTTGTGGAGAAATACAAGATTTCAGACATATATATGAGTATTCGGCCAAAACTCATGGCTCCGACAGCTACTGTCACACTTCTCGTCTCTGGTGTAAAGTCACACTATTTAGATAAATTTATGAGGGAGGTGGATTGAAAAGATGTCTCCCCTATTTGGTAGAAAAAATAGCCCTGAGGAGGTAGCTCGTCAAATAGCAACGGAGATAGCGAACGAGGAGGTTTTGCTCCTAAAGCTTACAGAGGAGATGATGCTCCCCTACATACTCCCCACCAGATACTACCTCGACCGTCTCAGGGAGGCCAATGTTAAGCTGGATCCCCAGAAGTCGCTTAAGATTCTGAGTGAGGTAATGGAGGATATGAAGGTGAGAACATGAAGTATGTAGCAATAGGTTTGGGTGAATGTGGCTCAAACATAGTATCAGAGTTCTACAGACTCAGGAAGGAAGATGTGGTTACCACAATTGCAGTGGACTGTGACCGTAGGGTTAGGGATAAGAAGGTGGATATTCATCTCGTGATAGGTGAGCATAAAACCAAGGGTCTGGGTGCTGGCGGAGACTCAGAACTGGGCACTGATATTCTTCGTGAGAACATGAACAGGATTGAAGAGTATGTGAAGAATGCAGACGTCGTCATGACTTTCGCAGGATTGGGAAGAGGTATGGGGAGCAGTATAACTGCTCTCAACGAGTTCATAGCTGAGAAGTATCCTGATGCACTTCTGCTCTCCTGGGTCACCCTACCATTCCGCACAGAACCTAAGATGATAATCGACGTCGCGAGGGAGAGACTTGAGGAGCTGAATACACTCACCGATAACCTCTTTGTAACCAGCAATAACTTGCTTAAGGAGAGGATTGAAGCTAAAAGCCTAGAGCAGGTCCTCAGGGAGGGTAATGCCCACATAGCAAGATGCCTACTTGGCTTCATAAACATCTTTGAGGGAGATGGCGATGACTTAATACGGATAGACTTCCCAACAATGTTGAAACTGGTAAAGAACTCCGGATATTCTTACATAGGTTACGCCGAAAGAGCCTCCATAAAGGAAGCATATGATGAAGCTATCAAGAACAACTTCTGTGACCCCGAGATAAAGGGGTGTAAAAGCCTAATTCTACATATCTACACTCCCAAAAGACTTGGAGCCGGAGGTGGTTTGTAATGAGTAGGATAGTAAATCAAATAACTGTAGTAGGAATTGGAAGTGCGGGATGCAATACTGTTACCAGGCTCTATGATATGAATGTCTCTCAAAACGCTAAATTGGTCGCAGTACATACTGAAGAGGTGCATTTGGAAAAAAGTAGGGCAGACGAGAAGGTTCTTGTAGGTGAGAGGGTCACTCACGGAAGGGGCACGGGAGGCGTTGTGTCAGTAGGTGCACGAGTTATGACAGAAGATCTCTCCTCCGTTATCAGTAAAGTAGGCTCGCCGAAAACCCTCATAGTCTGTGGAGGTCTGGGGGGTGGTATGGGCTCAGGCGGTATGCCTGTACTTCTCGAATACTACAAAGAGAAATATCCTGATATCCTACGCCTTGTGGTTACAACATTCCCCTTCAAGTTTGAGGGGCTCAACAGAAAGGAGAATGCTACACATGGATTGACAAGATTGATGGATTTGGCAGATCTAACTGTGCTAAACCTCAACGACATCCTCTTTGAATCGATAAGGGAATATCCTATGATGGTGGGCTTCAAACTTCTGGATTTAATACTTGCTCTCACGATAAAGGGCATGGTGGACATAATAATGAAGGGTGGAGATATAGGTATCAGCTATGGTGACTTCGAGGCAGTCTCTAGGAATGCAGGTCTGGGCATGGTTGGCCATGGTACTGGTATGAATGTGAGAGAAGCTGTGGAAAATGCAATATCTAACGTATATCTAGATGGTGTGGGAACCAGCGACTCCTACGCACTAGTTTATGTAGCAACACCTGAAAACGTGACAATGGGTGAAGCCAGTATAGCTCCAGACACAGTCTCCAAGAAGTATGAAGTCACCCGAATGTTCTGGGGTCACAGAATAGAGAGCAGAAATAATGTACAAGTGATGCTACTAGTCTCAAATGTACAGTCCGATAGTGTAACAAGTGTTAGAAGCGGCTTCCTCCTCTAGAACTCCCTTTCTCCCCCCTTCTTTTTATGAGAGTATCATTCTATCTTTCCTAAGATCCTTTACCTTCCATTTTAAGGTGGTGGAGGCGGCGGTGGGGGAGTTGGTGCTGTAGGTGTCGGATAGGGTGTACCTGCCTCTTTGGTCCCTCTCCTCCGTAGAATTAACACTGCAACTACTGCTGCAACTATTATGGCTACAACCAGTATGATGATCCAGAGTGGTATTCCAGCTATATTCCCCAAACCTCCTGCTCCCTCAGAGAGAGCTAAGGAAAGCATATTCTCTTCCACTAGCTCCATCACGAAATTTGTTCTTCCCATCATCCTGTATACAATCTTGACGGGTATACCAGTATTCTTCTCCATCCATGCATCTGCGACGGGTACTGCAGGATTATGTAGAAGTTCTCTCATATTCACATGGTAGCATTCATAGGTGCCCGCAGGTACCGAGACAGTTTCAATAGGAAATTCAGATACTTCCTCAGGTTTGACAAAATATCCAGAGCCCTTCAGGTCTTCGAAATCTACATCAACCTCCTGTGTAACAGGTGGTATCCCGCTGATCTCGATTTTTATCTCTATCGTAGCACCAGTGGCTGAAACGCTTTTCACACTCATCGTCATGTAGCCTGTGCTTTTTCCTCCTCCTGGTACATTAGCCTCAAATTGGTACTTCAGATATCTTCCTTCCTGGAAGATGTCTTGGGGGGATATTTGACCATACACTATACTATTTGTTACTATGCCAAATACAAACATTGAGAGAACTATCAATATCAATAATTTACCTATCTTCATTCCTCCTCAAATCAATCTTTAAAGCCACCTTAATATTAATTTTTAGCGACACCATAGGCAGAATGGAAAATCTTTATGTGTATTCTCAGCGATATTCTCAAGAAGAGGGTGAATGGAGAAGATTCATGTACTTGTGTGGTCTGAACTCACTGAACCTAAAGATATATATCCCAATGGCATTAATGGCGCTATAGCTTCCTACCTCTCCAAATTTAGTGATCTAAAGGTTAAGACCTCTCAATTTCCAGATCCAGAGCAGGGTCTCTCACGAGACCTCCTTCAGTGGTGTGATGTCCTAATATGGTTTGGTCATGCCAAACATAAGGATGTGTCTGATGAGAATGTGGAGAGGATTGTGGAGAGAGTATGGGACGGTATGGGCTTCATCCCCTTGCACTCCTCTCATCTATCCCGGCCTTTAATATCCCTGCTGGGAAGGACCTGCAGAATAGGTTCTTGGGATGAGGATGGAATGCCTGAGAAACTATATGTAATTGAAGACCACCCTATCACAGAGGGTGTAGAAAATTTCATATTACCACATACTGAGACATATGGAGAACCCTTTGATGTCCCCCCTCCAGAATCTATACTCTTTATCTCCATATTTCATGATGGCACTATATTCAAATCTGGAGTGACGTGGAGAAGAAAGAAAGGAAGAATCTTCTACTTCAGACCTGGACATGAGACCTATCCAATCTTCTATGAAGAGAAAGTTTTAGAGATTATCCGTAGGGGTGTATACTGGGCATCCTTCTCTCTCTGAATAAGACAAACCACATGGTAATTGCTAAATTTATTTAAGTTTCCTTAATTACTCCCACTTAAGTTGGTTAATCATATTCGCATCCTTGAAGATGCCCTAAGAGGAGAGAAACCTGAGAAGATTCCTATCATTCCCCTTCTCGGTGTAGTCTCTCTTGATCATGTCCCTTATAGTATCGAAGAGGTATATAAGGATCCCAATTTGATGGTTAAATCCTTAACTAAAATGGCTAGAGTTCTGCATGTAGATGGTATAACCCCCTTCATGGATCTGACTGTGGAAGCGGAGGCACTCGGCTGTCCTGTAAACCTCTCCCCTCAAGGGAGGAGCATCAAAGAGCATATTTATCAAAGCTCCCTTCCTTCAGATTTGAATTGGGAACTATCGAATGTTATGGTATACTATCAGAGGGTTTTAGAAAGTTTGAAGAAGTCGCTGAGCAATCTTCCAGTAATCGGGTATGTTACAGGTCCTTATACAGTGCTTTCTCAATTAATTTCACCGACTTCATTAGTAATACTTCTCATGAGAGATGAAGAAAACTCTCTATCTCCTGTCATTTATTCATTATGCAAACTTATAGAGGAGTACATAGAGATACTCTCTGAAGCTGAGCCAGATGCCCTTATGGTCCTTGAACCAGTCGGATGCTTCTTTAATCCTACAGTTTTCAGAGAGTATTTCTCAGACCCCTTAAGATCTATATCTAACTATATCAGAAAGATGGGTGTATACTCACTTCTCCATATCTGCGGAGACTCTTCATCGATAGTGGGAGAGATGGCGAAAACTGGATATCTCTCCCTAAGTCTAGACTCCCCTGTTGACCTGAAGGAGGCTAAGAAATATGGGTGCTCGGTATGGGGGAATCTTGATACTGGCCTTTTATTGGAGGCTTCTCCCCAACAAATAGAAGCAAAGACCTTAGATCTGTTGGAGAGAACTGAGGGTGCTGGTCATATACTCTCTAGTGGGTGTGACATACGGCCCGGCACATCTCCAGAAAATATTTATGCAATGGTCAAAGGTGCTGAGAAGTTCTCTTCACGTCCCGACCATTAAATTAATTAGCAAGTATTTGGAGGGTAGTTTAGAG
>NJEE01000022.1 GCA_002255045.1 Candidatus Bathyarchaeota archaeon ex4484_205 | reverse complement strand
TAGGATCTAAAAATTATAGAACCATACTTGAGATTATCATCCTAATAATAATCGCTCTCTTCCTGTGGAAGGGAGTAGATGTAGGACTTAAAAATGCAATGGGTACAGATGAACCTCTCACAGTAGTGGTTATAGATATGTCACAGTGGTATGTGACGAGCATGACTCCTACTTTAACAGCCGGCGACATACTGTTGATGGAAGGTGTGAAACCTGAAACTCTAAAGGTTGGCGATGTAGTAACCTATACGAGAGGAAATAGAATCATCGTACATAGGATCATAGAAATTGTGAGAGAAAATGGAGAGATAAAGAGGATAATAACCAAGGGGGACCACAATTTGATGCCAGATCCACCTATCTCACCAGATCAAATCATAAGTAGATGGACTGGCATAAGGATACCTATTGCTGGGTTAGCTTTTCTTTTGGCAAATAAGCCAGAAGGCAGAACCGTTGTTATTTCGCTCTTAATAATTGTAATAATTGCATTTATACTCGAGGAAGTATTTAAGGAGAAACCTTATAAGCTCTAGGGGGAGTATTTAAATATTATGCCTCTACCTTTCACAGAAAAAAGGAAAAATGAGCCAGTTATAAGTATAGAGAATGTAGTTGCAAGTGTAGATTTGCATCAGAAGATGAATTTAAACGATATTGTCAGGAATTTTGAGAATGTAGAGTATCATCCAGAACAGTTTCCAGGATTGGTCTTCAGACTCAAGAAACCCAGGACAGCTACATTGATATTCAGCAGTGGAAAGATGGTTTGTACCGGAGCGAAAAGCGAGAAGGAGGCGAGGAAAGCAGTACATAAGGTTGTCAATAGCCTGAAGAAGGGTGGAATCGTGATCACAGAAGAGCCGGAGATCACAATTGAGAACATAGTGGCGTCAGCTACATTACCTGCTAGGGTAGACCTAGAGAAATGCGTATATACTTTAGGGAGAACGATGTATGAACCGGAGCAGTTCCCTGGATTAATCTACAGAATGGATGAACCAAAGGTTGTAATTCTTTTGTTTGCAAGTGGAAAGTTGGTGTGTACGGGGGCTAAGAGAGAGAACCAAGTATATGAGGCAGTAGATAGGTTGAATAGGCAGCTAAAGGAAGAAGATCTCTATTTCTACTGAGAGTTGAGTTCAGATTAGGAGAGGAATACCGAATATTGCAGAGACTATAAGGCCGAGCACCCATGCCACTATTGCCACTACTATTGCTTCACCCCAATCGAGATTTAGGAATACTTTTATTAGGAAAAGCCATGCTAGGATTGCTATCAAGGTATAGAGAAGGCCATGAAAACTGGAGAAGAAGGAGAAAACGAGTGAGCCAAGCAGAGCAAGTATCATACAGGATAGAAAGCTTCCTTCTCCTTTCACTATCTTTGCACTTAACCATAGAACAATGGCTGAAATGACCCATATTATAGCGAAATTAATTATGTACACCAGATCTGGAGGAACAGAGAAGAGTTTCCACATGACGTAAATAATTTCCGAATTTTATTTAAAAGTTATCAAGAGGTTTTAGAGAAATCTGTGAGGCTAGTGCTTTCTCAGAAAGGATGCAGCCTTCTCCAATACAGCTTTGGAGGAGTCATAGGTCAGCGTAGTTAATGCATCTTCCATTGAAAACCACCCGTAACCTTTATGCTCATAAGAGAGTCTGACTCTTGAGGAAAAGGCTTCGGCGAGCAGGTAAACAACATCTTTCTTAACGAGACCACCTTCCCGCCTATAAAAGTAGATTATCCTCTCTTTAAATCCCGGTATTATTCTTATGTCATTTAGACCTGTCTCTTCAAATATTTCACGTCTTACAGTTTCCTCTATTGTCTCTCCCTTCTCAATATTACCCTTCGGAAAATCCCAATGACCGGCAAAGTAATGCAATAGCAGATATTTCACGTCACTATCCACTTTTCTAAAAACCACTGCACCAGCAGAGTGTTCGTAGAGCATTGAAACCAAAATAAGTGAGATATAAGACTTAAATTTTTCTAGCCCCTCCAAGTTGCCTCGGAAACGTAAGGACTTATGACATTTAGAAGACGAAGCATCTCCTCATTAGATTGACTTTTCAACCGACGAAACTGGTTTCGCCAGGCATTCTCAGGGCGAAACCGTTGCAGAACATATTTTTTAGCACCCTTTATTGCCTTACCTATTTCTTCTAGAGAAGACTCATCTATATACCCGGGAATTACTGTAGTACGAAATTCATATGGAACATTTGATGATTGGAGAATAGATATAGAGTTCTTTATGTTTTTTAGGATGAATGTAGTCTTTTCAGGAGGCATACCTGTTAGGGTGGAATATGCAGAAGCAGTAAGGGGGGCCTTGATATCCATTGCCACATAATCTATAAGTGAGGTCTCTATAAGGCGTCTAAGAACCTCAGGATTGCTACCATTTGTATCCAGTTTTATCTTTAGGTCTAGCCTTCTAAATTCCGAGATAAGTTGAGCAAGATCTGAATGTAAAGTTGGTTCCCCACCTGTGATACACACACCTTCAATGAAACCCGCTTCTTCCCTAAGCTCCTCCAATATCCTTTCGAGTGGAACGGAGGGTATGGAGTGAGGATGGAAAGAGAGTTTCCAATTGAAGCAGAATGGACATCTGAAGTTACATCCTGGGAGGAAAACTACGCTGGTGAGAACGCCGTCCCAGTCAACCATACTTAGAGGAACAAAACCCTTAATCTCTACCATTCTTTAACGCCTCGAGCAGAGGTAGGATTTCATCCATCGATGGAACCTTACCTCTCCAGGATAGGATTTCCTCATCATTATGATTTACGACTATAATACTCGGGGTTGATTGAATCATATGAAAGGCTGCCTCAGCCATTCCATCCACTTCATCTACGCATATGAATTCTATGTAGAATCCTCTTGCAGCCAGCTCTTTTCCCAGTGAGATGGCTGGCGGGCAGTTAGGACAGTTCTCTCCATGAAATATCTTCAGCTTAAGACGAACGGAAGAAGTCTTCATCCCTGGCCCTCCTATCACGTAACTCCGCAATCTTCCCTCGGTTCCAGCCTTCAATCTTCGAGAAGAATCCTGTCACCCTTGTTATACGTTCGAGGTTTGTGGATCCACAGTGAGGACATCTATCTAGCAGACCTCGATGTACAGCTTGAAGTGAATCCTCCCGCTTCCCGCAGTCTAAACATACAGTAAATTCAGGACTGAAGGTTATTTGATCATTAGTTGTTTCCTTGAAGGTCTTCAACACAAACTTCGCAATGGTGGAGGGGTGGGGACGAGTCTCACCTAGCCATATATGACTGAGGGAACCAGCCTCTATAAGTGGATGGAACAATCCTTCTTTCTTCACACGGAGAATCGGGCTTATTTCGGCACCTACATTCAGGTAAGTGGAATTTGTGTAGTACACTTCACCCGTAGAGGAGTCACCTTTGATTACCTTTACGGCACTCTCCTTGTAATGGCGAAGATCGAGTAATGCCAGTCTATAGGCGGCAGATTCGGCAGGTGTCTGCTCCAGGAGAAATCTGAGGCCGTATCTTTCAGATAATTGCTCAGCCTTCTTTTTCATGAAGGCAATAATCCTCAGACCGAATTTAAGGGCATCATTGGATTGATGGAGCTCCTCGCCCAAGTGGTACTGGACCATCTCATTTAGGCCAACCATACCTATCAGGTGAGTGGCCCTATAGAGACGGTAGTAAGGTTCCCCATCCAGGGACATTGCCAATAGACTTAATGGGCCTTCTTGACCCATCGAGAGAAGTCGCTCTATAAATGCTCTTTTCTGGAGATGGGCTTTCGCCACAAGCTCCATCCGTTCATCCAACACTTCAAATAGTCTTTCGTCGTTTCCATCGGCTTCGTAAGCTATTCTAGGGAGATTTATCGTCACATTTTGCATGGCTGAGTATCTCATTTTCCAGGGTGTCTTGGCGTCTTCAAGATCTTTTTCGTCGAGTTTAAAGCTCAGACGGCAACATTCGCTGATTTTGGCGGTATCACCGCGGTCAAATACATAATAAGTGTTCCCCTTCTCCGATGAGACCCTAGCTATAAGTGTTAAGAAGTCCTCCCAGCCATCTGTTTTGAAGAACTCCTCAGTGATATGAACTTCAGGTTTGGGAAAGAAGAAGGGCCTTCCATAGGCATCACCATGGAGAAATACTTTGAATAATGCTACTGCAAAGCGCTGTGACTCCTCCAAATAATCCTCATAAGTGGAATCTGTGTATTTTCCTCCTGGACCAATAGCAGGCACATCTCGGAAGTGCTTGGGTATCTCCCAATAGATATTCAGATCACTGAAGATGCTTTGGCCACCTCTCGCAACCGCCTGTTGAGCGAACTCAAAGATCAACATCTGTGCAAGCTGCTCCATCTCGTAATCGCTGAGACCTACCAGAAATGGAGCAAAGTACATATTTACAGCATCCCATCCGATAGCCCCCGCGAAGACGCCTTGGAGAGCAGCGGAGAACTTTATCATCTGACCTATAAGAACCTCAGGATGTTTGGGGGGTTTCGCTATCGAGATTGCACTGGGCAAATTCAGGCCATATTTCTTGATGTATTCTAGGCTGTTTCCTGAGCAGTAGGGTCGATCCACCATCCCCAGATCATGGAGGTGAATATCACCATGTTCATGTGCCGTCGCCACATCATTGGAGAAAACTTTCAGGAGTGCATATTGCTTCTTTATAGACTCAGCAAGTGAGAGATTTGTTGCTTCAGGCCCGTGAGGGACATTTGCATTTTCTCGATTTCTATAGAGGAGGATTTGCTCTACATCATATATTGGTAGGCCTAATCGTGTATGCTTACGTCTTATATTCTCAAGACCGCGTTCAATAAGCTTCTCATTCACAATTTCCCGTATTAGGGGGGCGGTTAGTAGCTTCAAGCCACTTCTATTTACTACCTCTTCGACCTCAATACTGATGGCCTCAGCAGTATCTCTATCTATTTCTGTCTCCCTAAGAAGGGCATCTACTATCCTGTGTCGGTCCCATGGAACTACGTCTCCTTCGGAGACTTTCACAAATAGAGCCAAATTGGTAGTCTCTCTAATTTTTCCAAGTTTCGAAATGGGATAGTTCATTCTGCCACCTCTTAAATATGTAATGTGAAGACGCTGTAAAATAGTTGGCAAATAAAATAAAGCTTTTTGTATAGTTTTTTTGACAACTTTTGTGGTGTGATATAAATTTCCTAAGTATTCTATTGGATATTAGGAATGAGAAAAGGACGAAATAGGAAAACTTAAGGGATTTTTAGAATATTACGTCTAAGACAGAGAGTTCTATACTACACATAACTGTCTTTTATCTCCTTCACAGTATAGAGAATGACAGAAATCTTTGACTAGACATATAGAGATGAAAATCTACACGTAGAGAGAAAAGAAAGATTCAAAATGATGTAAATTTCCATCTTAGATGTAGAAGCAAAGGAAGTATTTTTTAAGAAGGTGAGATGGGAGATGAATAGACAATGGAACTCAAACCCAAGAAGTTTTATATAGCGAAAGGAAAGGGAACAAGCAAAATTTCCGAAATAAATGCATTTGACAGGGCACTACATGATGCCGGGATCTCACAGTACAATTTAGTGCCAGTCTCTTCCATGATCCCTATGGGGGCAGAAAGAGTGGAACCAATAACACTAGACCCAGGAGCAATAGTATTCACAGTAATGGCACACAAATCAGGTGGAGGAGGAAAGATAATATCTGCAGGACTCAAATGGGGATTCACTAATAAGGGCTATGGGATGGTTGTAGAAGGATGTAGTGAGGGACCGAGGGAGAGAACACAGAGAAAGCTTGATTTAATGCTTGAAGACATGGCGGCCACACGAGGAGTGGAAGTCGTAAAGGAGGAGATGGAGATAGAGGAAGTGAAAATACCATTAGGATACTATGGATCTGTAATAGTAGCAATGATATTCATACTTTGAATTGAGATCAGGAGAGATAACTATTATTTTCTATAGTGAGATACTCTTAACAGGTGAAAGTTGGGGGTTCTAGGAATAGATATTGGGACAAATGGATGCAAGGGTGTGTTAATAGACAGTGAGGGAAGGATCTGTGGAACATCCTATAAGGAGTACTCAATGTATTTTCCACAAACTGGATGGGTAGAGCATGATCCCGAGGAGGTAATGTCCACAGTCATTGAAGTGATCAAAGGAACTTTAAGGGACGCTAGATGTGAGGGAGAAGCGGTGGAGGCTGTGGGATTATGTAGCCATATGCATAGCCCTACTTTTGTGGGGAAGGATGGAAGACATCTCTATAATATGATTGTTTGGCTAGATCAGAGGAGTGTGAAAGAGGCTAAGTACATTAAGGACAAATATGGAGAGGTGGTTTACCAGGAGACTCTGAACCCTATTACTGCAACATTTACACTTCCACAAATATTATGGATGAAGAGACATAAGAGAGAAATTTATGATAAAAGTTGGAAGATATTACAGCCTAAGGACTATGTAGCCTTCCGTATGACTGGGGAGGCCTATACGGATAGAGGTATGGCGACATCCACCCTTCTCGTAAATATACATACGTTAGAGTGGTCAAATAAAATTTTAGAGTTATTTGAAATAGATAGAGAAAAGTTACCGGATATAGTGAATGCAACAAATATAATTGGAGAGATAACGGAAGAATTTTCTGAATATACTGGAATTTCGAGAGGAACCCCCGTCGTAGCGGGTTCTGGAGACGCAATAGCTGAATGTTTTGCGGCGGGAATAAAGAGGGAGGGAGATCTCCTCCTCAGAATGGGTACGGCGGGAGCCCTATTTGTCGCAGTCGAGAAGCCGGTCGAGGAACCTACGAGAAGCATGTTTAATTTTGGATACGCTATTCCCAATGTGTGGCTTGCAATAGCAACCACACAGACATGTGGCCTGTCATTGAGATGGTTTAGAGATGTTTTCTGTAGGAAGGAGCTTGAGGAAGCTGAGAGGAGAGGAATTTCTGTCTATGAGATACTAAATAAAATGGCAGAGGGGGTGCCAGCAGGTTCAGAGGGATTGATTTTCCATCCATACCTTATTGGAGAGAGGGGGATCTATTGGGATCCATATTTACGTGGAAGTTTTGTCGGGATCACTGCAAGCCACAAATTGGATCACTTTGTTAGGGCAGTTATGGAGGGAGTTGCCTTCTCCCTGAGAGATGCATTGAGGCCCCTTGAATATCTCAAGATAGGATTGAGAGAGGTGAAGCTCATTGGAGGAGGTTCCAAGAGCAAAGTGTGGAGAGAAATAGTGTCAAACGTCCTCAACATAGAGGTCCATATACCCACCTTTGTGGATGCATCCTTGGGTTCTGCTCTACTTGGAGCAGTGGGACAGGGAATATTCAAGAATATGGAGGAAGCTGTAGAAAAGACTCTGAAGATAGGCACGACTGTTAAACCCAGTATAGAAAGTGTTGAGAAATACAATAAGATATTTGAAATATATAGGGAGATACATGATGGATTAGAGGGGATTAATCATAGACTTGTAGGTCTTCAAGAGAGTAAATAGACCATCCTGAGTCATAATAGGCGGCGCATGGCTCTATCCCATAGTAATATCTGCAGCTGAAGATGGATAGCAATCTATTCTCAAAGAAGAATCTATATCCTGGTTCATATGGAAAATGAGCCCTCACCAAGAAGGATATGTTGGCATCAGACATAAACTCTTCAAATATTTTAAATCCATAGTAATATATTCCAGGACCACGTGGATTGGGATAGGCGGACTCAATTTCTTCGTGAGGGTCGTTCCACAGTATCTGAAATGTCATAGGGTCGGTGGGGTCCTCCACGCCTTTTCGAATGGAGAGAATCTCCTGCAAACTATATGGAGCATACCTATCTTTCTCTTTCTTAACAGGGATTCCTCCATGAAGAGCGATAAGCTTCTGATCTGAAATGAATATGTAAGGTAATATCGAAAATATTCGGAGATAGCTGAAGTACTCATCCGCCGACAGAAGTGAGCGGAACCCATAATAGAGGTTCATTGATGGAGTTTCGTGGTTGCCACGTAGAAGGCATACTCTTTCAGGAACCTCGACAAAATTTCTCAGCAAGAGATTTATAGTCTCAAGCTGTTTGGGGCCCCTATCAACATAATCCCCCAGGAATACGATGATGTCTGGAGAGAGCTCCTCATAAAGTTTGAAGGCGCTCTCGGCGGACTCATAGTCACCATGAAGATCTCCAACGAACAGAATAGTGTCACAGCTTTCCCTCACGATAGGAGGGGTTTTCTTAAGAATTTCATAAGCCTCTCTGAGTATTTCCTTCAGTCTTGACATCGAGTGATATAAGAAATCTCTCAGTAGATATAATATTTATAGGCTCATCCCACTGATCAGTGGGAACTCTCTCTAACACCTGAGAGGAGTGGCAGGTCACAGCAACTATTACAGATGGATTTAATTTTCTGGCCTCCTTTATCTCTCTATCTCCATATCCCCCTCCCTTGCCAATGCGATTTCCCAACCTGTCTACGGCTACACATCCTTCGATCACTATGTCTATGTGAGGGAGCTCCTTTATGGGACGCCCAAGTGACAGACCGCCTTTAAGAGTGGAGGCATACCGAATATATTTGCCACCTATATCTTGGGGATCGATATACACATAACCCCTTCTCAATCTCGGAGTGGGCATTATGATAGGTATCCCTCTTCTTAGGAGGAGGAGTCGTACAGGTCTCTGAGGGGAATCTGGAGAAACCAGAACCAGTCTCAAGGAGTTCGGTTGGAGAGCCTCAAGCAATCTATTTGCGGCATCCCAAGCGCCTCTGAAGTTGGGGATACGGCCCCAACAGGGATGTGGGGGAAGTGAGACACCGCTTTTCTCCATGAGACTCCAAATATATCTTCTAACTTCATCCTTTGTCTTGAATCTCACGAAAATACATTTAAGATGGGGGATATATTAGTGTGAAGAAGTTTGCCACCATCTGTAAACATTGGATATATTCAGATGAGACCCATTTTCGGGGAGAAGAGAAGAAACGTGAAGAGGGCGGTGGAGTTTATTGAGGAAAGCTTGAGGTTTGAACCTAATGTACTTGTATTACCGGAGCTCTTCAATACGGGCTACGCGTTCTCGAGCAGGGAGGAGGCATATCGGCTCTCAGAGAGTTTGGAGAATGGTGAAACAATAGAGGCATTAAGAAGAACTAGTGAGGACACGGACATCTGCATTGTAGCAGGATACTGTGAAATGGATGAGAATAGACTATATAACTCTGCAGTTGTAGTGGAAAATGGAAGGATTATAGGGAACTATAGAAAGATACATCTTTTCTATAGAGAAAAATTGGTTTTCACACCGGGGGATAGGGGGTTCGAAGTCTTTGACGTAAAAGGGGTCAAAATCGGTGTAATGATCTGTTTTGACTGGAGGTTTCCGGAGTCTGTGAGGACTCTATCCCTCATGAGGGCAGATGTAATATGCCATCCTACAAATCTGGTTCATCCATATTGTCAGACTGCTATGCTGGGCTCCGCAGTGCAGAATAATGTATATATAGTGACAGCCAATAGGGTGGGCAGAGAGAGGGAATTTATCTTCACGGGTAGAAGTCAAATAGTGAGCCCGAAAATGGAGATCTTAGCTACTTCGCCACCAGATGTAGAGGAAGTTAAAGTTATAGAGGCAGATCTAGAGACTGCACGGGATAAGAGAGTTACAGCCTATAATCATCTATTTGAGGATAGAAGACCCGAATTCTACAAAATTCTATGTGAAGGCTGAGATAATTTCCTCTGCGAACATCTCAGCCATACTTAAGATATGCCTCGGTGTCCTTGGTGCAAAGGAGAGAGCAACATGGTTTACACCTAGCTTTAGATACTTCTCCATCAACTCCATGATCTCGCGGGGGCTTCCTATGATCCAAGGAGATCTCTTCTGTGCATCTGAGGAGCCGGAGCGTCCCTTCAAGGCGTCTTCAGCCCTTTCAGGAGGAATGAGTTCGACAGCTCTCTCAAAGGATTCTGCTATTATGCTATGCCCCACTACACCGAACTTTAGCTTGGGTAGCTCTCGCCCATTACGAACTTTGCTGAGGTATTTTATTGCCTTTCCAAGAAAGGATAATGTAGGTTGCCAAGGTATCCATCCATCACCATACGTAATTGCTGTGTTGAGAATGAGATGAGACGATCCACCTAACCATATGGGAGGATAAGGCTTCTGAATAGGTTTAGGCTCCAACCTAAGGGAATCAACTTGATAATACTCCCCCCTGAAAGTAAGCTCTTCACCCAGCCAGGCTTCAACTATCAACTTCAGACCCTCAACCATCTTTCTTCCCCTTATTCTGAAGCGTTCCCAAGGGATTCCAAAGGATTTAAACTCCTTCTCCACCCATCCCAAGCCTGCTGAGAACTCAAGCCTCCCGGATGAAAGTACATCTATTGTAGCGGCCTCCTTCGCCAAAAAGGGGGGATATCTGAAGGGAATCGGAGTTACACAGGTGCCAATCCTTATCTGAGAGGTGTTAGATGCAATATAGCCGAGGGCAATCCATGCATCTAACGTACGATCAGTCCATGGAAGTCTATAGTGATCCTCCACCCAGAGATTTGAGTAACCGAGGCTCTCTGCCTTACAAGAGATCTTCTTAATAAAGGAGGGGATACTGCATTCTCCGCTCAGTGGAATGAAGAGGCCGAAACTCAGTTTCCTCAACTTCTAGCCAACTCCCTTACTGTCTGAATATTCTCCCTATCACCCCTTCTTTTATCTACTGGGGTTTCAAGGATGAGAGGCCTAGAGCGAATTATTCTATTTTTCAATATAGCTCGAAATCCTTTAACACCTATTTTACCCAATCCAATATGTTCGTGTCTATCAAGGTGACTTCCCAATTCACCAACAGAATCATTTAAATGGATTAATTTGAGGAATTTCAACCCGATTTCGTTATCGAATTTCTCCATTACACGTTCTACAGCGACTTCAGTCCTTAATTCATACCCGGCGGCAAATGCATGACAAGTATCAAAACATACACCTATATGAGTTAAGTCAGTTAGGCGATCCATTATTCTCCTTATTTCCTCAAAAGTAGTGCCCATACTATTCTTTGTACCGGCAGTATTCTCAAGGAGGATCATAACATGCTTGCTTAAGGAGACCCCCTTCTCCAATGCTTTTACAAGCTGTCTGGCACCAGCCTCCCAGCCACGACCCCTATGGCTTCCCAGATGGGTGACGAGGTAAGGAATTTCGAGCTGTTCACATCGCTCGATCTCTGCCAGTAGTGAGGCAACAGACTTCTCATAGATGGATTCGTCAGGCGCAGAGAGGTTCGGCAGGTAAGGCATGTGGGCAACAACTGGATTTATATTTGTTTCGGAGAGCCTCATTTTGAACTCTTCTATCACATCCTTGGGGATTGGACTATATTTCCATCCCCGGGGGTTCCTGGTGAATATTTGATATGTGTCACAACCAAGAGAGACTGCTCTCTCCACACTTTTACTTATTGAGCCAGATATGGATATGTGGACACCGACTTTAATTGGAAGAGGTTTTTTCACAAATAAAATCTCTCCATTCAACAAATTTAATTTTTAACATATGACTTTTTCCAGCTCGTTTAAGGTGGCCAAAATTATGTCAGAGGCGGTTATTATATCATCAATTGAGATATGTTCTCGGGTGGTGTGAGATAATTTAGGATCTCCCGGGCCATAAGTCAGTGCCTCAATATTCCAGGATGGGGCGATTACACTCATGTCTCCTGTACCCAACTTTCTTATGAAGAGTGGTCTGGATCCAGTTATCTTGAGGAAACCTAACCTAAAGGCTGAAATTAATTCCCCCTTGATCTTTGACCTATATGGTTGAAAGGATGTTAATTGGAAGAGTGAGAACTTACATTCCCTGGGAAGGGTTGATAGGATATTCTCCAAGGTGGATGAGATCTCCTTCGCTGAGTATTGAGGAGGATACCTGAGATTTATGTATCCTATACATCGTTTCGGCACTCCCTGTGATCTCTTCGCATGGATACCGGTGAGTGTGACTGTTACGTTCTTGAAGTTATCTTTATAAGTGGGAAAGGAGGATGAGAGGTCTTCAACAATTTTCATGAGTAGGAGAATAGGATTATTATAGGCCCAGGAGGTGGAGGAGTGTCCTCCTCCGCACTCTATTTCAAGCCTGAAGGTTATGCTTCCACGGTGGGCTACAGCGGCAGCTCTCAATCCGGTGGGTTCACCGAAGATAGCATATTTTGCAAGAGGTTTCTTCATCGATAGAAATTTGGCTCCTCGGCTTTCCGCCTCTTCGTCCACAAGGGCTGCGAACACCAACCCCAGTTTTCCTTCATATCTCTGAAAGGCATTAAGTAAGCTGATAAGTGGACCCTTAGCATCTACCGCTCCCCTTCCCCATACTATGCCGTCATCGACTCTAATGGGGAGTTTGCCACGTACCGTATCTATGTGGCCGGCAAGCATAACTTTTGGGAGGCCATCTTTATATGCTATTAAATTACCTACTTCATCTATCTGTGACTTAATGTTCAGAGAGGAGAGGATGGAATGCAGGAAGGAGACTGCCTTCTCCTCTCTCCCTGAGGGAGAGTATAATCTAAGCAATTTCGTGAGTGTGCTGCGAATTTCCTCCCTGTTCAAGCTTCCTCCACCAATTTCACACTTTCTTCAAGGGTTTCACAGACCTTGAGAATTTCATCCCTATTTATTATGAGGGGTGGGAGAAATCTCACAACGTTTATCCCTGCATTTAAGGCGAGGACTCCCTTCTCCTCCATAATCTTCAGGAGGTTGCCGACTGGTTTTCTGCACTCTATACCTATCATCAATCCTTTCCCCCTCACCTCCCGAATAAAGTTTGAGCTTTCCGCTATCCTTGTCAGGTTCTCGAAGAAGAGTTTGGAGGAGGACTCTATCCTCGAACTTGATATCTCCTTAGATAAAGCCTCGAGGAGGGCTTTTCCGGAGGCACATACCACTGGATTTCCAGCCATTGTGGATGTGTGGCCTCCTATACCCATCTTCTCCCCCACATCCTTCCTAGATGCCAAGAAACCAATAGGTAGGCCTCCACCCAGCCCTTTCCCCAGTAGAAGAATATCTGGAACTACATTCTCCTGTTCGGAGGCTAGGAAAGTTCCAGTCCTCATAAGGCCGGTCTGTATCTCGTCAACTATCAATAGAACATTGAATTGGTCAGCTAACTCTCTGAGGCCCTTGAGAAAACCCGGAGGGGGAACATTTATTCCACCCTCTCCCTGGATTGGCTCGACAATTATACTTGCCACATCCTCAGCATTCTCTCTTAGGAAGGATTCCACCCTTTCCAAGTTTCCATATGGAAGGTGAAGGAAGCCCTCAACAAGAGGCTCAAAACCCTTCCTATACTTTGGGTTCCAAGTTGCAGACAATGCACCTAGGGTCTTACCATGGTAACCTCTCACGAAGGCCACAATCTTCTTACGTCCTGTATATTTCCTCGCTAATTTTAATGAAGCTTCCACCGCCTCGGCTCCACTATTTGTAAGTAAAAACGAATTTAGCTCAGAGGGAAGCCTTTTACTAATTGCTTCAAGAAATTCAGCCCTGGCCTCACAGTAAAAGGAGGAGTGGCATGTGATGAGCTTCTCAATTTGGCTTGAAATAGCTTCGATGATTAGGGGATGGGAGTGGCCTAGAATGGCGACACCAAACCCTGATGTTACATCCAAATATTCCCTTCCATCGATGTCTCGGACCCAACACCCCCTTCCTGAAACTAAGACTGGGCCTCTCTTCCTGTATACGGGTATGAGGAGGGAGTTCTCTATCCTTTTCAGTCTTTCACTTATAGACATGTGTGCCGGTTTCACCTCTTAACACGGAAAGGAGAGGATTTTTAATGGTTCCGTTCGCTATGAAGGCTTCCTTCACATCACCTTCATTCACCGCCTTTATTGCAGAATACAGCTTTCGCATCATCCCATGGCCGACCTTCCTCCACATCTCAGCATCCTGTGGCAATACAACTTCTTTTACCAGTTTCCCATCTAGAAATACTCCATCTACATCGGTCATAAATATGAGCTTCTCCACATTGAGAGCCCTAGCCACCTCTAGAGCAACAGCATCAGCATCTATATTGAGAGGCTCATACTCCAAACTCAGAGCAAGTGGGGCAATCACTGGAGTGAAGCCCATTTTTACAATACTTTTCAATAGAGGGGTGTTCACCTCCACTATCTTCCCAGTATATCCCCC
>NJEE01000071.1 GCA_002255045.1 Candidatus Bathyarchaeota archaeon ex4484_205 | reverse complement strand
CTGAAATAATCAGTGCCTGCATGAGGTTGGGGTTGATAGATGCCGCTGTAGTAGTGTGTGATGGAGCTGGAACTGTGGTCGCCACCGATGCCGAACTTGTGCAGGGAATAGGCTCAATTATGAACGGCGTTCTGGAGACATCGCCGATAAAAGAAGTTATTTCATACATATCTTCTCATGGTGGGGAAGTTTTAGATCCTGAGAACGCCTCAATAGACCAAATTAATGGCGTGAGACATGCTATTTCCATGGGGTTCAAACGGATTGCAGTTACTGTGATTGCCCCCAACTCTCATATAATTCCAAAACTGAGGAGTCTTCCTCCAAATGATGTCATAGTAATAATATTCTCCACATGTAATACTGTTGTGGGAGAAAATGAGGTGAAGTTCTTGAAGGAGGCTGACATAGTGTGTGCAAGTGCATCACAGACGGTGAGGGAAAAGATAGGTCCAAAAGCCTTGATACAATTAGGTGTAACCATCCCAGTATTTGTTCTTACAGATATAGGCAAGAGGCTTGTGTTGGCTTATATTCAGGAATGCGAGGAGCCTCTGCTCATATCGAGGGTTAAAATGCCCTTTATACTTGAGGATAAACAACCAGTATCGAGGAGGAAACGTGAGGAGTAATCTAACGACCCCTCTTACCCTCAATGAACTCTATGAACCATTTCTTCGCAGTATTATCATCTACCTGTATTGGTGGGTGCTTAAATGCATATGCCGACAGACTGGTAAGTGCCCCTGAAACTCCCCTGTCTAGGGCAATCTTCACTCCCCTAATTACATCTATCACGATTCCGGCACTGTTCGGCGAGTCCTGGACCTCAAGCTTCGCTGTAAGGACTACTGGCTGATTCCCAAAATTTCTTCCCTTGATGTAGAGATAACATATCTTCTTGTCCTTGAGGAATGGGACATAGTCTGAAGGCCCTATCCTTGTGGCAACCTCATAGGGAACTAGGCTTGTGACTGCCTCAGTCTTACTTATTCTCTTGGTCTTCAGACGTTCCTCATAGAGCATATTCTCAAAGTCTGTATTTCCACCCACATTCAGCTGATATGTCTCATCTATTGTGACACCTCTATCCAGGAAGAGTTTTACAAGTGTTCTGTGAAGTATTGTGGCGCCGAGCTGGCTTTTCACATCATCTCCCGCAATAGGAATACCTGCCTCTCTGAATTTTCTCTCCCACTCCCTATCACTTGCCACAAATTCCGGTATGCAGTTCACGAAGGCACACCCAGCCTTAAGAGCTGCTTCAGCATAGTATCTCGTAGCCCTATAGCTTCCTACTGGGATGAAGTTCACCAGCATATCTGCCTCAGCATCCCTCAAAACCTCAGCAACATCTACAGGATCCTCATCTATCACCCTGAATGACTCCCTCATATGTGATGCTACACCATCCAGCACCGGGCCTGGTAATACTTCGACACCTAGTTTAGGCATAGGATTGCTGAAACGTGCGCAACAGTTAGGTTCCGTGAAGATAGCCTCTCCGAGATCCTTCCCTATTTTATCCCTATTGACGTCGAATGCTGCCACAAACTTTATATCCCTCACATGGTATCCTCCAAGCTCCACATTGAGGAGTCCAGGTACTCTCTCCCCTCTTTTAGCTTCTCTATAGAATTTTACACCCTGCACTAAGGCAGAGGCACAGTTTCCAACACCTGCAATAGCAACTCTAATCTCTCCCATTTTCCTCTCACCTCCTGTTTATAAAATATCCTCAACTTCCCAACGGAATTGAAATATAATAGTATATTAAAGAAGAATATATGAGGTATATAAATTTTTATTTGTTTACAGAAAATCTCTTAATTATTCTAGGAATTGAAGAAAATCGTTTTCAAAACTTAGAAATTAATAGTTGATGATAAAAAGGGTTTCAGACGGAGACTCCATGAAATTTATTTATTTCACCATCATAAAACAAAAATTAAGATGGTACATTTCAGACTTCTCCTACTGACAGGTATACCCTATGCTATAGTCGCAATGACCCTTCTCCTCATTTCACTACCTCTCCCCCTACTGAGCTCTGAGTTTGAGATTCCTGAGATCTACGCAGGTTTCCTAGGGGGCTCAGTATTCATTGGGATGTTTCTAGGTGCTACATTCTTCGGTGTGTTAGCCGACAGAATCGGCAGGAAAAGAAGTTTAGTTCTCGCCCTCATCCTCCTCGGGCTCTCCACATTGATCTGTTCAGTGACACCATCTTGGGAAACCTTCATACTGATGAGAGTCCTCACAGGCCTAGGGATAGGTGGGTCGATTCCAGTGTTCTTCGTATATCTCGCTGAATTTACTGGATTAGAGGATCGAGGTAAGACCCTCGTCCTCCTCGACTCCTTCTGGGCATATGGATGGATAATCGCATCCTTCCTAGGTTTTATGGTAATACCCGCATATGGATGGAGGTCCTATTTCCTTGTAAGTAGTGTAATAATATTTCTGACAGCCATACCCCTCCATTTCCTCTTAAGAGAGACTCCTCTCTACCGGAAAAGGGGAAGAAGAGTAAAGATTATCGAGTCCATAAAGTTATTGTGGTCAAAGACCTTGAGAAGGGCTACAGCATCTACGTGGATAATGTGGTTCTCCATGGTTTTCGGATATTATTCCTTCTTCTTGTGGATAATTGGTTACATGAGACGAATGGGATTCAATCTTCCTGAAGCCTATGCTCTCAATCTATTGACTTCCTTTGCACAAATTCCAGGATACTTCTCTGCAGCCTACCTCATTGATAAAGTTGGGAGAAAACCGACATTAGTATCCTATGCCCTATTAACAGCCCTTTCCGTCTTCGGCTTCTCCTCTGCCACCTCCCCAATCGGGGTTACCACCTGGCTTTCTCTCGTATGTTTCTTCTGTCTGGGTGCGTGGGGTGTGGTCATGTGTTATACAAGTGAGCCGTATCCCACATCTGTGAGAGGTACGGGTTATGGATTTGCAAGCGGATTCGGCAGAATCGCAGGGATCATAGGGCCAACGATCATCGGTTTTCTGCTTCAATCTCTTGAGCTGAGTGGAACCTTAAGTGTAGTTTCCTTTGCCTTCATAATCCTTGCAGTAGATATGGCTATATTGGGTTTGGAGACGAAGGGAAAAGAGCTGGAGTAAAACTTCAGGGTTTGCTTCCTCATATGCGATAAAGACAAATGGCTGTTATTTCACCTCATAATGCCTTAAAAACTAAGTTGATCGGGATAAGGGGGTGACAGAACTCATATCTAGCATACTCTTATAGACCCTTATTAACTTAAATCCTGAACTCTCCACGATTCTGACCAACTCATGTATAGTGGAGAGCTCTATCTCAAAACTAACCTTGTCTACGTATATCAGGTCCTCTCCTCTCTTCCTATAGAATTTCCATTCAGTGGCCATCTTTCTCTTCACAGGATCAAGTTTATGTTGCTCTATTACCACAGAGTCACCTAAATTACTGTAGACCTTCTCTACAAGATTCACCTCCATCTCATGTGCTAGAAATTCATAGGACGCGGTGTTTGTGACTATGAATAGACCCCCCTTCCTCAGAAGTCTCCTGATCCCCCTTATGATCTCAATATCCGCAGAGTGGTTGTAATATTCCAATATAGTGGTCCAAACCAACAGTATTACGTCAAAGGGAGCCTCTTCCCCCAAGTATCTCCTCCATATCCAGGACACTTCCAGTATACAGCCTCATCGTAACATTCTCCCTTACTGCCCTCTCCTCCGCCTTCCTTATATAGGTAGGTGATATGTCAAGTCCATAGTATTTGTATCCAAATTTAGCTAGAGGAACAAGAATCCTCCCTGTGCCACATCCCAGTTCTAAAATCTTTCCACTTCCAAGAATATCTTCCGATCTTATTATCGTGTCTAAGACAAAGGCGAGTTTACGTCCGAGCTCCACACGTTCCTCACTATCCATAATTTTCAGAAATAGTTCACCCTTTTTATGAAAACCTCCTCCACCCAATGCATAAGCTAAAAATGATATACCTCTTATAATAAAACCTATTTCCTATATGATTCGTATTGGCTGGGGTTTATCTCTCAACCTTCTCTCAAAATTGAATCTCCTTATATTCGAGGAGAATTGCCATATCCTTCCAATTATTAAATTACTTTGGTTGTTCTCTTCATCTTTATTTAGAATAAAATTCTTTATGGAGTAGGGAAGTCTTAAATACCGCTCTCCTCTCCTCTTCACTAGAAATGTCAGTTAAATATATTCTTGTGATATTGCTTTGCCTCTCACTCCTCCTTCCATCTGTTCCCCTCATAGCTGAAGAGAACGAAGAAGCTCTCCCTCTAACCCTCATAGTTTACCCCGACGGTTTCATAGAGGTGGTGGTAGAAGGTCAGTCTGCAGTAAGCGAAGATGTCGAAATGAACATTACATCTCTGTATGTTGATGGTGGTTATACTGAGCGTGGAGGGGACACCATTGGAGCCTTTCAGGTTAGGGTAGAATTGAGTGATGAACTTAATTCAAAAATATCTGAAGCAATTACGAGAGCCGATTTTGACCTCACAATAGAGTCTAAGAATGTAGGTAGTGGGTACCTTTACTTACAGCTGAATCATGAAGAGGTTGATTTCCCAGAACTGGAGATTAAGGGTGAAGAACTATTGTTTAACTTCAGCTTTGAGGAATTACTTACATCTCTGGAGGCGAGGATAAAGGTAATAACCTATGGAAGTACAACCCCTGAAACTCTCCGTACAAATATTCAACTCACCGAATCTATGTTTGAAGGTCAAATAGAGAGCGCATTGGAGGAGTTGGATCTCACACTTCAAGAATTCAATATAGAAGTAAATTCCCTCGGCCTTAACCGTGCGGAGATACTGGTGGCTGTAGTGATTGAAGGGAACTTTACTGAAGCATTCAGACCCTCAACATACCAGAGTTTTCTTCCAACAAAGTTCTCTCCTGAGGCTATTCTCTCAATATTCTTCTCTGCTCCGCCTGAGTCTGGAAGAATAATCTTCACATACCTATCCTCAACAGGTAGGGTTGAGGGGAACGGTGAGATAACATACAAGGGAAACATAGATACCACAATAAATGCGAACAAAGGTACAGTCCTCTCAAGACTTCGAGAGATGGCTGAAGTCACTCCAATAGGTGGAGAAGACTGGCTTCCACTAATCAATATTCTTGAGGATTGCGACCTCTCAGTCAAGGATGCCAGCATACACATAGAGTACCCAGTGGATGGCAAGATAGAGTGGAACATACATGCCTTCAAGATAAGGCCTCCGAGAGAGGGTTCTGAAACAAGTTTCACCTATACCAATTTCTTTAACACCCTCTCCCCTCTGGAGTACACCTTCAATTTAGTTCTAAAGGGCGGTTCCTCAGACGACCAAAAGGTAGAGATTGATCCTAAAGAGACAGACCCAACATATATCTCCCCTGACAAGCTTCTAGTTAGATGGACAGATGTCCCTATAACAATATTGGCTGGTGTAGAGTTCCATGTGGTTCAGGGGCCATCTGGAGGTATAGGA
>NJEE01000021.1 GCA_002255045.1 Candidatus Bathyarchaeota archaeon ex4484_205 | reverse complement strand
CACAGAATTTCTATAGGCGTGTAGCTCCCCTCATAGATTCCTCAAAGAAGAACTCTCTTAAGGCCCGTTCTCTATTATCCGAAATCCTGAATGATCGTGCATCGAAGATATTGAGAATGATAGCGGCTCCCTCACCTTCATCCATGCTATCTGCCCTACAACCGGAGGAGCTTGTATTATACCAGACCGTAAAAAGGATATTCGAGGTGTGGAAGGAGGAAGTGCTGAATGTTAAGTAGAACAGGCTCAGAGGACCCTGTAGAATCCTTCAGAGATTTCCTTCTATCTACATATAGACCTCAGGTGGATCAGTTGATTGCAGAGGAACGACGTTCGATAGTAATAGACTTTAAGGATCTCTATCTCTTTAATGAGTCTCTTGCAAAACAAGTTCTTGAATCACCGACAAAGGTAATCCCCGATATGGAGAAGATCGCTTATTCTGTGCTTGAGGGCATAGACCCGGAGTATACCTCAGGCTTCAAATTCTTCCACGTAAGATTCAAGGATATTCCCACTATTGTGAGTATAAGAGATATTAAGAGTTTCCATGTAAATAAACTCATCTCATTTGAAGGTGTTGTAGTAAGGGCTTCCACTGTAGAAAGCCTGCTGCAAATTGGGCTCTTTGAATGTAATTATTGTCACCACCGAATGCTGGTAGAACAGGAAGGTGAGTTCCTGACCTTCCCTCCAAAATGTGAGAATCCTGGATGTAAATATGGAGGTATAGCTAAACCAAGCAACTTCACTTTCATTCCTGAGGAAAGCATATTTGTAGATGTCCAACAACTTCGTGTACAAGAACGGCCAGAAGACCTCCCAGCAGGCCAGTTCCCGAGAACATTAGATTTCCAGGTCCTAGATGACCTCGTAGATAGAGTTCGACCCGGAGACAGGGTCTCTGTAGTCGGCATCGTTAAGAATGTAATTCAATTTACTGGGAGATTCAGAATACGTAGACGGTTCAAAATCGGTATAGAATGCAATAACATCGAGCCATTAACTGGATGGGAAGACACTCCTCTAACACAAGATGAGATTCAGGTTATCAAAGAGATGTCAAAGGATCCCAATATATACGATAGGATAGTGGATTCCATCGCACCCAGCCTATATGGAAAAACGATAAGAGTGATTAAGGAAGCTGTTGCCCTCCAGCTAGTAGGAGGTGTGGCCAAAGAGTTCCCAGACGGTGTACGCGTGAGAGGGGACATAAACATCCTGCTTGTAGGGGATCCGGGAACAGGGAAGAGCCAGCTTCTCAAGTATGTGCAACGTGTTGCCCCGCGGGGACTGTATACCTCTGGCAGGGGCACTACTGCTGCAGGTCTGACTGCCGCTGCTGTGAGAGACAGGTTGACAGGTGGCTTCGTCCTTGAGGCTGGTGCCTTGGTCTTGGCGGATAAGGGGGTTGCAGCCATAGATGAGTTTGAGAAGATGAGACCTGAGGACAGGGTTGCAATCCATGAGGCGATGGAGCAGCAGACCATAAGCATAGCCAAGGGAGGAATAGTGGCAACCCTCAACGCCAGGACAGCAATACTCGCAGCAGCAAATCCATCAGGAGGCAGGTATGATGATACACGTGAGTTCTCCGAGAACATTGATCTCTCCCCCACCATACTGTCAAGATTTGATGCAATATTCCTCCTAAGGGATAAGCCTGATCCTGAAAGGGATAGTCAACTTGCACAACATATTCTGGACTATCACCGAGGTGTAGGTGTGGCTTCAGCTGGGATGCTGTCGCCAGAAGTGTTGAAGAGCTATCTCTCCTATGCCAGAAACCTCAGTCCTGTTTTAACCGAAGAGGCAGCAGAAAGGATAAAGGAGTTCTTTTTAGAGATGCGGAGGAAATCTGTGGGATCTATAACGATAACCCCTAGACAACTCGAGTCTATAATACGGCTTGCTGAAGCCAAGGCGAAGATTCATCTGAGGTCTGAAATTAAGGTCGAGGATGTGGAGACAGCCATAAGGATAACGGACTTCTGGCTCAATCAGGTTGCGAGAAGTATAGAAGGATATCAGGATATTGATATTATAATGTCAGGGAAATCTGCCCCCACACGAGAAAGAATGTCCATCATAAGGGATGTCATCCGCGAGCTCTCTATTGGAAAGCCCAATGGTGCAAACCTTGATTTGGTAAGAGAGAATGTCATGGAAAGACTTGGAATAGACGAGACAGAATTCAACAGACTGATCTCTATACTAAGAAAAGAAGGAATAATCTTCTTTCCAACTACTGGTATGGTTAAATTAGTAGGGAAGAAATGAAGTTAGATAAAGAAGTAATTCCCAGTGGTCTCCCCAAAGATGTAAGCACTTTCCTAAGATGCATAGGTATCACTTCATTATATCCTGTACAGAGACAGGCAGTGGAAGCAGGCCTATTTAAAGGCCCAAATTTCCTGGTATGCTCCCCCACCGCGTCAGGAAAATCTCTCATAGCCTTCATGTCAATAGTTCACAACCTCAATAGTGGGAAGAAATCCGTGTATTTGGCTATCCTCGCTTGGCCGAGGTTCTGTAATTGAGATGCTTATTACATGGATCAAAAGAGCCTATCCTCAGTTACATATTCTTGGTCTAAGTGCAACAATAAAGAATGTAGAAGAGCTAAGTGGATGGTTAAAGGCCCATCCCATAGTTTCACATTGGCGTCCTGTGCCGCTGAGAGAAGCCATATATGTAGATGGTAAACTGGTCTTCTCGGATGAAGCAGAATCTGATATACTCACCACCTACGAAGATCCCTTGCTCGACTTAGCTGACTATGTTCTCAGGGAGAATGGACAGATTCTTTTCTTTACATCTACCCGGCGTTCAGCAGAGTCATTGGCTAATAAGTTGACTAAAGTCTCCTATAGATACCTCTCCAAAAGAGTTCGATCCCTTATTTTACGTAGGATTAAGGAGACGCGAAGCTCTATAGAGAGAACATCCCTCTCTGAAAAATTATTCTCTATACTTGAGAGAGGCTCAGCTTTCCATCATGCAGGTTTACCTCCCGCCTGCAGAAATCTAGTTGAAGAGCTCTTCAGAAATAGCTATTTAAAAACTCTGGCAGCTACACCGACCCTAGCTGCTGGCGTAAATCTTCCCGCAAGGTATGTTGCCATAGTAAGTACAAGAAGGTATGATCGAGTGTTCGGTTCCACGGATATTTCTGTCATGGAATACAAGCAAATGGCAGGAAGAGCGGGCCGTCCGCAATATGATAAATATGGTGTTGCAGTGCTTATCGCCCGAAATACTGTGGAGGCCAGATATCTAATGGAAGCCTATTTAAAGTCTGAACCTGAGCCTATAGTTTCAGTTCTCGAGTCAGGCGAGAAGAGTGTGGAGTTCTATGTTCTCGCATCTCTTGTAGCTGGTATGGGATTCAGTAAAGAAGATTTACTCGAACTCTTCTCGTCCACATTGTACGCCTATCAATTCGGAGAGAGGAACATAAGAGATAAAGTATTTTCATCCCTACTCTATCTCCAGAAAGAAGGAGCCATTACGGAGAATAATGGGTATCTCAAGCCGACTTCGCTGGGAAGGCGTATTGCTCAACTTTATATTGAGCCGAAATCTGCCTTCTGGTTCAGGGATTTCCTTAGCTCTCCTCCTTCCAAGGTAACCACCATCACTCTGCTTCATATGGCCACTACTTCTCCTGATATGCTCCTGGTTTACTCCACGAAACGAGACAGAGATATACTTGACTTCTTTATAGAAAGACATAAGGATGAGCTTCCACTCGACCTTCTTGTTGAAAGACCTCTCTTTTGGGATGAAATAAAAACTACAGTTACATTGACTTACTGGATCTCAGAGGAGTCTGAAAACTCCATTCTCAAGAATCTGGATGTACAGCCTGGAGATCTATATCGGATTGTGGAATCCTCAGAATGGCTCATATATGCCGCCGGTGAGCTGGCGCCCTTCTTCGGCTATGATGGATACCTTCAGCAACTAGAGGAACTGAGGCTTAGGGTGAAGCATGGTGTGAGAAAAGAGCTTCTTCCCCTCGTTTCCATAAAGGGTATTGGAAGAGTGCGTGCACGGAGATTGTTCAACTCTGGCATAAAGACGCTGGATGACTTGAAACGGGTTCCAATAGAGAAAATAAAGTCCATCCCAGGGTTCGGCTCTTCCTTGGCTCTCTCCATTAAACGTGAGGTTGGAGGTAAAGTTCCCAAAATCTCTGAGAAGAGGGAAACTATACAAAAACCTATAACAGACTATTTAGTTGAAGATGAAGATTCATCCAATTGAATACCGCTATGGCACGCCTCAAATGAGAAGGATCTTCTCCAGAGAATATCGGATAGCTATGATGCTCAAAGTAGAAGCCACCCTAAGTCAGGTAGAGGCCGAATTAGGTTTAATACCTGAGGAAGCAGCTGAAATTATCTCGAAGAATGCCTCCCTTGATGTTATTGAGCTGAGTAGAATAGAGGAGTTGGAGGAGGAGACAAAACACAATGTGGCCGCGGTAGTATATGCGCTGGAGGAGAAGTGTGGGGAATATGGGCGGTTCATACATTTCGGTGCAACCTCAAACGATATTCTCGATACTGCCACTGCACTCCAGTTCAAGGAAGGCCTCAAACTGTTGGAGACACAAATTAGAGAACTCTGCACCATCCTCGCCGAGTTGGCGAGAGGATATTCTCGTACCCTCTGTGTAGCCAGAACACATGGTGTGCATGCACTTCCCTATATTCTTGGATTGAAGTTCGCTCTCTGGTTAGATGAGTTCATGAGGCATCTACAACGCATAAATGAATCATATAATCTGTGTGTAGGAAAAATAAGTGGAGCTGTTGGAACATACGCCTCCTTCGGAGAGAAAGGTAGGCTAATAGAACTGGAAGTTATGAAACGGCTTGGTCTTCCTCCTCCAGTCTTCTCCACTCAGGTAGTTCCCAGAGATCTGTATGCGGAACTCATTTCTCATCTACTCCTAATTTCCTGCTCTTGTGAGAAAATTGCCACAGAGATTAGAAACCTTCACAGAACGGAGATAGGTGAAGTAATGGAGGGATTTGGTTCACGTCAAGTTGGCTCCTCAACAATGCCACAGAAGCGGAACCCAATACTCTCTGAGAGAGTGTGTGGCATAGCTAAAGTGCTTCGTGGCCTAATTATCCCTACCCTAGAGAACATACCTCTATGGCATGAACGGGACCTCACAAATAGCTCTAGTGAGAGAGTTGTTTTCCCAGAGGTGTTCATCCTGCTCAGTGAACAACTATCTCTTCTAAGAAGGATTCTCACCAGTATAGTCGTAGATGAAGAAGCTTTGAAGAGAAATGTAAATTTGACAGGTGGTAGGATTATGGCGGAGAACATCTTTCTACACCTCATCCGGAAAGGTTTAGGAAGGAGAGAGGCCCACACATTAGTTAGTGAGATCTCCAGTAGGAAAGGCTCCTTCCAGGAGAACGTCCTGCGAGATAAGGCTTTACATAAATATCTCTCTGAGCAGGAGATTAAGGATATTCTAACTCCCGCCAGATATGTGGGTTTAGCAGGGGAGATAATTGAAGAGATAATTAAACGCTTCCATAACCTTGTTTCAGCCACCTAGATGGAAAAAATTATAGCATTTAGATTGAAACTATAAGTGAGAATGCTTACTTCACTACCTGAAAATATTATCGGCCAAAAGATATGGGATGAGTATGGTTCCATAATAGGAACCATCCTAGGTACCTCCTACGACGAGAATGGTTTTCTAAAAAACATTGTGGTTGCAACAGGAGACGGCGATGTAAGAAGTTTCTCCTCTCAACAGGTTGTCTTCACTGAGAGTAAGATAGTATCCAGGGATCTTCTCACAATTCGCATCGAGCATCTGATTCACCTAATTACTGTCTCTCGTCGCCGAGTCAAAGTAATTGATAGGCTCTATAGGGAAGGAAGAATGTCCTCCTCCCTTTTCACTCTAATAAAGGAACGGGATGAAAAGTTGTTAAAAACCCGGATCCAGGAGCTGAATAATCTGCTGGAAGAATTGCGGAGAAAACTCGAATCCCTCTCCTCCATCATCGATCTACTGAGTGAGACAAGGGCCGATCTCGAAATAAGATTTCAAGAAGGAGAGATCGATGAATCTCTGTATAGGGAACTATCTGAACGAATATCCTCCCTCACTACAAAGCAGTTGAGAAAGAAGTCAAGGTTAGAATCTCTGCTTGAAAGGGGAAGTAAAGCTCTTTCTGAGGAGGAGTCTGTGCCACCAGAGACGGAGTTAGGGGAGCAACCTGTCATTCAACCAAAGGAGAGTCGTCCTAAACCTATTCAGTTAGGCTCCATATCTTGGAGTCCCAAAAAGAAAGAGGACGAGGAGAGAGGTCCTATTGTGATCCATATGAAGTAGCACACCATAATCATTATAATTTAATCTATAGGTTGTTTATTGTTATCGAAAATGCAGGTGGTTGCTGGTCCCTCCTCCCGGAGGTTGGCTGAGAAAGTAGCTGAGTTAACCGGCTCAGACCTGATTAAAGTCTTCTCTAAGACCTTTCCCGATGGGGAAGTGTATATAAGGCTCCTCTCAAAACCAATCTCTCCTCCCTACATTGTCATTCAATCTATGTCTCCTCCACAAGATTCATCCCTCATGCAACTTCTGCAGATAATCTCCGCAATAAGATTCGAGTCCATGGGGAAAATTGTGGCTGTCTCCCCCTATATGGCCTACGCTCGACAGGATAAACGCTTTCTGGAGGGTGAGCCAATATCCGCTCATATAGTCGGAAAGGTGATAGAATCTCTAGGCGCTGACGCCTTCCTCACCATCGAAGTGCACAGTGATAGCGCACTAAAAGGTTTTCAGATCCCAGCGCTCAGCATTGAACCTGAATCTTTGATCGCTGAATATATATCTGAAGAACTTTCTGGTAATCCATTCCTGCTAGCTCCTGACGAAGGAGCCCTCTCCAGGGTCTCTCGCTTGGCAACAATATTGGGCTGCAAATATGGCCACCTAAAGAAAAGCCGGGATAGGTATACAGGTGAAATACACGTCGAGTCTCCCTCTTACGACTTTGAAGGACAAGATGTAGTAATCTATGATGATATAATAAGCACCGGAGGGACAATGGCACTCGCTTCAAAGTTTGCTAAGAAAGCTGGCGCCTCAAAGGTCTACACTCTCTGCATACATGGCCTCTTTGTAGGCAACTCCATAAATAAACTGACTGAGGCGGGAGTCTCTGAAATAATTTCAACAGATACTGTGGAAAGCATTTACTCCAAGATATCTATGGCTCCACTTATTGCGGAGGAAATAACAAAATTTGTATGATGATCTCTTTGTCTTACTCAGCTGTGAACATCCTACATTACCCCTTGCAGAGTTTGAATCTTGTCTAAGAGGAAGTGGAGCCAAATACTATCTGAAACCATCCCCCTTCGGAACTCTGCGGTACTACGGGCCTGTGGATGAATCTATTTCCGCAATTAAGAGATGTGCTCTCTCACGCTGTCTTCATCTCGAGTTATCTTATGGTAATTCTCTGGAGGAGCTTCTCGATAATCTTCAAGTGAAGGGAATTTCCCCTGCTGAGAATGAAGGCTTCAAAGTGAATGTGACCTCGATTAAAGCACCATATAATGTGACTAAACCTCTCTCTCACGTCATTAGAGTTCTAGAGAGAGAGCTCAATCTCAAGCTTGACTGGAAGTCTTCGAGGAACGTATTTCACCTAATCTTTAGTGAGAACTCCCTTCTCTTGGGTTACGAGCTCTCTCCCTCAGCCCGAAGCGAAGTTCTCAAACGTGGCCCTAAGTATCGACCGTTTAAGAGGCCATCAACACTTCCATCTACACTCGCAAGATGTATGGTTAACCTATCTCTTCTAAAGGAGAATGAAACCCTACTTGACCCTTTCTGTGGTGTAGGAGGAATACTCCTTGAGTCGTGCTCTCTCGGTACAAATTCAATCGGTGGTGATCTGGACTACTCCCTACTAAAACTTGCAAAAAACAACTTATGTTTCTTCGGTTTCAACGCAGAGCTCTATCATGGCGATGCAAGATTCATTCCCTTCCATAATTTACACGGTATAGTCTCTGACCCTCCCTATGGCAGACTATCCTCCACACATGGGATTAAGCTCATGGATATCTACAAAGGATTTATCTATTCCGCTTCCTTGTCTCTCAGAGAAAATGGTATGTGTGTTTTTCTATCTCCCTCCATGCTTGGAGTGGAGGAAATCTGTGAAAAGCTCGGCTTTTTAAATGAGGGCCTCTATACGATATATGTTCACAGTGCCCTAACAAGAGTTATCCACGTATGTAGGAGGGTGTAGTTTGAGGGGTCGTGTGGTGTTCCTAGGTACCTCTGGTGGTGTCCCAACTTTAACTCGAAATTTACCTGCTATAGCCTTAAGGTGGGGTGGTTCCCTCTTTCTGTTTGATTGTGGAGAAAATACTCAGAAACAATTGATGAGAGCTAAGGTGGGCTTTAAGAAATCCTTCTATATTTTCATCACTCACATGCATGGAGATCACCTTCTCGGCTTACCGGGATTACTTATGACCTTAACTCTTCAAGGTAGACGGGACCCAATTTACATCTTCGGACCCAAAATGGTTAAGACCTTTCTAGAAGAAATCCTTCCCTTGGTTGGTTCCCCACCAAGCTTTCCGGTGTTTTTCCGGGAGGTCTCATCCGGTGAGGTCTTCCGAGGCTCCAATTTCATTGTCTCTGCCCTCAGGACTAAGCACACTATTGAGTCCTATGCTTATCGTTTTGACGAAGTGGGGCGAGAGTTCTACTTTGATGATAAGAAGGCTGAGGCATTGGGGATACCCCAGGGAGAAATCAGAGAGAGGCTCCTCAAAGGGGAACATATAACCATCAATGGGAAGGTTATTACTCCCGAGATGGTGAGGGGCAGTAAAAGAAGGCTATTCAGCTTCACTTATACGGGAGATACTCGTCCCTTCCCTGAGTTGATTGATTTCGTAAAAAATACAGAAGTGTTGGTGCATGACTCAACATTTCTCTCATCAGACATAGAGGAAGCTGAGGAGTCAGGCCACTCCACCGCCGTCGAGGCTGCTAATACTGCAAAAGCCGCATCCGTGAGTTCCTTATACCTCTTTCATATCAGTGCCAGATACAAAGACCCTAAACCTCTCCTAAATGAAGCTAGAAAAATTTTCTCCAAGACTTTTCTCCCAAAAGATCTAGACATGATAGAGATCAGGTGATAAGATCTCTTACCTCCCTCCACAGAGATAAACACTTCTTCACCAAATCGAGGTAGCTTCCGTCATTTAAAATCAAGTGATCTGAGAGAGTTAATACTTCCGCCAATCCCACCGATATCTCTGTTGCATCTCGTGATAGGAATTCATCAAAATTTTTGGGGGCATCCTTCCTTCCCCTTCTTTTCAATCTGTTGTATCTCGTGAGAGGTGAAGCCAAGACTCCTATCAATACTACGAAATATCTGCTCTTGAAATACTTAATTTCACCACTATTTCTCACCCCATCTATGATCACAATTTTCTCACCCTTCTCCTCGATGAGTGGTTCAACCAATTTCGCCACTATTTCTTTCCCCTCCTCCTCACGGAGCTTCTTCATCAATCTGTTTAAATTGCTACTTGTTGGCTCAAGACCTCTCCTCCTCGCCTCCATTCTTATTGCATCCCCCATCGTGACTACAGGTTCGCTCAACAAGTTGCTCAGGATGTTTGCGACACTACTTTTCCCTGCACCTGGCAATCCTGTGATGCAGAGTAATGTCTTCATCACCTAACCTTTATGAAAAAGACCAAATACTGTAATAAATGTCATGGTACGTTGCTTCATTGCTCTCGACCTGGAGTCGGAGGAACTGGCTCGTAATGTGAATGCTCTCCAAACCAAACTGGATTCCACGAACTCCCGGTTTCGGCATGTTTCTCCAAAACTCCTTCATCTAACCATACAATTTCTGGGCGAAGTTCCGGAACCATTGATTAATAATGTAAAGTCCAGTCTCTCTTCTGTACATTTCAAACCCATATCTATAGTGCTAGAAGGTGTAGGTGCCTTTCCCTCCATTCGGAGGCCTCGAGTTATCTGGATTGGTGTTTCTAAAGGAAGAGATATCCTGGAAACGCTAGCTAAGGAGGTGAATGACGCACTCCTTCCTCTAGGTTATAAGCCCGATAAGCCCTTTCATCCTCATCTCACAGTAAGTAGAGTTAAATTTGTACGTGATAGGGAGAAACTTACTCAAATCTTGATGGAGGAGCGTTCAAGTAAATATGGTGAGGTACTCACATCTCCTCTAAGGCTCAAGAAAAGTACGCTGACACCTCGTGGTCCAATTTATGAAACACTATATGAGGTGTAATGTTTTGGATATTGATACATTACTCAGGGAAATTAAACAGGAGATAAAACCTAAGCCTGAAGATTATGAAAAGGTAAAATCAATCATCGAACCTGTTATAGATAATATTAGAAAGTTCTCTTCAAAATATTCTGAGGTCTCCGAGGTCTCTCTTCAAGGCTCTCTGGCAAAGGATACTTGGATTAGAGGCGAGACTGATGTTGATATCTTCATTCTATTCAAACCAGAAACGGAGAGAGATATACTAACCAGTTTAACCCGCAAAATAGCTCATAAAGTCTTTGGTGTTAAAAGATGTAAAGAGAGGTTCGCAGAACATCCCTATATAACAATAGAGGATTTCCGTGGATTTCGAATTGACATAGTTCCCTGTTACAAAGTGCCTGCAGGAAATCTTCTCTCCCCCACGGATCGCACTCCACATCACACCAGATTCATCAAGGAGCATTTCGACGAACAACTGAAGGATGAAGCCCGATTGCTGAAGAAATTTACAAAGGGGATAGATGTATATGGAGCCGAAATAAAGAAAGAGGGCTTCAGCGGCTTTTTATGTGAACTTTTAGTGCTGGCATATCGCTCTTTCATGAATGTCCTTGAAAGATTCTCCTCTGGACAGCTCCCTATCATAGTAGATCTCCTCAAATATTATGAGGATCCTTCCATCCTTCCAGAGGTCTTCAAATCCCAGTTTGTTGTAGTAGACCCCGTGGATAGGAGACGTAATGTAGCCGCAGCTGTCTCACCTACCCGTCTCTCCGAGTTCATTGCAGCTTCACAGACCTTCCTCACCAAGCCGTCTAAACTATTTTTCTATGTTACACCCTTTAAACCTAAAAAACCAGAAATATTATTCAAAGAATTAGAGCGTAATCAAAGATCCATAGTGGGAATAATGGCTTTGATTCCAGTTTTGCCTCCGGACATACTCTGGGGAGAGCTTAAAAAAGCCCTCAGGATAATAGTAAATAGGCTAAAGTTAGAAGGTTTCAAGGTTGTTAAATCATCCGTATGGAGTGATGAGCGTGAATATTCCATTTTCCTTATTGAGTTAGAATCGAGGTATTTGAGTAGATATGTTAAACGCAGAGGCCCTCCTGTAACCTCCTCCCATAGCCTTAAATTTGCTCAACTCTATGGCCCTGGCTCCGCCATTTCAGGACCATGGATAGAAAACAACCGCTGGTTTATTCTTGCTGAAAGAAAATGGGTGGACTCTGTTAAGTTCTTGGAGTATCTCCTCTCATCTGCTTGCATCGAGAATTTAGGCCTTCCCGCCGATCTATTAAGCCTTTGGAAGAGCTCCCAACCTCAGATCTTCCCATCTCCGGAAGTTGCTTCTCTTGCTGTGAACGAAAACTTTTCACGTTTTTTGGACTTCTTCGTAGATGGAAGGCCTAGGTGGCTTAGAATAAGTTTTTAGAGGGGGACTTGGTGGTTCCGCAGGGGATTTACCCCTTGGACGGCGGGATTTGAACCCGCGGCCTCTGGCTTCTTAAGCCACCAGCGCTCTGACATGGCCCCCAGGTTCGCCGTTATTCCTCTGGCATCATCTTGGCGTTTAAAACTAGGCCATGCTAGACGACGTCCCCCGATTCAAATATAAAAAATAAGAGGTTCATAAATTTTCTTACTCTCCCCAATCTTTTTATAAAGATGATAAGCTCCTTTGTTGTATGCCTCGTGAGATGTATTGTCCGGAATGTGGTGCGCTCATGAAATATGACCCTAAAATGAAAAGTTATGTATGTACCGGATGTGGTGTTATGATGAGTTTTGAACAGATTCTGGCTGCAAGGGAGAAAACACTGAAGTCTCTTAAGAATAATGAAGATATGGAGAAAAAGAAGAGACGAGAAGTCTTGAAGTGGTGGTTAAGTTCAAAGAAGTAAAGATCAAAACATTATAAATCATCAGGGATATTAAATTAATTCTTAATGTATGGTATCTTCTTGGTTGGGACCGCTGGCTCCGGTAAATCCACCTTAGCCTTTACATTGACGGAATGGCTAAGGAACCAGAAACAGAATGTGGCGTTAGTTAATCTGGACCCAGGAGTTAGGAGAGTACCCTACCAGCCTGATGTTGATGTGAGAGAATGGATAAGCGTGTATGATATAATGGATAGATATGACTTAGGTCCAAATGGGGCTCTCATCGCCTCCTCTGATTTAATGGCACTGCAGTTAGAGGAAATATCTAAATCCATCGAAAAAACGGGGGGAGACATAATTATAGTAGATACCCCTGGACAGATAGAGCTTTTCGCCTTTAGGTCCAGCGGAAGCTACATAGTCTCATCCCTCCCCTTCTCTTCCAAGTGTACCATCTTCCTTCATGACTCTATCTATGTTAGCGATCCTCTCAACCTCATCTCCACCGTATTTCTCTCATCTGCTGTGTATGCACGTTTCCTTATGCCACAAATATCGATACTCACAAAAATCGATCTCCTATCCAGAGAGAAAGTAGGAGAAATAATCTCATGGTATGAGGACACCGATTTCCTTATCTCATCCCTGAAAAAATACCTCGATGGTGACAAGTTTTTACTGGGTTCAGAACTCGCAAGAGGGATCCCCAAACTTGGTTTTAGCCCCACACCTATTCCTCTCTCCTCACTAACCTTGGAAGGATTTATAGATCTCTACGCAGAGGTTACGCGCATTCTAGCGGGTGGTGAAGAACCTCGTGAATAATTCCAATATTTTAGTCGAATAGAATAGTTTCCTTTAACAAACCTTTTTATAGTATTTCCTGAGTCCTCATTTTAGTTTGTCAGTAGAGTCCGCCTATGTGAGGCTTGCAGAACTCCGGCAGAAAGCTGGGGAACTCGAAAGGGAGCTTAAAAAGGCTAAGGAGGAGCTGAAGGAGCTAGTAGAGAAAAAGAGACAGCTTTTTGATCAGGCAGCTGAGCTCAAGAAGGATATGCTTACAGTTTCAGAGACACGAAAGGAGGCTGTGGCTAAGGTTAGGGAGGTGAAGGCTAAGATAGATGAGGCTATGAGTCGACTTGAAGAGATAAAATTAAGGATGCAGGAATATAATAGTAAGATTGAAAGCGTACAATCCAAACATCGTGTAAGCCCTGAAGCCTTAGAGGGAAGAATTAATGAGCTGGAGTGGCGCTTAATGACAGAGGGTCTCTCCGCAGAGGAGGAAGCAGCAATAGTTGAGACAATAAAAAATCTTCAACAAAGGCTAATACCTCTAAGAGAAGTCAAGGAACTTCGAGGGGAACTCGCCCTCCTTAGGGAGGAGGCATCCAAAGAGCGGATGCGTATCCACAACTTAATTCAGGAGAAGCGTCGCTTGGTTGCTGAGGCCTCTCAGTGGCATGAAAAGTACCTCGAAGCTCGGGAGAGATGGAAATCTGTTCTGAATGAAGCCTTGAACTGCAAGAAAGAGGTGCGAACTGCTAAAGAGAAAGTAGACAAGATATTCATGGACCTTGTGAGGGTAAATGCTGAGATTGTAAATATTAGAAGCACCCTCCATGTCACACAGGAGAAGAAAGAGATGTTCAGAAAACTTGCAGAGGCCCAGAGGAAGCTTAAGATAGCTCAGATAGCTGAAGACAAACTCAAAAGAGGTCAACCTCTAACTTGGGAGGAGTTCAGAATATATTATGAGTTTAAAGGCTCATCTGAGTCATAATATTCTTCCACTTTTCTAAAAAAACTAAAGGTAATATATTTGAGTTGGAAAGTTAAATTTGTTGTCTGCGGCTAGTCTTAGCGAAAGAAAGGTTCTAATCCTTTGTATAGATAGAGATGATGATATTGGTGATAAGACTGGTCGCAGGACACCGATAATAGGTCGAGATAAAGTTCTATCCGCTGCAGTAGATCTCGCCCTCTCCGATCCTGAGGAGAGCGATGCTAATGCCATGTTCGAATCTGTGAGGTTATCTGACGAATTATCTAAAAGAGGTGTTTCACATCTCCTAGCTGTGGTTTCAGGTTCTAAGGAAGGCGGAATCGCTGCAGATAGAAAGCTACTTTCTGAGGTGAAGAGTATAGCATCCTCCTTTAACCCTAACGAAACCATTGTGATTACTGATGGCTTTGGAGACGAGGATGTGATTCCAGTTCTCAAAGCTAATCTTCCTCTCACATCAATAAGGAGAGTTGTTGTGAAGCATAGCCGTTCAGTAGAGGAATCATATATAATTCTCGGTAGATATGCAAAGATGCTTGTAACTGATCCACGATTCAAAAAATGGTTTCTCGGTCTTCCTGGTCTCGCTTTCTTACTATTAGGTGTGGGTCCAAGAGAAGCTATAAGTATTTTATTGGGTGTGATAGGAATTGTTGCAGTAATTAAGGGATTCGATATCGATGTGAAAATATCTAGTTATATAATGAATCTGGTCCCTAGGAAGGTTCCTTCTCATTTGTCACTGATCCGGATATTCACCTTCTTTTTAGGTCTATCTATAATAGTATTCTGGAGTTTTCTCGGGGTTTTAAAGGTCTCCTTGCTTTATCCCTCTTATGTCACAAGCCTATCCTCCATAATATCCCATATTGGTACTCTTATGGGCGAGTGGATACGGCAGAGCATAGATGCAGTCGTGTGGGGTATTGTGATTATATACTTGGGGAAAGTCATATGTAATTATAGAGTAGATGCTGAGTCCTTCACAGATGGTGTTTTCTGGATAGTCGTAGTCCTTCTTTTATATCCCATGTTCTATGCTGTATCTGGCGTTCTCCTCACTATACCCGGCAGTTTCCTCGAGCTTCTGAAGTACTCCTTTATAGCCCTCGTAGGTATCCTTATATCCATAGTGAGCATTAGCTTCATCAGGGAGTATCGCATTAAGAAGACTAAGAGTGGCCGAGAATGAAGCTACTTTGGCGTCTCCTCTATAAACTCTCACGAAATATACTAGTTCTTCGCATTTACGAATCCCTATTAATAAGACAAGTTAAGGAAGGTGAGATTCCCAGGCATGTTGCCCTGATACTTGATGGAAATAGACGATGGGCCACAAGAATGGGGCTTTCTCCCAAAGATGGCCATAAGGCTGGGGCAGATCGAGTTAAAGATCTTCTCTCTTGGTGTCAAGATCTAGGTATCTCCACTTTAACCGTATATGCTTTCTCAACTGAGAACCTAAGGAGAAGATCCAGAGAGGAGATAGAGCATATATTCAGCCTATTCGAGCAGTATCTGAAAGATCCCCACCTCAGGAAGGAGATAGATAAACATAAAGTAAAAGTGAAGATTATGGGACGGCTTGATCTTCTTCCATCAAGAATAATTGATCTTATCAAAGAAATAGAGAATAAGACAAAGAATTATGACAAATTCTTCTTTAATATAGCCTTCGCCTACGGTGGTAGGGCCGAAATAGTGGATGCTGTGAAGAGAATAGTACATGAAGTGTCAGAAGGGCATTTGGATGTGGATGCTATTGATGAAAAGATTATTGCGAAACACTTGTACACCTCTCATCTTCCTCATCCCGACCCTGATATGGTTCTTAGAACCTCTGGAGAGGAGCGCCTCAGTAACTTTCTCCTATGGCAAGTGGCATATAGTGAACTCGTATTCCTTGATGTGATGTGGCCTGAATTCAGAAGGATCGATCTCCTGAGAGCTATACGAACCTATCAGAAACGGAGGAGGAGGTTCGGAGGCTAACTATACGGAAGTCTATTTATCCTTCTCACCCCCTCCTCTGTTACAATATACATATCTTCTATTCTCACTCCCTCGCTCCTATATATGTAGACCCCCGGCTCGATTGTAATTACATTCCCTGCTTCTAACTTATCTTTCGAGGTAGGAGATAGACTAGGGGATTCATGTATCTCTAATCCAACACCGTGTCCTAGGTTGTGGATGAAATATTCACCTAGTTTATATTCCTCAAGTATTCTTCTAGCCACTCTGTCCACCTCGCTGCACATCTCTTCCTGTTTGGCTCTTCTCGCTGCCTTCTCCTTCGCCTCTCTCACCGCATCATATAGGCTTCCAGGCTCTCTTCCTACATACAATGTTCTGGTCATATCTGAACAATATCCCTCATATGTGGCTCCTAAGTCGATGATTACTGCCTCTCCTTCTCTTATCTTCTTTCTTGTACTTCCAGCATGTGGGTATACGGAGCGGAATCCGGAAGCCACAATAGTTGGAAAAGGTGTCCCCTCACTTCCCTCATCCCTCATAGTCTTCTCCGCTATACCTGCAACTTCAGTCTCCCTAAGGCCAGCCCTCAAAGCTTCCATCACACTTTTCATACCTTCCTCAGCTATTCTCACAGCTTCAGTAATCCTCCTCACTTCCTCAGGGTCTTTCACCCTTCTCAAATCCTCAACTATCCTGTTTCCTCCATCAATTTCCTTAACACTTCCCTTAATTTTCTCATATAGCTTAACATTGGTGGAGTCAACTCCCACTTTCCATTTCTCCTCCAAATATTTTGGAAGAAGATCTAAAATCCTCTCTCCAACAGGTACCTTTATGATGTTTACATCACCCAGCTTTATGTGATCTCTTATACGATGGAACTCAAGACTCGACACTAGGAGGATATTCTCACCTTCACGGGTGAGTATAAGACAC
>NJEE01000070.1 GCA_002255045.1 Candidatus Bathyarchaeota archaeon ex4484_205 | reverse complement strand
GAGGGGTTGATCTAGTGTTTTCTGCCCTTCCATCAAGGGTGGCCGGCCCTATAGAGGAAAAGATTGCCTCCAGAGGCTTTCCTATAGTTTCCAATGCTGCCTCACATAGGATGGATCCTGATGTCCCTCTCCTAATTCCCGAGGTTAATCCTGACCATATAGAACTTCTTGAGGAGCAGAAGAGAAGAAGGAAATGGGATGGTTTTATAGTGGCAAACCCAAACTGCACCTCCTCCGTTCTAGCTATTTCCCTCAAGCCAATACATGACCAATATAAGTTGGATTCTGTTATAGCCTCCTCTATGCAGGCTGTTTCAGGGGCTGGCTATCCTGGTCTATCCTTTCTCGATATATCAGGGAACGTTATCCCATATATAAAAAGTGAGGAGGAAAAGCTGGAGGAAGAGACAAAGAAAATTTTAGGATCACTTAGGCAACCTGCCGATATCACAGTCTCCGCCAGTTGCCACAGGGTTCCAACCAGGGATGGTCATATGATATCTGTCTTCCTAAAAACAGTGAATGAGGTGGATGTCGAGGATCTCTATTTCCTCCTTCAATCCTTCAACCCACTTGAGAATTTAAACCTTCCAACAGCCCCCATACCTCCAATAAAGGTCTTCAGAATGCCTGATAGGCCACAGACATCTCGAGATGTATATTATGGGAATGGTATGGGTATCTGTGTGGGCAGAATCAGAAAATGCGATGTGCTAACGTTGAAATATGTTGTTTTGGGTCATAATACTATACGAGGTGGAGCCGGAATGGGTGTGCTTAATGCCGAACTCCTCAAAGTAAGAGGAGTGTTGTAGTGGGGTCTGAAATCCTTGACATATATTATGGGTAAAGATAGACGACTTAGAAAAATTCTGAAAGAAGACGGAAGAACTTTCATTGTTCCCATGGATCATGGTCTGACTCAGGGTCCTATCAAAGGATTAGATCAAATCAATGAGACTGTTAGGATGATCCTTAACGGTGGTGTAGATGCTATCCTCGTACATAAGGGTATTGCCCGTCTCATAGATAATGGATCTGCAGGTCTAATAATTCACCTCTCTGGTTCAACAAACTTATCTGGAGACCCACTTAACAAAGTGCAGGTTGCAGACGTGATCGACGCTATCCGACTCGGAGCTGATGCTGTATCTATACACATTAATGTGGGATGTCCAACAGAGAGCGATCAGCTGAAAATACTGGGCTCAGTATCCTCTGAATGTGAGGACTACTCCCTCCCCCTCATAGCAATGATGTATCCCCGCGGCCCTAAAATTGACAGCGAATATGCTGAGAAATACGTTTCTCATGCTGTGAGAATAGGTGTGGAGCTGGGTGCAGACATAATAAAGACGAACTACACGGGAAGTCTCGACACTTTCCGGCATGTTGTGTCAGCATGTCCCGTACCAGTTGTGATGGCTGGTGGGCCCAAAAAGAAGTCTGTAGAGGGTTTTCTTTCGGTGGTGAAGGATGCTATGCTCGCAGGAGCTAGTGGGGTTGCAGTTGGTCGTAATGTATTTCAGGCCTCTAACCCAAAAAGGATGGCTGCTGCAATCTCCGCCATTATACATAAAGGGATGGATGTCCCAGCTGCTTTGAAGGTACTTGGTGAAGGATAGTATGGAGGTCTGGCTTAACTACACCTCCAATCTTCCGAAGAATATAGACTGGAACAGATTTGATAAAGTATTCAGCCATTCCAGTCTGGATGCACCGATCCCTAGGGTGGCACCTAAGGGAGAAGTGGAGTTAGGTGTTGAGGCCCTGGAGATAACAATAGAGAAACCAGAAGATGCTGAGGTGGCGAATAAGGCAATATCTGAAGGTATAAGGTACCTGATCGTTGACTGCAAAAACTGGAAAATAATCCCCTGGGAGAACCTCATAGCCTACTCACGTCGTAGTGGAACTAAGGTGATTGCTGTGGTGAGAAGTCGAGATGAGGCATGTACCGCCTCCCAAACCCTCGAAGTAGGTGTGGATGGAATTCTCCTAACCTCACTTCCGCTGGAAGTAGCTTACTCTATTGCAGATTCTCTACATTCTGGGAAGCCTCCGCATATCCAACTCTTGGAGGCTGAGGTGACTGAAGTAAGGCCTGTGGGTATGGGTTTGAGGGCATGTGTGGATACCTGTGACCTCATGGTTGAGGGTGAAGGGATGCTGGTAGGCTCTTCCTCCTCTCTCCTATTCCTGGTTGAGGCAGAGGTCCATGAATCTGGCTTCGTTGCCCCCAGACCCTTCAGAGTCAATGCAGGAGCCATCTCACAATACATACTTATGCCAGGCGAGAAGACAAATTACCTCTCAGAGCTGAAAAGTGGTGATACATGTCTAATAATAAATAGAGATGGCGGTGTAAAATATAGTGTAGTTGGCAGGGTGAAGATCGAGAGGAGACCTCTGCTGTACGTTGAGGCGAGATGCGAGGATGTAGGAGGAAGAATTATCCTACAAGATGCTGAGACAATAAGACTAGTGACTCCTGATGGCTCCAAATCCGTCAAGGAGCTGAAACAAGGCGATAAGCTACTTGTCTTTGTTAGTAGAGGTGGGCGACACTTCGGTGTGATGGTATCTGATGAGTATATTGAGGAGAAATAGCCGATATAGGATCTGTGTATCCATTGGGAAAAGAAGTTTAAATGATGTACTAGAAGGCGTAAAACTTGCTGAGTCTAAAGGAGCTGACCTAATAGAAATTAGGTTTGACTACCTTTTACAAAAATCTCCTGAAACATTGGATAAGATAAGAACCTCCACAAAGCTTCCTCTCATCTTTACTCTGCGAAGCAACTCCTATGGCGGCCTCTTCACAGGTTCTGAAAAGGAGAGGTTAAAAATATTTGAAGAAGCTGCGAGAAAAGGCTTCAACTACATAGATGTGGAGTATAACTCACCCCTCGTTGAGAATATGATTGAACTGAGAGATCTCCATAAGTCTTTCGAGATCATAATATCCTGGCACGATTTCAACGCAACTCCCCAATTGGGGCAACTTGTTGATATCCACTTGGATATGTGTTCACAGGGTTGTGATGTGTCGAAGATAGTCACTACTGCACGAAGAGGATTCGATAACCTCATAGTGCTCGGTCTCTTCAAGTACGTGAGGAAGCCTACAGTGGCCTTTGCAATGGGGGATATCGGTATACCCTCTCGCGTACTGTCCCCACTGTTCGGAGGCTTCTACACATATGCCTCCCTAGAAGTTGGCTCCGAAACCGCACCTGGTCAGATTTCGATAGATGCCATCCGAAGCTTCCTTGGTGCAGGTGATGTAAAGTGACATGTGTAGAGATAGTTACACATGGGGCAGTAAGTATAGTGAATGCTATGGTCACTTTCAAGGGTGCATCACTAGCTGTTGGCTTTAGGACACGTGTGATAGCCGAGCCCAGAGACACGATAACGCTCTCACCGGATACTCCGCTTGTAAGGGAAGCTGTCTATGTATCCCTCCACCACCTAGGGGAGGTTAGAGGCGTGAAGGTTAAAGTCTTCTCTGAGATACCTCCTGCCAAGGGATTGAAAAGTAGCAGTAGTGTAGCTGTAGGTACTGTGGCCGCAGTGCTCCACGCCTTCCGTTATAAGCCTTCTATCACAACAATTTTGAGGTTAGCTATCGAAGCTTCCTATAGAGCCAAGGTTACAGTCACAGGTGCGTTGGATGATGCCTCAGCCTGCCTGCTGGGTGGCCTCACTGTGACAGATAACAAGATGAATAGAGTATTGAAAAGGTATACCCCAAGAGGTCTCTCTGCCGTAGTTCTTATTCCTGAAGGTGAGAGGCTCTCCGCAGAAGTAGACCTAAGTAGACTAACACTCTATAGAAATCTCCTCACTCACGCACATACTCTCGCCCTGAATAGGGAGTACCTTGATGCAATGAACTTGAATGGAATAGTCTGTGGCCATGCCTTCGGAATAGGGTTGGAGGAGGCCACCTCTGCCCTGGAGGCCGGGGCATCTGCAGCCAGCATATCTGGGAAAGGGCCTGCAGTAGCTGCATTATGTAGGAGAAGCTGTATTTCTTCCGTTGTTTCAGCCCTAAAGAAGTATGGTGAGGTGAAGATTCTTCCCATAATTAACAGGAGATATGAGGTGCATAGGATTGAGGGTTAGTATAAGGGGGTCTATATTTAGGGGTGGAGAAATAATAGCCCCTCCCTCCAAATCATACTCACATCGCGCTCTCATACTCTCCTCACTCGCAGATGGATCCTCATATATCACCAATTTATCCTCCTGTGATGATGTTAAGCGGACTATGAATGCCCTCAGGCTTCTGGGTGTATCTATAGAAATTAGAGAGACGTCTATTAAGGTAGAGGGTGTCTCCCAATTCTCCTCCCCCTCAGATGTAATAGATTGCGGGGGCTCTGCATCAACCCTCCGAATGATAACTCCTCTCATCTCACTATTAGATATTTATGCTGTCCTCACTGGAGACAAATCCCTACGATCAAGGCCGATAGGCGAGGTCCTAGATGCCTTAAAGAGGTTGGGATGTAGGTTCCTCCATAGAGACGGTTATCTCCCCCTTGCCCTTCATGGTGTGAGGATAGAGGAGCTATCCTTAAGCTTAAAGGCATCGCTATCCTCACAGCATGTCTCCGGTTTTCTTCTCTCATCTCCTCTCTTGGATTCCCTCACTCTCAGTGTTATGAAACCAATAGTCTCAAAACCCTATGTCGACCTCACGGTGAAACTCCTCAGTTCAATGGGGGTGGAGAGTAGGGTTGAGGAGGATGCTAAGTCTGTCACTTACTTCCTAAAGGGTTCTCCCCGTGCTGGTGAGATCGAGGTTCCTGGAGACTATTCCTCCGCCTCTTTCCTTATGGTTGCTGCAGCCATAACATCCAGAGAGGTTATTGTCAGAAATCTTCCGAGAGGTAAGTATCCTGACAGCGAGATCGTTACATTCTTGGAGGAGATGGGTGCCACTGTGGAGCAACTGAATGACGGGTATCGCATTTCATCACATGGCTCACTCAATTCCATAGAGGTTGATTTAACGAATTATCCTGACCTCTTCCCCCCTCTCCTGGTTGCTACAGCAGTGGCAAAAGGTACCTCAATTCTGTCTGGTATAGGGAGACTAATCTTTAAAGAGTCCAATAGGGTAAAGGCTATGTGTATGGAATTATCTAAAATGGGTGCATCACTCTATGTTGGTAGAGATCAAGTCAAGGTTGAGGGGGTGGATAAGTTAAGAGGCTCCCTAGTGTCCAGCTGGGGGGATCATCGGGTGGAAATGGCGTTGGCTGTCGCCGCCCTTAAAGCAGATGGGACAACCACAATAAGGGACGCAGGCCACATAATGAAGTCCTATCCTAACTTCTATAATGACCTATCTAGGTTGGGGGCAGAGTTATCTTGGGGGGAAATAGTCTAGGTCGCGTCTTCACTGTTTCCTCCTTTGGAGAGAGTCATGGAAAGTGTGTGGGGGCTATCATTGACTCTCCTCCATCAGGTTTGAGAATTGACAGACAACATATTTCCCTCTATTTGAAGAGAAGAATGATGGGGTATGGCTCAACAGGGAGGAAGGAGCCTGAAGACTTCG
>NJEE01000069.1 GCA_002255045.1 Candidatus Bathyarchaeota archaeon ex4484_205 | reverse complement strand
GAATCAAATACCTTAGCAATAAAAACAGCAAACCTCATCGGAGACTTCTACTCCTATCAGGATATCGGCGGAGGAGTCTCTACAACTCCTCTCTTTGAGAGAAATTACCTTTGGATCCGGCAGAAGATATACAATGATTATATACCTAAAATATTCGAAACTCTAGACAGGGAATATCCCTACATAAATCTGGAGAAAGTGAAGGTTTACTACACACCTGTCCCCTCCGTCTCTGACGCTGAACCTTTCGCAATCGCATGTGGTGGCGGTGGCATAAGTATTTATACCGCAAATTCGATGAAGATGTCCTCAGTCACTCCCTTAGATCTGGAAAATAAGATAAATTATGATAATATAACTCCACAACTTGAGCTAATTGCAAGTATTCTATACGCCTTCGGACATGAACAAAGATTTTCAGTTCCACTTTACCCAACCAGATTCCATTATCTTGGGTGGGGTTTCTCCACTCTCCATGCAACTGTTTGGAAATATCTCCCTATCGTAGGGTGGTATGTAAATGTTTCTAATGTGATTGTTAGAATATCCTCTCAGTGGCTACGTTCCGTCCAACAGTCTTATTCCTCACAGGGAGGTAGTATAGTTCCTGGCTCTAGCTTCTATCCTTCAGGTTTCGACGTCGTCGCGATAAGCGATGAGAACGGCAGAATAGAAATTCCTGGACTGCAACCTATGGTTGCTTACACAGTAGAAGCCCTAATGATAGATCCCGAAAATGGCTCCATACTTATGTGTAACGATCTCGGAAGCTTCAGAGGATCTGGACAGGGAGGCGTATTCTCCAATCCCTTCTCATTCTATAAGAAGGATTTAGTGATTAGAATTCCCGTCATGGACTGTGGTAGTATCTACCTGACCCGCGTGGTCGATCCGAAGACCATGGCACCTGGTGTGCTACAAGTTGGTGCAAGATATGTAGCTACAGGTGTTGAGATCTGGAACTTTTACTCCCACACTCCACCAATATTCTATGGGCCTGTCATTTCCTCACAAGACGATGTTATGGCCTTCATTCCAATAAATACACGTGTGGAGATAATGATGAGGGCTGGTAGAACAACACTTACAATTCTCCGTAACTCCAGCCATGAGAATCCCTTCGGATATGGCTACTTAATAAAGAAGGGTCAAACAATCTTTCTGGATAATACTCCCTTCCAGATGGATAGAGAGTTATACTTGCTTGTTGATGATCGATTGGATACCTTAACTGGCACCGGTGTAACTTATTCCCTGAGGGCATCCTACTTCCACAATAGGGCTGAAGAATTCCTTCAAAAAGGCTTGGCGGCTCTAGCTAATTACAACTACTCCAGCGCCTACAGCCACATATTTAATGCTCATTCCTATGAAATAACTGCCTACAGCGCTACTATGCAACTCTTCTTTGACGCCGTGAATACTGTAGTCTTCTTCTTCCTTCTGCTTATACCCTTCGCGTATATATTGGAGCGCCTTCTCTTCTCTAAAACAGGTGTTAAACGATTAATCTACATGACTGTAATATTTCTCGCATTATGTGGTGTCCTCTACATCATTCACCCTGGCTTCCATCTAACAACAAGCGTCTACATGCTTATGATCGGCTTCCTAGTGATTCTTATATCGCTTGTAGGTTTTGGAGTAATATATCTCGGCTTCTTAGCATATTTCAAAGACGTGAAATACGGGTATGTTGGTCCACACTTCTCCGAAATAGATAAAGCGAGTGCAGCCAGAATGGCTCTCTCGATAGGTGTAAACAACATGCGGAGAAGGAGGTTCAGAACCCTCCTGAATATGATAACAATTATAATAATTGTCTTCAGCATGATATCCTTCACATCTCTTGAACTCCTATCTATTACACAATCTTATCTCTCTGGCTCCAACCCCACCTATAATGGTATCCTGATTAAGAATCCACGTCCAATGCAACCTATTGCGAAGGAGATGCCTGAAATCTTGAGATACGAATATGGAAACCAAACTCTCGTAGCACAAAGAGTTTGGATGTATCCTGCAAACCTAGCAATCCACATAACCGGCCCCGATGGGGAATATGTTGTAAAAGCTGTTCTGGGCCTAGATAAATCTGAAGAGGATCTAACATCTCCCCATTACTCTATTATGCAGGGGAGGTGGTTCCGGGAGACTGATAGATATGTCGCCTTAATACCGAGCACAGTAGTGGATGCTACTGGAATCGACTGGAGGGGCGGCCACATCCTGATTGGTGGATTGGACTTCGTAATTATAGGTGTTTATGACCCAGTTGTCTTCGACTCTATAATGGACCTAGACGAGAACCCAATAACCCCTGTTGATATGGAGTATTTCCAGGCGTATGGTCAACCTGTTCCACTCTCCTCAAAGGAGATAATAATAATTCCCGCCGAGACAGCAAAGGAGCTTCTTGGAAGCAACATATATTCGATTGTAGTTGTCCCCAAGGGAGATCTCCAGGAGATCGCCAGATTGCTCGGAATGAGGTTTGCTGGAGGTGTAACACTGGGTCTAGGCGAGGGAATATACAAATTCGTTACAGTGACCCGTGGAGCGATAGAAGGCGCCTATCTAACATTCCCACTTATAGCTATCGCAGGTCTCATCCTGCTCAACATTCTGTTAGGTGACATTCTCGGTAGAAAAAATGAGATATCCATATATAGTGTAGTAGGGTTATCCCCGACCCACATTAAATGGATGTTTGTTGCTGAGCCGATAATTTACTCTGTCATAGGTGCAACGATAGGCTACCTCGTAGGAACTACAGGAACTACGCTTCTCTCTATATTAGGCATGTTACCGGAAGGTTTCCATCCCAACTATTCCTCATCATGGGTCATAATCTCAATGGCCGTATCTATAATTATGATCATGCTCTCCTCTATATATCCTGTTAGGAAAGCTTCTCTGCTTGCAACTCCCTCCATAATGAGAACCTGGAGGATTCCGACAGAACCAACAGGGGATATTTGGGCAATACCTATGCCCTTCCGTGAGAGCAAAGATCTGATAGGTGGTCTATTTGCCTATCTTTACGAATATCTCGATTACCATAAGTATGAAGGTATAGGCTGCTTCTATGCAAGAGATATATGTTATGAGGAGACTTCCACGGACAAGGGTACTGTGAAGACACTTCGCGCATTGACTTCTCTAATTCCATGGGATATGTCCCCTCTTCAGTACACGTCAATAAACGCCTATCCGGTCTCTGAGGATACATACAGCATCGAAATAGCTCTCCTACGGAAGGCTGGAACCCTTTCTACATGGAAGGCCTCCAATAGTATATTCATTGATAGGCTCAGATTTCAATTCCTAATGTGGCGTGGTATCTCTCCTGAAATGAAGGAGATATATGCGCAGAGATGGAAAAATATAGTTAAGAAACTGCCCAAATGTGGTGGGGAAACCTAAAGAAATATATTCCTTTATTCACTGTCCCTTAGATAGCGTAGAATGAGAATAGAGAAGCTCTTTATACTCTTCTTTCTCCTACTATTATCTTCCTCCCTTTTCAGAGAGTTATATCCGCAAAGGGTTGTATCAATAGTAATAGATGGTAAGGTAACCGATGATGTCACAGGCCTCCCAATACCTGGTGCTCAAATACTATTTTATGACGTGACATCATTCAGATTGGTAAAGAGTACAATTACTGATAACGATGGTACCTATGAGATAAGTGTGGAGGACATAATCCCTGTCCATACCTATGAACTCTATGTATTGCATCAGAAGGAAGAGAACCTCTATGATTATGTCCCACTTAGAGTGCCAATTTCTGTAGAGGCCTCTGCCTCCCGAAAGACTGTAGATATCTTCCTAACTCCAGGCTCCACAATTGTTCTGACAGGTGATATAAGGTATGTGAGATCTCCAAACATCTATCCTGCTACAGCCTTTCTCGTGAAGGTCAGACGCCTGGAGGGAGAAGCTGTAAGCGAATCCTTGGGTGTGGAGGGATTGATTGACGAGTTCGGCTCGAACTCAGAATATGTCCGTTTTCTGAACATAAGTGACACCATTGTGATAGTTCCAAGTGGCATACCTGTGGAGCTGTATGTGAAGAGCGTTGTTCCCATTGAACGAGCGAGCGGAGTCCAATATTACTACTATGGGTTTTTTGAATTCATAATAGATAATGATAGGAAGGGCTTTACTCTTAGCCAAGGGGAATCAATTTCCATATCATTACCCAAACACGCCCTTAAAGAGAGTTTTGACCTAGTAAAGACGGAGTTCACTTCTCTCTTCGATAATCTCAGCCGTTCCGAGAGAATAGGCTTTTATGTGGCATCTCAGAAGGAGAGAGCACAGCAAGTAGGTAATCTAATAAATGTAGCAAGTGAGGATTACACGACAGGGAAATATACTGAATCGATTTCCCTCCTCCGAATTGCCTATCTTAAACTGGCAGCTATAGAGAAGGAGCTCGGGGAACTTATTGGAATTGCCCTTACCGGTTCAAAACTGATACCCATCTTCCTAGGGTTCTTCGCCATCGCACTCGGACTTATAACTTCTGAGAAGAGAAATAGGCAATTCTTACTAGCTTTGATATACTTCTTAATTGAGATAGCTGTCTTCTACTATATATATCCTGGATCCAAAGTGGTGGAGCTCAGTGAGTACTTTTTATACTCCATAGTTTCTCTTCTAATTCCTCTCTCCATTTTGTTGATTTATCCGAAAATATATAAAGAGCATACGATTTATGGGAGGCCTCCTCTCAAGAGGCTGCTCATTCCCTTATTCTCCCTTGCGAAGAGAAATATACGCAGAAAGAAGTTCAGAACTCTAAGCATCATAGTCTCCCTATCAATAGTTATAATGGCCATAACTGTCTTCACCTCTGTCTCCCGAGTTCAAGAGATAGTTACAGATGAAGTCTCTGGGACAGTTCCTTATTCTGGGATCCTCATCAGAAACCCAGCTATAGAGGGCTCTATTCTTCCATATTTGCCCATAAGCCCCGAGGATGTCACATGGCTTGAAGGATATGAAGGTGTCACAAAGGTGTCTCCAAAATCTGAGTCTCTTCCAAAGGAAGAGCCTATAGGCTACCTATATTTCGGTGAGTACTCGATTCCTCTTCGTGGAATAATAGGTTTCTCAATGAGTGAAGATGAATTTACTGGATATCTGTCTCAAATTATGGTGAGCGGTAAACCTCCAACCATGAGAGGAGGATCCATCGCCATTAGCAAATCCCTTGCTGAAGTATATGATCTCAAGGAAGGTGACTCTCTCTCCTTATATGTACAAGTGGGTGTGAACAGAGTGTTCTACAGAAACTTTACCATTTCAGGTATTTTCTCTGATGATAAAATATCCGCCTTAAAAGATATTGATTCCAGACCTATTCTCCCCTACTATCTCGAGAAGAATGAGGAAACTGGGGGCTTCGAAGCTGTAGTATGCCAACCCTCTCAGGTCATCATAATGAGCTATGAGGACACACTGAATCTGAGAGAGAGGTTTAAGTCGCTTGAATTAATCACCGTATCTCGGATTCTCTTCCAAACATCCTTTGGTAAGGAGGAGGATGAATTCCTGAGAGAACTAAAGGAGCTATTGGCAAGATTAGCGGAGGCGGGTGGGATTTCAGGCTATGAAGGTGCGATAAGAGAGATAGTGG
>NJEE01000068.1 GCA_002255045.1 Candidatus Bathyarchaeota archaeon ex4484_205 | reverse complement strand
GGAGGTGGAGAAGTGCATATATTATGCAGCACCGGGCGGAGGATACATATTTGATAATGGAGGAGAGACGTATGCTAACATACCTCCAGAGATGCTAAAATATGAGGTTGAATACGCAAAGAAGGTGGGGAAGTACCCAATAAGAGAGGAGAACTTCAGACACCTCAAACTAATCATGAGAAGGGAAGGGAATTACCTTTCTCAAGTAAAGACAAGGTAATTATAGAAACTCATCTGATAGAGCAGTAGATACTTAAAGTTTTTTTCTCTTTATGATAGTGGAGTAAACGTGGGGAGCATTATAGTTGTAGGCTTTTCTTGTAATGATATAGTACCTAAGACTAATTATCTCTACTGGGTTGAAAATTTCTCTAGAAGTGCCTTCAGGAGGAATGAGGCTGAGAAGGCAGGTAGGCTTGCACCTATGTCAGGATAATACTGGTATATTAGGAAGTATGTTACGACACCAACAACCCAAGCTATTATACTGCTTACCTTTATTTTCTTTACGTTCTTATAGAAGTCTTCCTCTCGGTATCTCTTTCTCAGGATGTAGAAGTCGGATAGGGTCACTCCGAAGAGTGGGATGAACAGTGCACCTATCATGAGGAGGAAATATTCATACTGCTTGAGGGGGATTGTGAGAGCCAGTAACCCGCCGAGAAGTGAGGTTAGGGTGATAAGCTTCCACTGTCTGATCTTCGGGAAGATGTTCTGTATGGATACTGCTGTGGAGTATATGTCTGCGAAACCATTATCGGTCTCGTCGAGGAGGATGAATATGAGTGCGAGGTTTCCAAATGTGAGTGAGGCTATTGCTGGAACCACATCCTCCCTCAGCACATATGGGAAGGAGGCTCCCAGTGCGTAGAACCATGTGTTGGCAAGGGTGTAGCCGAGGAATGTTCCCAGGAAGGAGCTTTTATCATCCTTCGCGAATCTGCTGTAGTCTGAGATCAGCGGCATCCATGAGATGGGCATAGCTATAACTAGGTCGAGGGCTACGGAGGGAGGAAGTCCCCCTGAGCCCTTGGCTGTGAGTACATATTGAAACTGGGGGTGAGAAACTACGCTGTAGGTTATCCAGATGGTTGAGAAGTAGACGAGCCATATTGCGAACTTCTCAAGCCACTCCCTCACAACAGTTAGGGGACCTCCAATTGCCAGAAGCCAGCACCACAAGGTTACTACGGAGATCCAGAAGAGAGTTGTATACTCTCCGAAGATGTCTCCTGAGAGTTGTGCAGCAGCCTCACCCATAATCAGAATCTCAAAGGCAGTCCATCCTACCAATTGGATTACGTTCAGGGCGGTAGCCAGATATGAGCCATAGGAGCCCATAACAGGTCTGAGGCTGACCATAGTTGGTACACCAAACCGGCTTCCATAGATTCCCGCCGCTGCCAGGAGAAGGCTTCCAATCACGGAGCCTACAAGGCTGATCAGGAAGGCATCTAGTAGGCTTAGGCTGGGGGTTAGGAGAGAGCCGGCTTGGAAGACGAGGAGACCCACACCTAAGCTGGACCAGAGGACAAAGTAGTCGAAGATACGGAGCAATCTATACTTCCTTGGGACAGGAGACACACCCCATTCCAAAGGCTTCTTGATATTCATCAAGGGATTCAAATCGCCGTAGGGAGTTATTAATTTTCCTCTCAGTAGGTTCAACTAGGATACTTAGATCTGTGAAAGAAAGGGGGAGGCAATCACAATGGAGTTGACTAATTATGGTGGTGGAGGCGGTGGAGGAGGAAGTCTACGTCTCCTCAGAAATGTAAATACGAGAATTATAACCAGGAACACAATAATGGCGCCAACAACTATAAGTGTTAAGAGGTATCCCTTTTCAGTAGAGGGGGTAGTGGATGTAGATGTCTCAGTGGAGGACACCTCAGTAGATGTAGTTGACTCTGTCGTCGAACCTCCAAGGAACTCTGATTCGTCAAAGATCCGGAGGAGGAGGGTTCCATACGTACAGAACTGGAGGGTATAGAGCTTACCATCTTTGAGGATCAGAGGATCAGAAAACGTTTGATACATAGGTGTAAAGGTGTGAGAAGCAATGTAGCTACCTACTGAGGATATTTTGTTGAGATCGTAATCAAACAGAGCCAATTCGCTGTACGCGAGAGAGTATATTCCACGCTCGGTGGGAAGGATGCTTGCAGTACTTCTTTTTGCCTCACTAAGTATATTGCCTTCACTATCTAGTACCACTATAAAGAAGCCTTTGCCAAACACTCTGAGAACTATCTCGCCGTTTGGGCCTAGCTTTATCTGTGATGTACGATCTCCTTTCCCCTCAATGATGTCTACACATTTAACCCATTCTATCTCACCATCCTTTGAGACCGCACCAAGGAAGGTGGTTCCATTACTGGCAGGGCCAGTCATATAAATTTTATCTCCGTAAAGTTCAATATCATATATTTCTACCTCTTGTATAGGTTGGATTTCCCAGACTAATGTGCCAGAATGGGAGAATTTCTGCAGTATCCCTGAAAGGGAGGAGGAGCCTCCCACATAGATACCGGTATCATCTGCAGAGACACAGAGATAATTATTTGACCCTCCTGCTTTAGACCACTCCAGCTGACCATTGGAGTTAAACTTCCAGATAGAGGAATTTTCACTGCTGACTACATAGAGGCTATCTCCATAGGATGCCACATCCTCTATCTCTGCAAGGCTTGTACTGTTCAATAGGGTTATTAACTTATTGTTCTCAAACTTCACAATATTGAAACCATAGGAGCCGTTGAGATATCGAACTGAATATGCTATGAAGGGGGTATCCCCTATCAATGCCATTCCATATCCAGAGACATCGTCAGGACTGAGAAAGATGAAGTGGTATGAAGCGTCTTCTACATATTGACATGTCAAGATAAGAAACCAATTCTCGAAGAACGATGAGTCAGACAGGAGGAGGCCATATATAGTCTCCTTTCCATTCTCAATGCCGTGCCGCAGAACGCCATATGTAGGCCGTAGAGAGGGTGAGTAAATAAAAGGAAGTTTCGTTATATGATACTCTCCAGTTGGAGAGATAAATATGTGATTAACTTCACATATTCTTCCCTTTGAAGTAATTATATCAACCACCAAGGTGTGATTTTCGAGAATATAGGAAGAGTGTGAATGACGTATTCTACCCTCGAGGTTTATAGTTTGGTTGAATAAGAGGGAACCTGAGGAGTCATATTTCACAACTATGACCGCAGGTGAACTACTGTAGAGTGCCCAGGAGGGAATATATGTAAGATATATATCGCCACCATCTACCGCTAGCCTCACATCATCTACGATGCCAGATTGGGAAATCTCCTTCTTCCAGACGATTGAACCATCCTCATCCATCTTAAAGAGACATATTAACCGATTTTCATCTTTCTTACCTCTTCCAACCATATACAGAGAGGAGGAATCCTCGTCTACAATGAAGTCATTGACTTTATGAGATTGAAGGTCTGAACCCCATTCACGAGACCACATCAGATCACCATCCAGACTATATTTCTCCAGAACCCCTATCCATTTGGTTCTCGTCAGATTCTCACCCACAATGTAGATGAAGTCGTTGAGGAAAGCAAGCTTATTCATACGTGGACAAGGAGGACCTTTTCTAGGTGGGATTATGATGGCGTTCTTTTCTGAGCCACCGGCTGGGTGTTCGGGGTCAACACTCCGAAGGTAGAAGGATTCCCCAATATCAGGGTGGTAAATATTGGAGAGGATGAATATCCTACCATGAGAATATTCGAGGTCCTTCGGCCACTCCTGTGCAATCCATCCATTCAGCTCGAAATAAAATGGGAACCAATCAACTTCGTAATTGTGGTACATTAGGAGGCAGGTACCTTCTCGTGGGGTGGTGAAGTTGTGAAGGAGCATGAAAAGGGAGTCTCCTGCCTGCGCTATATCTACTGGTTCGAAGGCTTCGTATTTCATGTTGAAGGTTCCTGTGAGGATGGTGTATTCCTCTCCACCGCTTCCCAATGGGGCGGGATATAGAGAGGTATAAAGGATGAGGAGGAGAATTAATAACCAAAATTTGTGCTCCAACTCACCTTATTGAATGTTTGAAAATGAAGATAAAATTTTTTTTCTATTTGCATATGGGTATTGAGTACATCAATATTATATCAAGGGTTTCTTATGGAAGATATGAGTCTTCTACAATTTTCCAATTACACTTAAATAAATTCATTGAGAGTTTCAAAGATGATTTCACACAATGATAATAGTTGCCTTTGGAGATTCTGTGACGAAGGGACTTTCTTCACCGGATTTGAGGGAATCAAACAGATGGACCTCAATATTGGAGAGAATACTGAGAGATTGGATGGGGAGAGATGTGAGGGTGGTGAACTCTGGTGTGGGGGGAGATACGGCATCACAAGCCTTAAAAAGGATAGAGGAAGATGTGCTGAAATACACTCCAGACTTAACTCTCGTCATGTTCGGGTTGAACGACGCCAGGAAGGAGAGTGTAGGGAAATATGAGGAGGCAACCCGGAGAATAATTCACATCCTAAAGGAGCATGATATAGATGTCATACTGATGACACCAAACCCAGCTACTGAGAGATATAAGAACCCTAAGATGTCTCCAGAGGAGATTATGGCATTTAGGAGGGATGTGAGGGAGATCGCTGAGAGGGCGAGGAAGATAGCAAATGAGGGGAAGATTGTGTTGATAGACATATTTAGACTATTTGAGGAGAACAGGTTTCTATGGGACACAATATGTGATGGAGCCCATCCATCACTTAAGGCTCAGGGCATAATGGCATCCTACATTGCGAAGGGTATCTTGGAGCATTGGGGGATACATGGCTTCCCCGAGATCAATATCTTAGGGATTAAAAAGGTGTATGGAGAGGGTTTACACAACGCATTCACAGACATTGAGAGATTCAACAGGAGGTATTACATAGTATTCCGACATGGAGAGAATCATGTGAGATATGATAGAGAGCCCATAGACTATGGCAAAATATACCTCATTAAATCTCTGGACCTGGAGGACTGGAGGCTGAAGAAGGTCTTCTCAATGAAGGGATGGGATCTCAGAGATCCGAAGATCGTTGGTTTCAAGGGAAGGCTCTTCCTATACATCGCCTCAACCAAACCATCTTCACCGCCACCCGAGCCATATGAGTTTGGAAAGGCGGTCAAGGAGAGAGTGACATTCTGCTTCCATAGTGATGACGGAGAGAACTGGGAGGGACCTGTGAAGTGTGGAGATGGAATATTCTGGAGGCCGTTGAGGCTGGGAGACAGGATGCAGGTAGTCCGGTACATAAGGAGGGGGAAGTATGGAGATCCAAACAGTTGGCAGATAGATCTGATGGAGTCTGAGGATGGATTGAAGTGGAGACTTTTGAAGACATTATATAAAGGAGATAAGGTTAATGAGACAGCCTTGGTGAGAGTTGATAAACATCTCTTCGCCTTCGCCCGCAGGAGATGGAATATGAGAATGCTTAAGCTGGAGCAGATTGATTCCGAGGAGAACCAATGGAGGCATATGCCTCTTGACAGGATAATACAGGGGCCGGATGCTGTGGAGGTTGATGGGAGGATAATTGTGATGGGAAGGTTCTTCACAGTGGAGGGAGAGGAAGGATGGGAGGAGAATTTCTGGGAGATGAATAAATATGATGTCATTAGAACAGGATGCTTTCTGATAGAGGAAGATAAGGCTAAGTTAATATTTGAGTTCCCCAGTGGTGGAGATTGCTCC
>NJEE01000067.1 GCA_002255045.1 Candidatus Bathyarchaeota archaeon ex4484_205 | reverse complement strand
AGAAGCTTTTCCCTTACGAGGTCAACCTCACAGCCGAGCAATTTTTCAAGCTCCTCCCACAGTTCAAAGAACTTGAGTCCTATTGGTCTTTCAATTTCAAAGAGAATATCCACATCGCTTGTTTTCTTCTGCTCTCCCCTTGCAACAGAACCAAATATGCCAAGTATCACCACACCATATTTCCTCCGTATTTCCTCTTTGTGTTCCCGAAGAACCCTTTTAACTTCCTCCAGACTCTTCATCCTTCCTCCTCCATCCGAACGGGTGGAATCTGAGAAAGGTTTTCTAGAGTAGATAGAATATAACTAAACTGCTTTTCCCATCCTTGAACACCATCAATTAAATTAGTTTCAGCATGATCCCATAGCATAGGTAGAGCTTGTCTCAGAAAAACTTGTTCTGCTTTTTCAGCAAATACATTCCAAACATTTAATCTGCTATTTCTATTTGCCAATCTACTCACTCCCAACCCCAAATAACTCACCACTGCCCTCGCATACTCTTCATCATACCCTTCCTCAATCATCTTCTTATATGCAAGCCTGACCTTTTCGGTGAAAGTAATTAAAGCCAGTTTCTGGCGGGAGTTGAAGAGGTCGCCCCATTTAAGCATTCCGTATCTTTGAACACGAAAACCTAATGTTTCCTTTGGGGGAAGTTCCTCATCCGGCACAGGGTCAATTCCCCACTCCTCCATCAACCTTTCCCTCTTCTCCTCCAGATACTTTTCTGCCTCCCTGAAAACCTCCAAATCCTTCTCAGTTGCCAGTCTATATCTTTTTTCCTTCTCTCCCTTCTTGTGCAGAACAACAGCCACCATCCTCTGCCCTGATTTTCCTTCTTGAAATAGCCTTCTCGTCGTTTTTGCATCAACAGTATAACCACAAACTAGGCATGTTGCTATTGCCCTTGAGACTGTACCTTTTGAGGGGTCAAAGCCTTCAGGCATCTTTTCATAGCCATCTCCAACTATCCTGAACTTTACCTCCTTTCCTTCAACATACGGATATAAAGCGACCTTCTTGTTGTCCTTTTTCGCAAGCCAGAACTGCCTCATCAGAGGGATTTCAGCACCGCATGAAGGATTCTGACAGGGAATAGTTCTAGCCCAGATGTAACCAACGGGTATAGAGCCGTCCCCATCTGGAGGATAAAACCTACTTATCTCCTTTTTAGCCTCTTCCAAAACCCAATTTCCCCACTTTTTAACATCTTCTAGGAGTTTCCTCCTGTACTTCTGGGGATACTCTAAAGTACACTTCAGTATAAGGATTGCCACGGGATTGTATTCCACGACGTAGGTCTCCAGCCCTAATCTCAGACACTCGAGTGGAATGGATCCTCCTCCAGCGAAGGGATCTAAGACTCTAAGGGTTCTTCCTCCATATTTTTCCAGTATGTCCTTTCTGGCCTTCTCTATGTATTCACGTCGGAGAGAGTTCTCCCATTTACACATTTTGGATATGAAATCCTTCTTCTTCTCTATTTCCTCCTGAGTATTTGGGACATCTATTAGGGCAGCATATGCTGTAGCTCTGGAGGCTGCTAGAGGTCTCCTAGCCCACCATATGTGCAGAGTCGAGATGTGACCGTGTCTTATGTTCTTCTCCCTCACTGACTCCTCGCTTACCTCCTTAACAGGGAAAATGACTTCTATGAATCTTTTCTTCATGAGTTTAACCCTCTGAACTGTTCTACCTCGAAATTATATAGTTGACCTTTTCCATCACTCCTTTAGTTAACCCAATCATTGGCTATTATCAAATTCCGCTGAGCTTCTTCTCCCCCTTTCTAATCCATTCCTCCTCTCTAACAATAAATCTAACTACTTCTGTTTTCTCTTCTACCTCCAAACTCTCTGCTGGGTTCCTTATAACATAGAGCTCTGGGGAAGTCCTAGCATTGGTCACTATGTATAGATAATAGGAATCTCCGAATCTCCTCGCCTTGAACCACTCGTTCGGCGTTAGAGAAACTGGACCAATTTCGCTCCTAGCCTTCACCTCTATGTATCTCACTACCCTCCCTTCTTCGTCTCTAGACCTTATGTCGAATCCCAAATTGAGATGAGATACGTCCTCTGGATATCTCCCTTGAGACCTCTCGTACTCCATGGCTATTTCCATCCCTATTCTCTCAACTTCTTCGTCTGCTCTTGTTAGAATGGGTCTAACTAATATGGCTCCTATTAGGTTCGGAGTTGATATAGTGAGGCTTTTCTCCATATTTATTTCTCTCTTCAGCTCTTCTAGGGCCTCCTCGTATTCCTCCTTCCTCATGATTTTATTTCTAAGGGGGAGATCCACCTCTTCTCCAGCTTCCTTCCTAGCTTCCAAACTAATTATGTCTGCCTCTAACTCCCCTATGAGATACTCTAGGGATTTAACGCCGTATTTCTTCTTTATTTCGCATTGCCTCTCTCTTTCTTTTTCTAATTCATTTTTGTATTCTAGTATTAGGTTTATTGCAAATTCTATCACTTTTTCTCTTTCTCTCTCCACTATGTAGTCTCCTTCTTGGTTAAATGACGCTGGTACCAAATCCCATATTACGGAGGGATCCATCTCCCTGAGTGAATTACCATCATCATAGATTGCAAACAATCTTTTTCCTGCAACTTCCCCCTTTCCATCTCTTATTTCTCCTTCGAAGAACCATATTACTCCGTTTAGTGATCCAGATGGATCTAAGAAGACTGAACCCTTCTTCAATAAATGGGAGAACTCCCTTGAGACCCACTCTAGTACTACCTCTAAGAGGGGGTGACCGAAGGAGACGAATTCCAATTCGGGATTCTTGAATGCTATCTCCTTATCGAAAGTCACTTTAGGATATCTATCCATTAGGTAACCGAATCTCTTAATGAACCAGTCCTCCTTCGAGATATTTTTCAGAACTCTTGGTATCTTCCTTATTGACATTACTCCGTTTCTGTAGGTGAATTCTCCTCCAGCCTTAGAGAAGGCCCTCTTGAAGAATTCCTCCACATATTCTGGTATTAGTCTGTGTTCTCTCGCCTTCTCCTCCATTTCCCTTATCCTAGTGTAATCTATGAATTCAGTTGCTAGACTCTCCCCTAGTTTTGATTTTATCTCTGAGATATATTTCTCGTCTACCTCGAAATCCAACTCCTTCAGTATCTCATCCATCGTTCTACTATTCGTCACTGCCTCAACTATCAGTTGTTCTATTCTCCTCCCTGGTATTATTTCTCCAATGACGTCGAAGACTTTATCGCTTCCATATGCTTTCTCTATCTCCTTTAGTTTCTCTAATAGCTTTGAGAGGACTTGGCCCTCTCTCGTGTCTTTGGTGACCATGTTGAATATGTGTACCTCTCTTTGCTGCCCATATCTATGAATTCTTCCCATTCTCTGCTCTAAGCGATTGGGATTCCAAGGTAGGTCGTAATTTACCATTAGATGGCAAAACTGTAGATTTATTCCCTCTCCTGCTGCCTCAGTTGCGACCAATACCTGAGTTTCATTCTTGAATACCTTCTCAGCCTTGACTCTCTCCTCTAGTCTCATACCACCGTGTATGTAGTTCACCGAGTAACCCCAAGACTTTATCTTCTCTACCAAATACTCTAACGTGTCTCTGGACTCCGTGAAAACTATTATCTTCTCGTCTCCTATTGATTCCAATATCTTCCTGAGCTTCTCTAATTTCACCTCCCTCTCTCTTTTTAGTATCTCCTCTGCTTCCTCTATGAGTTGATCTATGGCCATTATTTCTTTTTTTAGTTCTTCTATTGTTTCTGATGCACTTAAACTTTCTAATTTGCTCTCTATTTCCCATCTCTCCCCCTCAGAGTAATCTTCTATTTCGATGTCTTCCTCTAGAGGTATAGTAGGATGTTCTACAATTCCAGATTTTACTATCTCCTCTAGCTTCTCTTTCCTTCTCTTCAAAGACTTCAGAAGAGCATAGGTACTGGAGGCCATTCTTCTTTGGAGTATTATTAGAGCGAAAACGACGTTTCTCCTCTTTTCGTCCTTTCTAAGAGATCTGGATTTGTTGTACTGCTCCGTTACGTACCTGGATAGGTCCGAGTAGAGTCTTCTCTCTCCGTCGGAAAGAGAAAAAGTGACTGTTTTGACCTTTCTAGGAGGGAACAGCGGTCTCCCTTCGAAGTCCCTCAAATCCTCCTTTCTTCTCCTTATGAATAGGGGATTGTCTCCACTCCTGACAGATTCTTCGAGTATCTCTTGAGTGGCAAAGAAGCCCTTGGCCAGTAAATCCAAGAACAATCTGAAGCTTTCTGTGTCTCCTGAATGTGGTGTGGCAGTTAAAAACAACAAGTGTTCAGAGTTCTTGGAAAGCACTTCTCCCAATTTATACCTCTTGGTTTTGCTTACCTTCTTCCCGTGTACATGGGCAGACATCTTATGGGCTTCGTCAACCACTACTAAGTCCCAGTTCGCAGATAATAACTCAGGTATTCTCTCCTTCCTTTTTGCAAAGTCCATCGAGGTTATTACTTGATCATATTTTTCCCATACGTTTTCCGAATAATGAGAATCAACGAACCCTCTGTCTATTAAGACAAATTCCTCCTTGAACTTCTCCTTCATCTCCCTTCTCCATTGGTCTTTTAGATGGCCTGGCACTACTATCAAAATCCTCTTCGCTAATCCTCTGAGTTTCAATTCCTTTATTATTAGCCCAGCCATTATGGTTTTTCCCGCACCTGCATCATCTGCTATCAAGAATCTTATTCTAGGGAGCTTTAGCACATATCCGTAGACTGCTTCTATTTGATGTGGGAGGGGATCTATCTTAGAAGTGTTCATTGCCAATAAAGGGTCGAATAGAGAGGCGCATCTGAATCTAATTGCTTCAAGTGAAAGAAACACCTCTTCCCCTGGGGATGAGAAGTCCAATCTATCTTCCACTGGTCTTATGAGGCTGAATTGATCTTCAGTGAGTATTTGATCCACAGGAACTCTGGTATTACTCGTCACTCCAACTATCCTGAGAAACCTCCCGATCCTCTCCACCTTCTCTACTCTGACGGGTTCGTTCCACAAAGGTCCTTCTATTAGGGAGCCCTCCCTTATCTCCAAGGCAGACCCTGAGTTCTCAGAAGTCCATGATATTAATATGTTTTTGTTCGTCTCGATTAACTACATCTGTCTCGGATTAATATGAGGAGGTTCATTGAATGTCTTAAGCCGAAGTGCGCTTCGGTGATGTCTTATTGTTATCCTCTTTCCTATGAAGTGGCCTAGTGCTCAATATAGATTTAGCCTTAATTCTCGAGACCTTTGCCTAGACAGTCAGATAGGTGAACGCTATAATTGTAGCTATAGGTGATTTTTGTCTTACAGATTGATCTTTATTCCTTTCGTCGTCATGAGTTTCTAATAATACTTCCTATCTGGATTTCTCCCCTCTTAGCAATCTACTTATCTCCTCCTCAGCCCCTTCCACAGTCGGCTCCGGGTAAGGGATTGGCTCTCCTTTCTCTCTTGGAGGCACTAACCCCCTTGGTTTTCTCTTCCTATCTCCAAGCAAGGAGAACCTGTTCGCTTTCCTTCTCAAGAGTTGTATCCCTAGAGAGGGGTCAACTCCCTTTGGACAAACCTCAGAGCAGGAATTGGCCAAGTGGCAGAATCCCAAGTGATCCTTAACTGCTTCTAACCTTTCCTTGAATCCGGAGTCCCTCGAATCTGCCGAAAACCTGTAGGCTGTCATCAAAGCTTGGGGGCCTAGCCAATCCCTCAGAGAAGAAGTAGGGCATGCTGAGTAGCAAAGACCACACGATATGCAATAAGTGAACTGTATGTAGGAATC